>DASXLW010000225.1:0-4580 GCA_036496025.1 Streptosporangiaceae bacterium
GATGGCCGAATTAGTACCGTCTCGGGTGAGGCGAAAAATCGCGCGTTGGGGGATAGTGGTACTTATCCACCCACGCTCTAGGCGGAGGTGGCGCCATGGCGCTTTCGATGGACGAGCAGCGCATGCTCGCCGAGATCGAGCATCGTCTCGCCGACGACGATCCTGTGCTCGCTGCCCGCCTTACTGCTTTCCGGCTGCCCAGGTTGACCTTTGCCACCCGGTCGGCGCGATCCCGCCTGGTGGCATCGTTGCTCATGCTCGTGGTCGTGGGCGTCGTATCGGTGTTCGTCTACGCGCTCATACCGTTCCGCAGCCAGACCACTGCCCGGCTCGGCGGGGTTCATTCCACCGCCTCGCCCGCGCACTCGGCATTTTCGGCGCGGAACGGCAGCAACGCGGCCACTACCGGGTCGCCCGGCACCTCCGGGCTCGCCAAACCTCTCGGCCGCGGCGCGGGCTCAGGACTGACGCCATAGCTGGATGAGGTACTGTTCCAAGCTCTCCAGGTCCATCCGGGCGCGCTGGAACTCATCGCCGAGCGGATCGCCGTAACGGTCGAAAAGCTCGTGATAGAGCTCGAACACCTGCTCGCGGTTCCTGGCGTAGACCCGCACCGAGTAATCGCCCACACCGCCCGCTAGCCGTACCCCGGCGACGGCGGGCCCGGCCGAGCCCATGTCGACCGAGAGCAGCCCGCGCAGGTAGAGGTGGCCCTTGGCCTCCTCGTCCCAGCCGTCGCCGCAGGCTGTGGGTGCTCCCCCCCACTCCTCGAGGACCACCTTGACCGGGACGTGCTCCTGCAGGCTTCCCACCCAGAGCTGCTCGCGGTTCAGGCTGACCAGGGCGCCGACGGGAGGGAGCGGGCCACCGGGTGCGTCCGGGTCAACCCCCGCGTCGTGGATCCGGAACATCCGGCGTTCCGGGAACACGGGGATTTCTAGCCGCAGCAGCCTGTGACTCACCCAGCCATCACCGCTGCGGTCACCTGCTCTCCCGGACGGCAAGGGCACCGGACGGCGCGTGCTCAGTTGCGCGTCGGATGCCGGTTGCGTCCCTGATGCCCTAAGTCCTGCTACGAATCACAAATGTACCGAGGTGACCTCCCTTGCCGCAGGAGATCCGGAACGATCACCGCAGGCCGCGCGGCCGGCGCCGGGCGCGTCGGCGGCGCGGCCGCCACGCCGCGCCCGGTGGCCGTGTGCCGCGTGAGCCGCGGTAACGGGTCGCGGTGACCGATCTCACGCCGGGCCGGGGGAGTCACCGCGGGTGCCTGGGTATTTGGTTAGTTGTCGTACAGCAACGATGAGGTCCCGACGCTTGCCGAGGTATGTATGCCCGAGCCGAGCCGCCGCCGGCGGTACCTCATCCTCGCAATCTGCTGCATGAGCCTGCTGATCGTCGGGCTGGACAACACGATCGTCAACGTGGCCCTGCCCTCCATCCGCAGAGAGCTCAACGCCTCGGTATCGGGGTTGCAGTGGACGGTCGCGGCCTACACGCTCGTGCTGGCCTCGCTACTGATGCTGTCTGGTTCCATCGCGGACCGGATCGGCCGCCGGCGGGTCTTCCAGACGGGACTGGTGACTTTCACGGCCGGTTCCCTGCTATGCAGCCTGGCGCCGTCGCTGGGCTGGCTGATCGCGTTCCGGATGGTGCAGGCCGTCGGCGGATCCATGCTCAACCCGGTGGCGATGTCCATCATCACCAACACGTTCACCGACCGGGCCGAGCGGGCCCGGGCCATCGGCATCTGGGGCGGCGTGATCGGGATCAGCATGGCGTTGGGCCCGGTGCTCGGCGGGGTCCTGGTGACGTCGGTGGGCTGGCGGGGCATCTTCTGGGTCAACGTGCCGATCGGCCTGGTGGCAGTGGTCCTTACCGGTCTGTTCGTGCCCGAGTCGCGCGCGGCGCTGGGCCGCCGGATCGACCCGCTGGGCCAGGTGCTGGTGATCATCATCCTCGGCTCGCTCACGTACGGCATCATCGAGGCCCCGGCATCCGGCTGGTCGTCACCGAAGATCATCTCCTTCTTCGCCTTGTCGGCCGCCGCGCTCGTGGCCTTCTTGCTCTACGAGCCGCGTCGCGACGAGCCGTTGCTCGACCTGCGATTCTTCTCCAGCGCGCCGTTCACTGGCGCGACGGTGATCGCGGTGAACGCGTTCGCGGCGCTGGGCGGCTTCCTGTTCCTCAACACGCTGTACCTGCAGGACGCTCGCGGGTTCTCGCCATTGCACGCGGGGCTCTTCACTCTGCCGATGGCGGTGATGACCGTCATCTTCGGCCCGCTGTCCGGGCGCATCGTCGGCAGTAGGGGATCGCGGCTGCCGCTGCTGGCGGCCGGGCTGGCCATCGCGGTGGGCTGCACGCTGCTGACCGGGCTGACCAACGACACCCCGGTCGGCTGGCTGTTCCTGGCCTATGTGATCTTCGGCGTGGGGTTCGGCCTGGTGAACGCGCCGATCACCAACGCCGCGGTCTCCGGCATGCCGGTCGCGCAAGCGGGCGTGGCGGCCGCGATCGCCTCGGCGAGCCGCCAGGTCGGCCAGTCACTGGGCGTGGCCGTGACCGGCTCGCTGGTCATGTCCGGCATCCACGGGTCGCTGGCGGCCACCTTTGCCTCGGCCAGTCACGTCGGCTGGTGGGTGCTGGCGGGATGCGGCGTGGTCGTGTTCCTGCTCGGCTGGCTGACCACCGGGAGGTGGGCGTTGGCCACCGCGGCCCGGACTGCGGCCAGGCTGCAGCCCGGCGAGGCGGCGGCCCAGCCCGTGCGCACCCCGTAGCCGGGGTCCCGCCGGATCCCGGCTCAGCCGTGGCGGCCTTTCGCGTGCCCGCCCCGGTGGGCGCCGTGCCCCGGCCGGCGGCGCGGGTGGTCGGCGGGCGCGCCACGCTCGGTCCGGGGAGCAGCGGGCGCCGTCCATCCGGGCGGCAGGGGAGCGGGCGCCAGTCGCTCGGCCGGACGGGCCGGCGCAGGGGCGCGCTCGGGCTCTTCCCGGGCCTGGAACGGCACGGCGGCCGGGAACCGTGGCCAGTCCCTGAGGGACGCGTAGCCATCATCGTGCGGCGCGGATTCCTGCGGTTGCTTCGGCCAGGGCAGCCTGATGGCCGGCATTACCGAGGTGAGCGCGTCACTGGCGTCGAGCGCGGCCCGGCGCCGTTCCTCTTCCGCTCGTGCTTCGGCGGCAGCGGTGGCCACCCGGGCCCGGTGCTGGCGGTCACGGCGCTGCCGTTCGCGGGCCCGCGACCTGGCGATCGTCACGCCGCCAGCCAGCAGTGCCGCTGCGGCCAGGGCAGCAATGAGCAGCACAATCATGCGGTGTCCGCAATCACGTCAAGGGAGGGCCGGGGCAGGCTCAATCGTACTCATGAGCTGCCCGCACCGGTGGTCATCTGCGCCAGGTAGCCGCACGTTTTCCGCAGGCCACCGCCCCGGCCACGCCGCTGGCCGGGAGAACTCGCGGGCCTGACCTGGTTAGGCTCTCGAATGTGACACCGAACTGGGACACGATAGCGTCGCTGGCCACCGCGGCCGGGACGCTCGTGCTGGCCGTGGCCACGTTCTCCGCCGTCCGCTCGGGCAACAGGACCGCACGCGCCGCGGAAACGTCACTGCAAGCCGGGCTGGCCCCGCTGCTCATTCAGTCACGGCGCGACGCCCCGGAGCAGAAGATCATGTTTAGCGACGAGCGTTGGGTTAAGCTCCCGGGCGGCTCGATGGTGGGTGACGCCGACGGCGACCACGGCCAGGAGACGGTCTACCTGGCCATGTCATTGCATAACGCCGGCAGCGGCGTGGCCGTCATCCACGGCTGGCGGTTCTACCCGCAGCGCGCGACCGACATGGGCACGACCCATCCGCCTCCCGACACATTCCGGCTGCAGGGCCGGGATCTCTACATCCCAGTGAACGACACGGGGTTCTGGCAGGCGGCATTCCGTGATCACGACGACCCGGAATTCACGGCGGCGCTGGAGGCCATCAGGTCCCGCATGCCGGTGACGGTCGACCTGCTGTATGGCGATCAGCAGGGCGGCCAGCGCGTGATCACCCGGTTCTCGGTGAGTCCCCGCGACGACAACTACTGGATGCCGTCGGTGATCAGATACTGGAACGTGGACCGCCCTGACCCGCGGCCGCGTCGGTAGCGGGCGGCCCGGCGGGCTGACCGATCGGGCCGGCATGCACGCCAGCCGGTCCCGATCGCCGGTTGCACCCGCTCCCGGCCGGATAGGGTGCCGAAGGTGGAGCAGACCGCCGCGGCGCAAACGCAGTGGAGCAAGGCCGTCGAGGCGGCCGACTGGATCGCGGCGGCCCTGGCCCCGTTCGAGCACGGCCTGGTCGCCTCCGTGATCCCGCGGGGCTTCCCGGCCTATGCCCGGCTGCTCAACCCGGTCCGGGCGTCCCTGGGCCGGGACACCCGGCCGGTGCGCTGGAGCGAGATCGCGCGCTGGAGCGGCGTGCCGCTGCACCCGGACTCGCAGTTCCACTCGATCGCGCTGCCGCCGCAGCAGCCCGCCGGGCCGCCTCCCTGGAACGGCCAGGGACCCGAGCGGGGCAGCCTGGATCTGGCCTACGCCGAAGC
>DASXLW010000226.1:0-20190 GCA_036496025.1 Streptosporangiaceae bacterium
TTCGGGGGCGCCGCTGAAGGGCGGCACGCTGCGCGTCATCTCGAACACCGGTCCCGGCTCGCTCGACCCGATACCCACCTACAACTTCGCAGGTTACGAGCTCGAGCGCGGCTATGCCCGCCAGCTGCTGAGCTACCCGACCACCTCGCCGCCCACGGCCTCCGGGACCGCCTGGACCAGGTCCACCACGCTGGTGCCCGACATGGCGACGCAGGTGCCCAGCACGGCCAACGGCGGGATCTCAGGCAACGGGCTGGTTTACACGTACCACATCCGCTCCGGCGTGGACTGGAACTCCTCGCCACCGCGCCAGGTGACCGCCGCCGACTTCATCCGGGAATTCCAGGCGTTCTGTAACCCGGGGCAGTTCCCGGTGGGCAACTCGACGTACTTCACCAGCACGATCGCCGGGTTCAGCAGCTACTGCAACACCGAGGCCGGTCACTTCAAGCACGCGAAGGTGACCCCGGCGAACGTCGCGGCCTGGCAGAACAGCCACCCGATTACCGGGCTCTCCGCCCCCGGTCCGCTGACCCTGCAGGTCAAGCTCACCCAGCCGGCCAGCGACTTCAACCAGATCATGGCGCTGCCGTTCGTGTCGGCCAGGCCCCAGGAATACGACGCGTACCTGCCGGGCAGCGCGCAGCTCAACCAGCACACGATGTCGGACGGCCCGTACCAGGTCTCGTCCTACGTACCCAACAAGTCAATCGTCCTGACACCGAACCCGGCCTGGAAGCAGGCCACCGACCCGCTCCGCCACCAGTACGTGACCAAGGTCGTGGTGACCCTGGGCACCAGCTCGGAACAGACCGTGCTCACCGACCTGCAAGCGGGTAGCCAGGACCTGTTCCTGGCCGACCTGGGCATCCCGTCGCAGAACATCGCGAGCCTGCAGGCCAGCAACGACAAGCGGCTGCGGATCTGGCCGAGCAGCAACCTCAACCCCTACATCATCCTCAACCTGCGCTCGCCCAACTCCGGCGGCGCGATGAGGAAACTCGCCGTCCGCCAGGCGATCCAGTTCGCCGTGAACAAGTCCGCGGTCGTCAAGGTGAACGGCGGGCCGGCCATCAACAAGGTCCTGAGCAGCGCGATCGGGCCCGGTAACATCGGCTACCAGCCCTACACCAAGTACGCCACCCCGAACAACGAGGGCAACCCGGCCAGGTGCAAGTCGCTGCTGGCCAGCGCCGGCTACCCGCACGGGCTGACGCTCGGCTACCTGTACCCGAACGACAGCGGCAACACCACCATCTTCCAGTCCATCCAGGGCAGCCTGGCCCGGTGCGGCATCACGCTCAAAGGCATGCCGAAGCCGAGCGGCGGCGCCTACTTCACCGACCTGGGCAACACACCGCAGACCAGCAAGCCGGGCACCTGGGACATGGCCACCGGCAGCTGGTTCCCTGACTGGTTCGGCAACAACGGCCGCACGCTCATCCAGCCGCTGTTCCAGACCAACTGCTCGCTCGGCACGGTCAACGCCGGCTGCTACAGCAGCCCCACCGTGGACAAGCTGATCAGCCAGGCGCTCAAGTCCTCCTCGGTGTCGGCCGCCGCGTCGATGTGGCGCCAGGCGAACCTGACCGTGATGAACGACGCCGCGATCGTCCCGCTGGTCTCGGCCCAGATCACCCAGTACGCGAGCACCCGGGTGCACAGCGCGACCGCCGGCACCGCCAACTTCAACACGATCGTCCAGGGATGGGACTTCACGAACATCTGGCTGAACCCGAACCACCCGTGACCGGCCAGCCCCCGCGGGCGCGGAGGGGCCGCGCATAATGGCCTCAGCATGAGCGTCACCGAAATCGAGTTCCAGGCCCGCAGGGCCGAGGACGCGCCCGCAGCGACCATCGAGGGGCGCAGCCAGTGGCGGCTCACCTGGCAGCGGCTGCGCGGCGACAAGGTGGCGGTGGCCAGCGCGATCGTGATCGTGATCATTGCCGGGCTCGCCATCGCCGCGCCCGCGTTCGCCGCGCTGACCGGCCACGGCCCGACCCAGCAGTTTCCCAACACCGGCATCTCCGCGACCGGCGTCCCGGTCGGGCCCGGCAAGCAGTTCTGGCTGGGCGCCGACGAACTCGGCCGTGACCTGTTCGTCCGGATCCTGTACGGCGCGCGCATCTCGCTGTTCGTCGGCGTCGTCACCACCGTGATCGGCACCGTTGCGGGCGTGGCCATCGGGATGACGGCCGGCTACTACGGCGGCTGGATCGACACGGTCCTGTCCCGGCTCACCGACGCCGTGCTGGCCTTCCCGTACATCATCCTCGGGCTCGCGCTCGCCGTGGTGCTCGGGCCGAGCCTGCCCGTGGTGATCGGCGTCATCTCGTTCTTCGCCTGGTCGGGCATCGCGCGCGTGGTGCGGGGCCAGACACTATCGATCAAGGAGAAGGAGTACATCGAGGCCGCCAGGTCGGTCGGCGCGGGCCCGTGGCGGGTCATGTTCATCGACATCATGCCGAACCTGATGGGTCCGGTGCTCGTGCTCGCCACGCTGTCCATCCCGGCGGCGATCATCTTCGAGGCGACCCTGTCGTTCCTCGGCCTGGGCGTGCAGCCGCCGACGCCGAGCTGGGGCAACCTGCTGGCCGGGGCACAGAGCTACTACAGCGTGGCCTGGTGGTACCTGGTGTTCCCGGCCCTGGCGCTGCTGATCACGACGCTCGCGTTCAACCTGCTCGGTGACGGGATCAGGGACGCGCTGGATCCGAGGACCGAGCGCGTGTTCGCGGGTCGCCGACGGCGCCGGCGCAAGCGCAGGCCATCTGCCGTCGTGCCCGCGACGGGCGCCGAGCCGGCCGGGGCCACGGGCTACGTTCGGCTGGGGGCGATGGCGCCCGGTGCCGCCGGGGACGCCCGGGGGGCGCCCGGCAGCGGGCCGGAACGGGACGCGGCGGGCGTGACGCGGGTCCGGGCCGCCGATCGCGACGATGTTCGGCCGCCGGCGGTCCCGCCGGCGGCCGCGCCGGCGCCCCCGGGCGCAGTCGGCGCCCCGGCCGGCCCCGGCGCCGCCCCGGAGCCGGACAAGGCCCCTGACGACGGGAGCGCCGGGCCGGCCGCATCCCAGTCGTTGACGCTGGTTACCTTCCTCATCAGGCGGACCGTGGCTGGCATCGTGGTGCTGTGGGCGGTCAGCCTCGGCGCGTTCCTGCTGTTCTTCACCAGGCCGGCCATCTCGGTCGCCCGGCAGATGGCGGGCAAGGAACCGACCGCCGCCGAGCTCCAGCAGATCACCAGGCAGCTCGGGCTCAACCAGCCGATCGTGGTGCAGTACTGGCACTTCCTCGACCGGCTGCTGCACGGCAACCTCGGCTACTCCTACGCCAATGGCGAGTCGGTCAACACGATCCTGGCCCAGGACCTGCCCCGGACTGCCTCCGTGGTCGTCGGCGGCGTGCTGCTCTGGCTGGTCGTCGGCCTGGGGGTCGGGATCATCAGCGCGACGCGGCCGCGCAGCGTATTCGACCGGGCGTCGACGTTCGGCGTGCTCGTCGGGCTGTCGCTGCCCACGTTCGTCCTCGGCCAGCTGCTGCTGTGGGGAGTCTTCCTGCAGCTGAACAAGCACGGGTTCACCTGGATACAGGACGGCTATGAGGGCCCGACGCAGAGCATCACGGGCTGGGTGGGACACATGATCCTGCCCTGGATCGCGCTCGCCACCGTATCGGCGGCGGTCTACTCCCGGCTCTCCCGCGGTTCCCTGATCGACACGATGAGCGAGGACTACATCCGGACCGCCCGCGCGAAGGGGCTATCCGAGCGACGGGTCGTCTTCCGGCACGGGCTGCGGTCGGCCCTGACCCCCGTCGTGTCCCAGCTGGGCGTCGACGTCGGCACCCTGCTCGGCGGCGTGGTGGTCATCGAGGCGGTGTTCGGCATCGGCGGCATCGGCTCTGACTCCGTCGCGGCCATCGATCAGGGGAACCTGCCCGTGATCATCGGCTTCGTGCTGGTCGCCGCCGTGTTCGTCGTCCTGGCCAACCTCATCGTCGACTTCTGCTATACGCTGCTCGACCCGCGTGTCCGCATCAAGTGAGGGCGCCCGGCCACAGGACCGCGGGCGCACGGCAGGCCGCTCGCCCGGGCCGGTGCCGGCGGCTACCCGGCCTCGATCGTGAACCGGTACTGCCGCGAGTCGCGACGCTGGAAACCCAGGTGCTCGTACAGCCGGCCGGCCGCCTCACGCGACGGCCGCGAGGTCAGATCCACGTTCCGCGCGCCCTGTGCCCGGGCGATGCGCAGGGCCTCCATCGTGAGCGCGGTGGCCGCGCCCTGCCCCCGGGCCGCCTCATCGACGACCACGTCCTCGATCCGGGCCCGCAGGCCGGTGGGGATCGGGAACATCGTCAGCGTCAGCGTGCCGATGATCTCACCCGGTCCGCCCGCCGCGGCCTGAACGCGGGCCACCAGCACGGTGTTGCACGAAGCGGTGACCACCCGGGTCAGGGCCGCATGGTCCAGCGGCGCCGCGGATCGAGACAGCTGAGGCATCAGCCGGCCGAAGGCCTTGAGCGTCTCGCCCGTCACCTCGTTGAGCACCTCGATGTTGACGGTCACGCAGGGCACCCTACCGCGACCGCCTGGCGTCCTGGTGCGGTACGGTCCGGCGATGAGCGATGAAGACGGCTTCTTCGGAGAATCTGTAGCGGCCCACTACGACGAATCGTCGGCGGACATGTTCGCCCCCGGCATGGTGGGCCCGGCCGTTGAGGTGCTGGCGGAACTGGCCGGCCAGGGCCGGGCGCTGGAACTGGGCATCGGGACCGGGCGCATCGCGCTGCCGCTGGCCGCCCGCGGGGTCCGGGTGCACGGCATCGACATGTCGCGGGCGATGGTGGCCCGGCTGCGCGCCAAGCCGGGCGGCGATCAGATCGGGGTCACGATAGGCGACTTCGCCACGGCCAGGGTGGAGGGGACCTTCGCCCTGGTGTACCTGATCTTCAACACGATCATGAACCTGACCACCCAGGAGGAGCAGGTCGCCTGCTTCGGCAACGCCGCGGCTCACCTGGAACCCGGCGGCTGCTTCGTCATCGAAGTGCACGTTCCGGAGCTGCGCAGGCTCCCGCCCGGGCAGGACGTGGTGCCGTTCCACGTCAGCCCCACGCGGTGGGCGTTCGACCGCTACGACATCGCCACCCAGGCGATGAGCTCGAACTACGTCAGGGTCAGCGCTGGCCGCGGCGAGTACACCTCGATCCCGTTCCGTTACGTGTGGCCGGCCGAGCTGGACCTGATGGCCCAGCTAGCCGGGATGCGGCTGCGCGAACGGTGGGACGGGTGGACGCGCGCGCCCTTCACCAGCGAGAGCCGCCAGCACGTCTCGATCTGGGCGAAGGCGGGCCTGAGCTAACGCGGGTCGCGACGCAGCGGGTGGTCGGCGGGCACCTCGACCAGGACGATGCGGATGCCGTCCGGGTCCTCGATCCACATCTCGGTCAGCCCCCACGGCTCGGTGGCTGGCCCGCGCACCACCCGCACCTGCGCTGCGCTCAGCCGCTCGTGCTCGGCGTGCACGTCCCTGACCTGAAGCCAGATCGTCACCGGGCCCGGTCCGGGGCCGGCGCCGCGCCCCGACACCTCCAGCAGCCCCTGGCCCAGGAAAAACACCACGCCGGGATCGGCCGCGGGACCGAACTCCCGGTACACCGCCAGGCCCAGCACGTCACGGTAGAAGCGGCGGCTCCGGTCAGGGTCGGCCGGGCGGATCAGGATCCTGCTGCTCAGTACCTCCATCGCCCTATCCTGACGCCAGCGAGCCGGGCCCGGCGGGAGGTCGGGCCCGGCTCGCTGGCCCGGGATCGGCGGGAACGGCCGCGTCAGCTCGCGAAGTCGAGCAGCGGCTGGGCGCGGCTGGGGTGCCGCAGCTTGGACAGCGACTGCTTCTCTAGCTGCCGGATGCGCTCCCTGGTCAGGCCCAGTGCCCGGCCGATCTCATCGAGCGTGTGGGGGTTGCCGTCGTACAGCCCGAACCGCATCGACATGATCGTGGCCTCGCGCGGGCTCAGGCAGGCGAGCGCGCTCCTCAGCTGGCTGGCCATCAGCTGCCGGTCGACGAGCTCGGAGGCCTCCGGCGCGTCCACGTCCTCGATCAGGTCACCGATGCTGGTCTCCCCGTCCTCACCGATGGTGGAGTCCAGGCTGATCGGCTGCCTGCTCGTGCGGAGCAGCTCCTCGATCTGGTCCGGGGTGCGGTCCAGCTCGACGGCCAGCTCCTCGGGCGTCGGCTCCCGGCCCAGCCGCTGGTGCATGTCGCGCTCGACGCGGCTCAGCTTGCTGAGCATCTCCAGCACGTGCACCGGCAGCCGGATGGTCCGGGCCGAGTCGGCGAAGCCGCGCTGGATCGCCTGCCGGATCCACCACATGGCGTAGGTGGAGAACTTGTAGCCCTTGGTGTAGTCGAACTTCTCGACCGCCCTGATCAGGCCGAGGTTCCCCTCCTGCACGACGTCGAGCAGGGTCAGCCCGCGGTCGCTGTACTTCTTGGCCACCGAAACCACGAGCCGCAGGTTCGCCTCGAGCATGTGCGCCTTGGCGAGCCTGCCGTCCTCGGCGAGCTCGGTGAGCTCACGCCGGTACTCCGGATCGAGATCCGGCTCGGTGTCCAGCTTGTGCTCGGCGTAGAGCCCGGCCTCGATCCGCTTGGCCAGGTCCACCTCCTGCTCGGCGGTCAGCAGGCTCGTGCGGCCGATGGACTTGAGGTAGGTGTGCACCGAGTCGCCCATGGCGGGCGTGTGGTCATCGAGGTCGGCTTCGAGCAGGCTGGTGCCCTCGGCGGTGATGGCCGCCGCGGCGGCCTCTGCCTCGGCGATGATCACGGCCTCCGCCTCGACATCGGCTTCCGCGTCTGAGTCGGTTCCCCGGTCGGCGACGGCCTCGGGGCGCGTGGCGGCATCGGCCGGCTCGTTACCAAGCCGAACCCCTGCCTCGGCGAGCTCGCGCAGAATCGACCGCCCCTCAGCTGCGGGAATACCGGCTTCCTCAAAGGCCGCCCGGAGCTCGGGCAGCGACAGCTGGCCTCGGCCGCGTCCGCGCTGGACCAGGACGTCCACGCGCGTCATCGTCGCCTCGTCACCCCGTGCGGGTGACGCGGCGGTCGCGGTCCGCGACATGACACACCTCCTCCGGAAGGGAAAGCACACCGGGCATGCGCTGCTTTCGCGCGCCTGGCCGGCGCGTAAAGCTGCGGGGTCCCGCGGCGCCCTGGGCGCTAAGCGCAGGCACTTATTAGTAACGCTCCGCACCTGTAATTGTTCCCGGTCAGCACAGCTACCCCGGATCTTCGGTTCGCAACCTCCGCAGGTCCGGCTTTCCCGAGGGCAATAGCGGCATCTGTTCCACAATCGTAAGCTCCCGGGGGGCGGCGCTCGCGGGCAGCACCCTCCGCACGTGCGCGCGCAGTGCGGCGAGGTCCGGCGGCGCGGCCGGATCGGCGGGCTCGACCACCGCGGTGACCCGCTCGCCCCATTCGTCGTCCGGCCGCCCGAACACGGCCGCCGCGGCGACGGCCGGGCAGCTCTCCAGCACCGCGGCGACCTCGCCGGCGATCACCTTCTCGCCCCCGGTGCTGATCACGTCGTCCGCGCGGCCGCGTACGGTGAGCCGGCCAGACGACCCGACCGAGCCGAGATCCGAAGTGCTGAACCAGCCGTCGGCGGTCGTCGCGGCGGCCAGGCCGCGCCGGTCCCGGTAGCCGGTGAACAGCACCGGCCCGGCGATGCGGATCCGGCCGTCCGGACCGGCCGCGACGCGCACACCGTCCAGCGGCATCCCGTCGTACACGCACCCGCCGCAGGTTTCGGTCATGCCGTACGTGGTCACGACCCGGCCGCCCGCCCCGGCCGCCTCGGCCAGCAGCCGGGCCGGAGCGCCCGCCCCGCCGAGCAGGATCGTCCCGAACGGGGCCAGGTCGGTCCCGGCGCTCAGCAGCCGGTGCAGCTGAGTGGGCACCACAGACACGTGCGCGCCGCCGCAGGCCGCGGCCAGCCCGGGGTCGGGCCGATCGGCGATCACCGGCACCGTGCCCGCGACCAGCGATCGGACGAGCACCTGGATCCCGGCGATGTGACTGACCGGCAGGCAGCACAGCCAGCGCTCACCGCGGCGGGCCCCGATCCGGTTCAGGCTGGCCCGCGCCGAGTGCAGCAACGCGGCCGCGCTCAGCTCCACGCCCTTCGGCTGCCCGGTCGAGCCCGACGTGACGATGACCACCGCGGTGCCCTCGGCGGCCGGCCGGCCCGGCCGGTACCCGGTGCGGCGCGGTCCGTCCGGCGTCAGCACCGCATCGGGGGCGAGCTCGGTGATCAGCTGCTCGATCCGGGCGGCCGGCAGCGAGGGGTCGAGCGGCAGCACCGCCGGCCCCGTCCCGTCCAGGGCGGCGGCCAGCGGCGCGAGCAGGTCGGCGGGCTCGAGCAGAGCCGCGTACAGGGGCCGTTCAGACATCGTCGTAAGGTTAACCGCGGGGCACGGATGGCCATCGCGGCGGGTGAGGTGGCACAGCACGGGCGCAGCATGCTCAGCAGGAGGTTGCATTGGTCGACTGGCAGCGATCGGGACCGGCTCCGGGACAGGAGTACACCGATATCGTCTACGAGACCGGCGAGGGCATCGCCAAGATCACGATCAACCGGCCCGAAGTGCGGAACGCGTTCCGCCCCACCACCTTGTTCGAGCTGTCCGGCGCGTTCAACACGGCCCGCGATGACCCGGACACCGGCGTGATCATCTTCACCGGGGCGGGCACGCAGGCCTTCTGCTCCGGCGGCGACCAGAAGATCCGCGGCGATGACGGGTACGTCGACGCCCAGGGCGTCGGCCGGCTCAACGTGCTTGACCTGCAGGTACAGATCCGGCGCACCCCCAAGCCGGTGATCGCCATGGTCGCCGGGTACGCGATCGGCGGCGGGCACGTGCTGCACGTCTGCTGCGACCTCACGATCGCGGCCGACAACGCGGTCTTCGGCCAGACCGGCCCGAAGGTCGGCTCCTTCGACGGCGGCTACGGCTCCTGGCTGCTCGCGGAGACCGTCGGGCTGAAGAAGGCGCGTGAGATCTGGTACCTGTGCCGCCAGTACGACGCCCGGCAGGCCCTGGACATGGGCCTGGTCAACGCGGTGGTCCCGCTGGACCGGCTGGAGGAGGAGACGGTCAGCTGGGCGCGCGAGCTGCTGGCCAAGTCGCCGCTCGCGCTGCGCATGCTCAAGGGCGCGTTGAACGCGGTGACCGACGGCGCCGCGGGCATGCAGCAGTTCGCCGGGGACGCGACCCTGCTGTACTACATGAGCGAGGAGGCGCAGGAGGGCCGCGACGCGTTCCGCGAGAAGCGCCGCCCGGACTTTGCCCGGTTCCCCAAACGCCCGTGACCAGCCGGGGCGCAGACCTGCTCGGCAGCCTCCGCGCGTTCGCGATCCCGATGCGGACTCCCTTCCGGGGGGTGACGGTCCGTACCGGTGCGCTCATCGAGGGCCCGGCCGGCTGGGGCGAGTTCTCCCCGTTCCCGGAGTACGGGCCCAGGGAGTGCGCCCGCTGGCTGGCGTGCGCGATCGAGGCCGCCACCGTCGCCTGGCCCGAGCCCGTCCGCGACGCCGTCCCGGTGAACGTGACCGTGCCCGCGGTGGATCCGGCCCGGGCCCGCGACCTGGTGCACGCCGCCGGCTGCCGGACGGCCAAGGTCAAGGTGGCGCAGCGCGGGCAGGACGACGGCGAGGACATCGCCCGGGTCGAGGCGGTCAGGGACGCGCTCGGCCCGGCCGGGCGGATCCGCGTCGATGCGAACGGCGCCTGGGACGTCGATCGCGCCCGGCGCATGCTGTCCGCGCTGGCGCCGTTCGGCCTGGAGTACGCCGAGCAGCCGTGCGCGACGCTGGCGGAGATGGCGGCGCTGCGCCGCGGCGTGGACGTCCCGCTCGCCGCCGACGAGTCGGTGCGCCGCGCCGACGACCCGCTGCGGGTGCGAGCCGCAGGCGCAGCGGACATCGTGGTGCTCAAGGCGGCCCCGCTGGGCGGGGTGCGCGCCGCGCTGGAGATCGCGGACCGCTGCGGGCTGCCCGTGGTGGTCTCGAGCGCGGTAGAGAGCTCGGTCGGCCTGGCCGCCGGCGCGGCGCTGGCCGCGGCGCTGCCCGGGCTGCCTTACGACTGCGGGCTGGCCACGATGAGCCTGCTGTGCGGGGACGTCGCGGCCGACCCGCTAGCCGCCACCGGGGGCGTGCTGCCGGTCAGGCGGCCGGCGGTGGACCCTGACCGGCTAGCGGCCTGGGAGACCGACCCGCGGCCGTGGCGCGAGCGCGCCGAGGCCGCCGCGCGGTACCTGGAGGCGCCGTGAGGCCAGGGCCAGGGCGGTCGATGGCACATTGCCGACCCTGCGGGGGAGGCAACGGTACATCGATCTTGCTTACCGGGCGGGCAAATGGTCCCGGCGGCGTCGCCGGGTGGCCACGGTGAATCCGTCGACCGCGCTCGGCACGGTCCTGGTGGACGAGCTGATCCGGTGCGGTCTGCGCGAGGCGGTGCTGGCGCCGGGGTCGCGGAGTACCCCGCTGGCGATGGCGCTGTGGGACCGGTCGGCAGCGGCCGACCTGCGACTGCACGTGCGCATCGACGAGCGCTCGGCGGCGTACCTGGCCCTCGGCCTGGCCAAGGCCAGCCGGCGCCCGGTCGCCGTGCTGTGCACGTCCGGCACGGCCGCCGCCAGCTTCCACCCCGCGGTGATCGAGGCGGACGAATCCGGGGTACCCCTGCTCGTGCTCACCGCGGACCGGCCGCCCGAGCTGCGCGGCACCGGCGCGAACCAGACCATCGACCAGGTGAAGCTGTACGGGACCGCGGTGCGCTGGTTCTGCGACGTGGGGGTGCCGGAGGCCAGGACGGGAATGCGGGCGTACTGGCGGTCGCTGGCCTGCGGCGCCTGGGCGCACGCCGCGGGGGCGGCGGGCGGCCTGGCCGGCCCGGTGCACCTGAACCTGCCGCTGCGCGACCCGCTGGTGCCCGACGCGGGCGCGGCGGACACGCCGTGGCCCGAGCCGCTGGACGGCCGGCCCGACGGGTCGCCATGGACCGCCTTCGCCGCCGCCCCGGCGGCCCGGCCGGTGACCGGCGGCGCCCCGGCCGCGCCCGCCGGGGTGCTCGAGCTGCCCTGGACCGAGCGCGGGGCGGTGGTCTGCGGCGACGGCGACTACGACGCCGGGCCGCTGCTGCGCCTGGCCGAACAGGCCGGCTGGCCGGTGCTGGCCGAGCCGTCGTCGGGGGCCAGGCGCGGGCCGAACGCGCTGCGCGGCTACTCCTACCTGCTCGCGTGGGGGGAGTTCGCAGCCGCGCACCGGCCGGACGTGATCGTGTCCGCGGGCCGGCCCGGGCTGTCCCGCGGCCAGCTCGCGTTCCTGCGCGGCTCGCCGCCCGGCGGACCGCCGGCCCGGCACGTGGTGATCGCCCAGGGCCCGGGCCGGTGGGCCGACCCGGCCAGGACCGCCACCGACCTGGTCAGCGAGGTGCGGCTGGCCGGCCGGGGCCGCTGCGGATCATGGCTGGGATCCTGGCAGCGCGCGGACGCGGCGGCGAGCCGGGCGGCCGACGAGATCCTGGACGCGACGGCGCTGAGCGAGCCGGCGCTGGCCCGGGACCTGGCCGCGGCGCTGCCCGACGGGGCGCTGCTGTGGGCGGCCTCCAGCCTGCCGGTCAGGGACCTGGACCGGCACATGGCGCCGCGGGACGGGCTGCGGGTGATGGCCAGCCGGGGAGCCAGCGGCATCGACGGCCTGGTCTCGTCGGCGATGGGCGCGGCGCTCGCGCACACCGCGGCCGGCGGCGGCCCCGCCTTCGCGCTGCTCGGCGACCTCGCCTTCCTGCACGACGCCGCCGGCCTCGTCCTGGGCCCGGACGAAGCGCGGCCGGACCTGTGCCTCGTGGTGGTCAACAACGACGGCGGCGGGATCTTCTCGACCCTGGAGCAGGCGGCATTCGATGCGCCGTTCGAGCGGGTGTTCGGGACGCCGCACGGCGCCGGGTTCGACCACTACGCACGCGCGGCCGGCCTGCCGCACCTGCTGCTGGAGCGGACCGCCGACCTGCCCGAGGCGCTGGGCGCCGCACCCGGCGGCCTGCGCATCATCGAGGCGCGAACCGACAGGGCCGGCCAGGCCGCGCTGCGGGCCACGCTGGCCGACGCCTGCACCGCGGCCGCGCGGGCCTGACCGGCCGGCCCGCGGCGGCGCGGAAGCGGCCGTGTCAGGCCAGCTTGACCCGGGGGTCGAGAATCGAGTAGCAGATGTCGACGATGAGGTTGGCCACCACCACGAACAGAGCGGCCATCAGAACGACCCCCAGCACAACCGGCGCGTCTCCGGTGGTGATCGCCGTGACGGATGCCTGCCCGATCCCGCCCAGGCCGAACACGGTCTCGGTGACGACGGCGCCGCCGGCCAGCGTGCCGATGTCCACGCCCAGCTGGGAGACCACCGGTGTGAGGGCCGCGCGGACCCCGTGCCGGTAGACCACCCGGCGCTCGGACAGCCCCTTGGAGCGGGCGGTGCGGATGTAGTCCTCGCCGAGCACGTCGAGCAGGGAGCCGCGGGTGAGGCGGGTATAGGTGGCCGCCGACACCGCCGCGATCGTGATCCAGGGCAGGATCATGTGCCCGACCCAGCCCGACACGCTCTGCGTGGGCCCCTCGTACCCGGTCTGGATCCAGTGGAAGCCGGCCTGGTTGAGCGGCTTGTAGATCGCGAAGAGCAAGAGGAGCCCGAGCACGAACGTGGGGAACGTGATCCCGATGAGCACGCCGGTGGTGGAGATCCGGTCCAGCAGGGTCCGCGCCCGGGTGGCGCTGAGAATGCCCACCGAAATCCCGACGATGAGCCAGAGAATCACCCCGCCTACCAGCAGCGACAGGGTAGGCGGCAGGTCCTGCTTGAGAATGGTGTTGACCGACGTGCCGGTGAGGTACGAGGTGCCCAGGTCGCCGTGCAGCAGCCGGTCCAAGTAGTGCCAGTACTGGACGATCAGTGGCTGGTTCAGGCCGAGCCTGCGGTTGATGTTGGCGATCTGGGCCGCGGTCGTGTTCTTTCCGGCCAGCAGCCGGGCCGGGTCCTGCGGCGCCACGAAGAACAGCAGGAAGGTGGCGACGGTGACGAACCACAGCACCACGATGCCGAGCAGTATCCGGCGGATGAGGAAGCTCGCGAAGCCCATGTCAGCTCGCCCCCTCCACCGTGGCGGCGGGCTTGGCGCCCTTGGACCTGGCGCGGCCGCGCTTGCGCTGGGCCGCGAACAGGCGCTCGGTCCGCGGGTCCAGCGCGTCCCGCACCCCGTCGCCGAGCAGGTTGAAGGCGAGCGTAGTGAGGAGCAGGAACGCGGTGGGGAAGATCAGGTACCACCAGGATGTCTGGTAGAAGGCCTGGGCCTGGGAGAGCAGGTTGCCCCAGCTCGCGGTCGGCGGCTGCACGCCGACGCCGAGGAACGACAGCGTGGCCTCGAACACGATCGCGGTCGGGATGGCGAGCGTGGCCAGCACCAGCACGGGGGCGATCAGGTTGGGCAGGATGTCGAGGACCATGATCCGCATTGGGCTGGCCCCGATCGAGCGGGCCGCCTCGATGTACTCCTTCTCCTTGATCGACAGCGTCTGCCCGCGCACCACCCGGGCGATGGCCGCCCAGGAGAAGAACGAGATCACGACGATGACCTCGAGCAGGCTCGGCCCGAAGACCACGGCCAGGGCGAGCGCCAGCACGACGTAGGGGAACGCCAGCACGGCGTCGGTGGATCTGGCCAGCACCGTGTCGATCCAGCCGCCGAAGTACCCGGCCATCATCCCGACGGCCACGCCGAGGACCGTGCCGATGAGCGTGGACACGAACCCGACCAGCAGCGAGACCTGCGCGCCGTAGAGCACCCGGATGAACAGGTCCCGGCCGAGGTCGTCGGTGCCGAAGAAGAACGTGCTGCTCGGGGCGACCGGCAGGCCGGTACTGCTCAGGCCCTGGTTCGTGTACGGCGTGTTCGGCGGGTGGCCCACCCACGCGGCGATCACCGGCGCGAGGATGGCCAGCAGCGCGAGCAGGAGGATCACGATCAGGGAGGCGACCGCCACCTTGTCCTGGCGCAGCCGGCGCCAGGCCAGCACCCACGGGCTGCGGCCCTGGATCACCTGGACGGGGCCGCTGCCTGTCGTCTCGCCCTGGAACTCAAGCTCGGTGAGGCTCATGCCGCACCTCCTGTGAGGCTACTGCCCTCGCCGCCGGTCCCGGTACTAGCGTCGGCCGCGGCAATGGTGCTGGTGGTGGTGAGGTCTTCCCCGGGCTGAACCGGGAAGTGGCAGGCGGTCTGGTGCTCGGGGACGTCGCCTGGCTTGGTTTCGAGCGGCGGGTCTTGCTCGTGGCAGAGGTCCTGGGCCTTCGGGCAACGGGGGTGGAAGCGGCAGCCCGACGGGGGGTTGATGGGGGACGGGATGTCGCCGGTCAGGATGATCCGCTGCCGGGCGGCGGCGGCGTCCGGATCGGCGGCCGGAGCGGCGGACAGCAGCGCCGCGGTGTAGGGGTGGCGAGGCTTCTCGTAGACCGGGTCCTTGGGTCCCTGCTCGCAGATCCGGCCCAGGTACATGACCGTGACCTGGTTGCTGACGTGCCGGACCACCTCCAGGTCGTGCGCGATGAACAGGTACGTCAGGCCGAAGTCGTTCTGCAGGTCGGCGAGCAGGTTGAGAATCTGGGCCTGGATCGACACGTCCAGGGCCGAGACGGGCTCGTCCGCGATGATGAGCTTGGGCCGCAGCGCCAGCGCGCGGGCCAGCCCGATCCGCTGCCGCTGGCCGCCGGAGAACTCGGCCGGGAACCGGTTGTAGTGCTCGGGGTTGAGGCCGACCCGCTCCATGAGTTCCTGTATCGCCCGCTTGCGGGCGGCGCCGCTCGCGGTGTGGTGCACGGCGAACGGGTCGCCGATGATCGAGCCGACCCGGCGCCGCGGGTTCAGCGACCCGTAGGGGTCCTGGAAGATCATCTGGATATCGCGGCGGTACGGCCGCATCGCCCGCCGGGACAGGCCGGCGATGTCGTGACCGTCGAAGATGACCCGCCCGGAGGTGATCGGGATCAGTCCGGCGATGCACCGGGCCAGGGTGGTCTTGCCGGAGCCGGTCTCGCCGACCAGGCCGAGGGTCTGGCCGCGGCGCAGTTCCAGTGATACCCCGTCTACCGCCTGCACGTGGCCGACGGTGCGGGCGAGCAGCCCGGGCCCGCGAATCGGGAAGTACTTGACCAGGTTCTCCACCCGGACCAGCACGTCGTCCTCACCAGGCGGGGCGGCGGCGGGGGTGGCAGCCTGCGGGCTGGTCATGCGATCACGCTCCCTTCCGCCTCCGGCCGGTCGGCGATCTCCTCGGCCACCTTCGCCGCGGCCTCGCCGCGGGCCTCCCCGACGCTGCGCTTGCGGGCCTCCTCGGCCTCTTCCGACAGCCCGGCCGCACTGACCGGCAGCCAGCACGCCGACTGGTGGAACCCGTCCTCGCCCACCGGGGTCAGCACCGGCTCGTCGGTCAGGCACTTGTCCATCACGTACGCGCACCGGGGGTGGAACGCGCACCCCGACGGCACGTTGATCAGGCTCGGCGGCTGGCCGGTGATCGGCCGCAGCCGCGCGGCCCCGGCCGAGCTGTTCGGGATCGACTCAAGGAGTCCCTTGGTATAGGGGTGGTGCGGCCGGTAGAAGATGTCCCGCTTGCTGGCTATCTCCGCGGCCCGGCCGGCGTACATCACCAGCACCTCATCGGCGATGTCGGCCACCACGCCCAGGTCATGAGTGATCATGATCAGGGCGGTGTCGGAGTCGCGCTGCAGCCGCAGCAGCAGATCCAGGATCTGCGCCTGCACCGTGGCGTCCAGAGCGGTCGTCGGCTCATCGGCGATGATCAGCTTGGGCGACAGCGACAGCGCCATCGCGATCATCGCCCGTTGCCGCATCCCGCCGGAAAACTGATGCGGGTAGTCGTTGACCCGCTGCCGGGGGTGCGGGATCCCCACCCGGTCCAGCAGCTCCACCGACTTCTCCGCCGCGGCCGCCTTGGATACGGACTTGTCGTGCGACCGGATCATCTCCGAGATCTGCCAGCCCACCTTGTACAGCGGATGCAGGCTGGTCAGCGGGTCCTGGAAGATCACCGCGATCTGCGCCCCCCGGACCCGGCGCATCTGCTCCTCGTCCAGCGCGAGCAGATCGGTCCCGTCGAACACCGCCTGCCCGGACACCTCGGCGCCGGGTGTCAGGCCCAGCAGCGTCTGCGTCAGCACCGTCTTGCCGCTGCCCGACTCGCCCACGATCCCGATTGTCCGCCCCGCGTCGACGTCGAACGAGACCCCGCGCACCGCGCGGACCACACCGTCGGCCGTCCGGAAACTCACCCGCAGATCCCGCACCTCAAGCAGGCTCATCGCAACCGCTCCTCCCGGCGACCATAACTTCCACGTGATGACTCGTTCTAACACGAGCCATCCGGTAGAACGAGTGCTGAGACCCGTTCTACCGGATGGCGGTTGACCTGCGTTAGTGAGACACCCAGAGCTGAGTCGGGTTCCACTGCTCAGCGATGGGGCTGTAGATGAGGTTGTGCAGCTTCGAGCCGGCGTACAGGACCACGTCCTGCGTGGTGAAGGGCACGATGGGCGCGTCCTTCATCACCTGCTCGCCGGCCTTGGCCCACAGCGGGGCGGCGGCCGACTCGCTGGGCGCGGCCAGCGCCTGCTTGATGTCGTTGTCGGTCGTCGCGCTGCTGTAGCAGCCGTAGTTGGTGGTCGGGTTGACGCAGTTGGTCTGGAACAGCGGCACCACGTTCGCCCGCCCGTTGTTGCCCAGCCAGTCGGGCACCCAGCCGGCCTCGGTGATGTCCCACTTGGCGGCGTTGCCCGGGTTCTCGATGAACGCGTAGTACGGGCCCTGCTCCAGCGGCATCCCCTTGCTCGTGATGCCACACGCCTTGAGGCTGGACTGCACCGAGGTGAACACCGCGGGGTGGTTGCCGGCGTTGCGGTAGGCGTCGACAATGGAGAACCCGTGCGGGTACCCCGCCGCGGCGAGCATCTGCTTGCACTTGGCCGGGTTCCCCGAGCCGCCGTTGGTCGGGTAGTAGTTGTAGTTCGCGTAGCCGATGTTGCCCGGCGCGATCGCGCCGTTGAGTATCGGGTTCAGCTTGACGCCGCCGTAGATCTTCGCGATCGCCACCTTGTTGATCGCGTACTCGATGGCCTGCCGCACCTTGAGCTTGGCCAGCGCGTGGTTGGCGGTCGGGCTCTTGAGGTTGAAGGCCAGGTACGGGTTGCTGCTGCCGGTGTTGGTGTAGATGTGCAGCCCCGGGTTCTTGCTGGCCTGCAGCTGCGGGATCGACGGGGTGGGCACGGGCAGGTCCCACATCAGGTCGTCGGTGCCGGCCTGGACGTTGGCCAGCGCGGTCTGGGGTGACGCGGTTCCCTCGGTCACCACCATCTGGCTGACGTACTGGTGCCGCAGCGGGTCCGTGGACTGCTTCCAGGCCGGGTTCCGGCTCAGCACGATCTTCTTGTTCGCGATGTACTGGGTGATCGCGTACGGGCCATCAGACAGCGTGTGCGCCCGGAACGGCGCGCTGTCCGGAATGTACTTGTCGTAGGCGGCCGGCCGCGCCGACGCGAACGGCATGGCCAGGATGTTGAGGAAGTCGTTGGCCGGCTGGACCAGGTTGAACTGGATGGTCAGCGAGTTCGGCGTCTTGATCCCGGAGATCGAGTGCGCGTTCGCGTAGGAGGTCATAGCCGACGCGGTCGGCTTCACCTTGGCGAAGCCGGCGCAGAAGCTGGACATGCCCTTGATCACCGGCTCGTAGTACAGCGGATTGCCCACGCCGAGCGACGGGTTGCACATCCACTTGAACTCGCGCAGGAAGTCGGCCGAGGTGACCTGGCTGGGCGGTGAGGTGTTCCACTGCACGCCCGAGCGGATGTGGAAGGTGTAGGTCTTGCCGCCGTTGGTGATGCCGCCGTTCGACGTGGTCGGGATCGTGCTGGCCACGTCGGCCGCGACCGTGGTCGCCCTGGCCCGGTTGTTCGACGGGAAGTAGTTGACCAGCTGCCGGGTGAAAGCCATCTCAAGCTGGAAGGTAGGCAGGTAATAGGCGGACAGCGTGTCCAGGTGGTCGACGTCGCCGGCCGACACGAAGTTCAGGGTGCCGCCGCTGACCGGCTTGCCGCTGTTGCTCGAGGACGAGCTCGAGCTATTGCCGGAAGAGCCGCCGCAAGCCGCCAGCGTGCCCGCGGCCATTGCCGCTATGGCCAGCGCGGCGAAGCGCTTAGGAACGGGTGTCATGTGCATGCTCCTTCGAGCCCGGCACGCGGCGCGGGCGTAACGGATCTCTCGCACCAGAGATCCCACGTTTGGATGTTTCTCACCTGAGCACGTCGCGGAGCCGCCGGGAAGGGCTGGTCGGAACCGGTTATCCAAACGCAATCACGTCGTGACCAAGGCTAGGCGGAAAGGCTTTAGCCGTTGCCGCCGTCCAGCGCGTCCTGCATCGGCCGGAACTTCGTCTGCGCCTCGGCCAGCTCCGCGGCCGGGTCCGAGCCCGACACTATCCCGCACCCCGCGAACAGCCGCGCCCGCGGGCCGTCGATCTCGGCGCAGCGCATCGCGATCCCCCATTCGCCGTTGCCGCGGGCGTCCACCCAGCCCACCGGCCCGGCGTACCGGCCCCGGTCCATTCCCTCGAGCTCGCGGATGAGCTCCATCGCCGCGTCGGTCGGCGTGCCGCAGACGGCCGCGGTGGGGTGCAGGGCCGCCGCGACGGCCAGCGCGGAGGGAGCCGAGCCCGGGCCCCCGGCCGACGCGGGATGGGCCGTCTTCGCCGGCGACAGCGTGCCCGTCACCGCCGTGGCCAGGTGCTGCACGTTCGCCAGGCGCAGCAGGAACGGCCGGGGATCGGCGGCCAGCCGCTCGCACAGCGGCGCCAGCGCCTCGCGGACGCCGGTCGCCGCGTACGCGTGCTCCTCGGTGTTCTTGGCCGAGGCCAGCAGCGCGGCGCCCAGGGCCTCGTCTTCGGTGGCGTCCCGGCCGCGGGGGGTCGTGCCCGCCAGGACCAGCGCACTGATCTCGGCGCCTTCCCGGCGGATGAGCAGCTCAGGCGTGGCGCCGACCATGCCGCCGCACGCGAACGTGTAACAGTCCGGGTAGCGGTCGGCCAGCCGGTGCAGCAGCGCGCGCACGTCGAGGGGCTGCGCCGCGGTGGCGTAGAGGTCCCTGGCCAGTACCGCCTTGCGCAGCCGTCCGGCCCTGATGCTCGCGACCGCGGCCGCGACCGCCCGTTGCCACTGCGGCGCGGACAGGCTGCCGTCGTGCCAGCGCACCGGGCCGGGTGCGGTCACCGGCACGGGCGGGCCGGGATCATCGGGCCCGCCGATGGTGGTGAGCCAGGCCTGGCCGTTCCTGCGGCCGAGCACGACGCGGGGTAGCACCAGGACGGATCCGTCCGAGGCCGGATCGAAGGTGAAGCTGCCGAACGCCACCGCGCCCGATCCGGGCACGTCGACCTGGTCCTCGGTGCTGGCCCCCTCGAGCACCGAGCGAAGCCACTTCTCCGCGACGGTGAACCTGTCCTCGCCGGCGGGCAGCGTGACCCGGGCCGCCTCTCCCCAGCCGATCAGGCCCTCGCCGCGCCGCACCCAGGCCAGCGCGTCGGGCTGAGGCAGCCGGCTGATCAGTTCGCCTGGATCCTCGACAGCGGCGGTGCGGATCAGCAGCCCCCCGGCCTGCGCGGCGTCTCCTTGGTCGGCCTTCACGCCTCCCAACCTTACGTTCGCGCCTGCACCGGCGCAGTCCGCGCCCCGGGCTCTGGCCGGCCCGGTGCCGGGCTGCGGCGCCAGCATGAGCCCGGCGCGCGAAGCTCACGATCAGAAATTGAGCACGCGCGGCACGCCCTGTGGTAGTGTCCCGAACCTATTACATATAAAGTCAATCGAATTTCTAGGAAATAAGCCGGGAGGGATGATGAGCGTCGTCAGCGACAACCCTGTCAGGCCAGGGACCGGATCCCGGGGCAGGCTGAGCCGGGCCCAGCTGAGCGAGATCGCGGCCGGGACCGCGGCGCGGACCGATCACTGGCGCGATCTCGTGCGCTACGATCCGGCGCGGCGCTGGTACCGGCGGATGGAGCTGACGCATGAGTACGAGGTGTGG
>DASXLW010000227.1:0-7740 GCA_036496025.1 Streptosporangiaceae bacterium
ACAGAAACGCTGGATCAATGGTACGTCCGCTGCAACATTGCCGGAATTACGGCCGCCTACTCCGATATCTATCTGCTCCAAGATGAGGCAAATACGGCAAACCTTAATGAGTACGACTGGCTATTCAGCCAGGCGCTGGCCCAGGCGTCGGCCACTAATCCACTGATCACGATGGATTCAGAGGTATCGACAAATTTTGGGACAGCTGCTCAGATGACTGCCGCCGCTCAGTCGGTCAACGCCGATGGTTTTTATGTCGGTATCCCTGACGGGGCGGTCAACCAGGCCACACAGTTCTTCCAGAACATGCAGGTTGCCGGTTACTGACGGACTTGAGCGCCAAGCTCTTGAAGGAACCGAGCGCGCCTCAGCCTTGCCTTCCCCAGCACGTTCAATGGCCGCGTGGCATGATCCTCCATAGCTGTCGTCTGAGTTGGCCCAGGGCGAGCGGCAACGTCCGGGCGAGCGAACGCCAACTATGCCGTTGCTATCCGCAGGTCCAGTAGGGCCTCACCCCTGCAAACCCCACGCCAGGTGCCAGTCACGCGTTCGAAACCGGTCTCTGACCTGGGTGGAGCTGAGGGGATTCGAACCCCTGACCCCCTCGATGCGAACGAGGTGCGCTACCGGACTGCGCTACAGCCCCAGACGAACGCCAGTCAGCGTAGCAAACGATGGAGCTCACCCGCGCCGGTCTACTTGCGCCCGGTGCCGGCCAGCCGGTCCCTAATCACCCACGGCCCGCCGCTCGCCTTCGGCGTACTGGTCGTAGAACTCATCTCGCACCCGCTCGGAGATGTCGATGACCCGGGCCGTCTGCGCCTCTTCGCGCTGCTTGGCAGCGGCCCCCTGGGCTTCGCGCAGGCGCCGCTGCTCTGCGCGGTGCTCAGCGAGCTGCTCGGCGTCGGCGCGGATGAGCGCGCGCTCGGCGTCGGCATGCCTCACCTCGCGCAGCACCAGCAGGTACCCGCCGAGCATCGCAACCGGGGGTATGGCTACCCACCAGGCCGCCATGCCGATCAACGCGATCCCGGCCGCCGCCGCCGCGAGCACCATGAGCATCATTAGCATCCGGCGCCGCGCGGACAGCACCCGTCGGCGGGTCTGCGGATCGGCCGGGCGGAGTCCGGCAGCCTCTCCCGCCTCGTACCCGGACAGTTCGGCCTCGTCCGCCGCCCCGGCCCCGCTCGCGCTCGCGACCCGGTTTGCGCCCGCCACCCGGCCCCTGCCCGCGGCTCGGTCTCTACCAGCGGCTCGGTCTCTACCAGCAGCTCGGTCAGAGGCCCGCTCTGGGTCAGCGGCCCGGCTCGGGCCGGTCTCGGCTTGGGTGTTGTCATCAGCCATCTGGATCCCCGCCCCGCCAGCGTCGGCGCCGGCGTTGATCTCGACAGGTTCGTCGTCCGTGAGCTCGTCCGGCGACTGCCTCGCCTCCGGCGATTCCGATTGCGACGACTTCGCCGCCTTCGCTTGTGAGGAGTCCCGCTTGAGCCACCGGGGGATGAGCACGCCGGCCCAGATGGCGATGATCGCCAGGTAGAGGAACGCGCTACTCACCCATCGTCCTCTCATCGCGTCCGCGCGACACCGGCCCACGGGCGGCGCAACCAGCGCTTCTATGCCGGACGCAGGCGGCAATGATGGACGGCTCCACGTCACGCACGCTAAGGCCCTTGATCGCCGATGACGAGCATTCGGTCCGGTGTGTCGTGAGATAGGGCCTAGAGCGAGCTCAAGACGTGAGCCTCAGATGCTGCCCGAACTCGCGGCGGGTAGCGCGCTGCGCCACCGCGGCATCAGCCCGCCCGGGACATCCTCCACCGACAGCGCGTAGCAGAGATGATCACGCCACGCACCGTCTATATGCAGGTGGCGACGCCGTATGCCCTCCTCGCGGAATCCGAGCTTTTCCACCACTCGCCGGCTGGCGTGGTTCTCCGGCCGGATGCTGGCCTCGACCCGGTGCAACCCGACGACGAAGAAGCAGTGGTCCACGGCCATCGCGAGCGCGGTCGGGGTGACCCCGCGGCCGGCCCAGTCCTCGCCGACCCAGTAGCCCACCTGTGCCGCCCGCGCCGATCCCCAGATGATGCTGCCCACGGTGAGCTGCCCGACGAACCGGCCGTTATAGGTGATCACCCACGGCAGCGCCTGCCCGCGCCGCGCCTCGCGCCGCATCGCGCGGGCCATCGCGATGTAGGGGCCCAGGCCGGACCGGTACAGCGGCGTCTCCGGGTTGGTCGGCTCCCAGGGCCGCAGCCAGGCGGCGTTCCGCACCCGCATGTCCCGCCAGGCGCGCGCGTCCCGCGCGCGAACCGGCCGCAAGCCGACCGAGGCACCGACCAGTCCGGGCTCGATCAGCGTGGCCGGCCACCCGCGCATTCGTGCCACGGTTCATCTTCTCCCAGTTCGGGCGAGCAACGCCACGCACTTACCTCATGATTCTGCGCCAGATCCCTGACAGCGGCCGCTTCGGCTCGGCACCGATCGGCCCGGCGAGGGCTTCCGCGCCGTCTGGCATGTTTTGACCGCTTCGCCGTCCGAACGGGACGTGCCCGGACCTGGACACCGGCGTCACGTATCCCGGCTGGCGACGTGATCGCCGCCGTGCGCCTGGTCGATGGCGTGCCCGAGCACGGGCGACAGAACCGCCATCCCGTCCCTGACCCCGCCGGTGGAACCGGGCAGGTTGACGATGAGCGTGCGCCCGGCCAGTCCGGCGATGCCGCGGGACAAGATCGCCGCGGGCACCCCGGCGGCGGCCCCGGCGTCACGGACCGCCTCGGCGATCCCCGGCACCTCCCGGTCGACCACCCGCCGGGTCATCTCCGGCGTCAGGTCCCCGGGGGTGAGGCCGGTTCCACCGGTCGTCACCACGACGTCATACCCGGCTGCGACCGCTTTCCGCAGCGCTGCTTCCACCGGTTCGCCGTCCGGGACGACCAACGGTCCGTCCACGGCCTCGACCCCGGCCGAACGCAGCAGCTCCACCAGCACCGGACCGGAGCGATCCTCGTACACCCCGGCCGCGGCGCGGTTGGAGGCGGTGATGGCCAGCGCCCTCATCGCGGCGGGTTCCGGGTTCTGGCCCCCGGCCGTGTCCTCATCGTGGCCGCTCCCGGTTCGGGCCTCCGGTACGCGCCCTCATCGCGGCCGCTCCCGGTTCCGGTCCCCGTAGGCGCCCTCATCGCGGCCGCCGCCACGGACCCGACTTGCCGCCGGACTTCTCCTCCACCCGGACACCGCTGATCACCGCGGCCGGGTCCACCGCCTTGATCATGTCGATCAGCGCGAGCGCCGCCACAGTCACCGCGGTCAGCGCCTCCATCTCCACGCCGGTCCGGTCCGCGGTCCGCACCGCGGCGGAAATGTCCACCCCGTCATCGGCTACGGTCAGCTCGACCGCCACGGAGTGCAGGCCGATGGGATGACACAGCGGGATCAGCTCGGGCGTGCGTTTCGCTCCCTGGATCCCGGCGATCCGGGCCACCGCCAGCGCGTCGCCCTTGGGCACCTCGCCCGCCCGCAGCGCGGCCACCGCATCGGCCGACAGCAGCACCCGCCCCGAGGCGCGCGCCGACCGCGCGGTGACGTCCTTCTCCGACACGTCGACCATCCGGGCCCGCCCGGCCGCGTCCAGATGGCTGAGCTGACCGCGCGCGTCGCTCACGGCAGGCTCATCACGTCGACCTCGTCGCCCTCGGCCATGGCCGTGACCTGCTCCGGGGCGATGACGAGCGCGTTCGCCCGCCCCAGCGTGGCGAGCTGGTGCGATCCCTGGTGTCCCAGGGGCGCCACCGTTTCCCCGGCGGCATCCAGCACGCCGCGCAGGTACGCCCGCCGGCCGGCCGGCGCCTTCAGCGGCCCGGACAGCACGGCCCGCCGCACCGGCAGCGCCAGCTCGCCGGTGACCAGCATCGCCTCCAGCGCGGCCCGCACGAACACCTGGAACGACACGTAGGCGCTGACCGGGTTGCCCGGCAGCGTGATGATCGGCGTCGCGTCCGGCCCGACCACGCCGAACCCCTGCGGCATCCCCGGCTGGATGGCCACCTTGCGGAAGGTCACCGTGCCCAGCCCCGCAAGCACGTCCTTGACCACATCGTTCGGGCCGCCCATGCTCACTCCGCCGCTGGTGATCAGCAGGTCGGCCCGCGGCAGCTGGCTCTCGATCATCTCGAGCAGCCGCCGCGGCTCGTCCGGGGCCACCGGCGACCGGTAGGCCAGGCAGCCGGCCTGCCGCGCGGCGGCGGCCAGCATGAAGCTGTTCGACTCCCAGATCTTCCCCGGCGTGAGCGGCGAGCCCGGCTCGGCCAGCTCGTTCCCGGTCGAGATCACCACCACGCGCGGCCGCGGGCGCACCACCGCCGTGCCTCCGCCGGCCGCGGCGACCAGGCCGAGCTGGGCCGGGCCGAGCACCGTCCCGGCAGATAGCAGCGGCTCGCCCGCCCGTGCGTCGTCACCGGCCCGGCGGACCGCATGCCCGGTCTCGGCAGCCCGGCGGATCGCCACCTTCGCGTCGCCGCCGTCGGTCCACTCCACGGGCACGACCGCATCGGCACCCGCGGGCAGCTGTGCCCCCGTCATGACCTGAACGGACACGCCCGGAGTTACCGCATAGGCGCCGGTGTCGCCCGCCGCGACCAGGCCGCTGACCGGAAGCGTGACCGGGGACCGTTCGGTGGCGCCGGCTACGTCGATCGCCCGGACCGCGTAGCCGTCCATCGCCGAGTTGTCGAACGACGGCAGCGGGTGGCCGGCCGTGACGTCGGCGGCGAGCACGCACCCCTCCGCCTCGGCCAGCGCGAGCTCGACCGGTGTCAGCGGGCGGATCATGGCGGCCACGTCGGCCAGGTGATCGTCCACCGGCACCAGCCCGGCGGGATCGTGCCCGCCGCCTGTCCCCCCGTGCTGGCGCGCAGGCGTCATCGCAAGTCGTCCAGGTACTTGCGCAGCCAGGGCACGAACTCCTGGCTCAGGTCGGGCCGCTCGCAGCCGAACTGAACCATCGTGCGCAGGTAGTCGAGCTTGTTGCCGGTGTCGTAACGCCGACCCCGGAAAAGTACCCCGCACACCCCGCCGCCGGCGCCGGCATCGCGGCCGATCAGTGTCTTGAGCGCATCGGTGAGCTGGATCTCCCCGCCGCGCCCTGGCGGTGTCTGCCTGAGTACGTCGAACACCGCCGGGTCGCAGACGTAGCGGCCAATGATGATCCACCGGCTCGGCGCCTCACCCGGAACCGGCTTCTCCACCAGGTCGGTCACCGTGACCACGTCCTCGTCCCCGGTTTTGCTTACCGCGGCGCAGCCGTACTGCGACACCTGCTCGGGGTCGACCTCCATCAACGCCACGACGCTGCCGCCGTACTGCTCCCGCACCTCCATCATTCGGGTGAGCAACCGGTCCCTCGCGTCGATGAGGTCGTCGCCGAGCAGCACCGCGAACGGCTGCGAGCCCACGTGCTCGGCGGCGCAGAGCACGGCGTGACCGAGCCCGCGCGGATCGCCCTGGCGCACGTAGTGCATGTGGGCGAGCTCGCTGGACTCGCGCACCTGGGCCAGCCGGTCCTTATCGCCCTTGGCCGCGAGCGCTTCTTCGAGCTCGTAGGCGCGGTCGAAGTGATCCTCGATGGACCGCTTGCCGCGGCCGATGATGAGCAGCACGTCATCCAGTCCGGAGGTCACCGCCTCCTCGACCACGTACTGGATGGCCGGCTTGTCCACCACAGGCAGCATTTCCTTGGGCGTCGCCTTGGTCGCCGGCAGGAACCGGGTGCCCAGCCCGGCGGCGGGAATGACTGCCTTGGTCACGGCAGAGAAATCGGCCATGCCGCCACCCTAGCGGCAGCGACACAGCGGCATATCCGCACCGGCGTATGCTGCGGTCACCATGCCCGGGACAGCGCTGCACGAGGCGAAGGCCGCCCTGCGCCGGAGCATCAAGGCGGCGCGGGCCGGCCTGACCGACGAGCAGCGATCCGATGCGGGCCGGCGGCTGCGCGATGCCGTGCTCTGTCTCCCGGAGGCACAGATGGCCGGGACGGTGGCCGCGTACTACTCCGTCGGTACCGAGCCGTCCACCCGCGGCCTGGTCTACGCGCTGTGGAAACGCGGCACCTACGTGATACTTCCGCTGCTCCGTTCGGACGGCCATCTTGACTGGGCACCCTACGAGGGCCCGGAATCGATGACCCCGGCCGGCCAGGGCCTGCTAGAGCCCGCGCAGACGGCCCGGCACTCGATCGCGAGCGCGGATCTGGTGATCGTGCCCGCGCTGGCCGCCGACCGCCGCGGGAATAGGCTGGGCCGCGGCCGCGGTTGCTATGACCGTGCGCTCGAGCAGGTCGGCCCGCTGATCCCCACGATCGCGCTGCTCTACGACGGCGAGCTGCTCGACCGCGTGCCGGCCGGACCGCTCGATCACCCGGTCCGGATGGCCGCGCAACCGAGCGCGGGACTGACCAGGCTGACCCCCGCCGTAGGCTAAAATTTGGCAGTCTAACGGCGCGAGTGCTAGCGCGCGAAGGCCAGAAGGAGGGCCCGTGCCGACGTACCAGTACGCGTGCACCACATGCGGTGAGCAGGTCGAAGCGGTGCAGCGGTTCGACGATGAGCCGCTGAGCGTGTGCCCGGCCTGCGGCGGAAGCCTGCGCAAGGTTTTCTCGCCGGTGGGCATCGTGTTCAAGGGGTCCGGCTTCTACCGAACCGACAGCCGCAAGGCGGCCGCCAAGGGCGAGGACTCCGGCGCCAAGGCGGGCAAGTCCAACGGCTCGTCCGGCTCGGGCGAGGGATCGTCAGAGGGGAAGTCGTCAGAGGGGAAGAAGGACTCCGCGTCGTCCGACGGCAAGAAGTCCGCCGAGACGAAGGCTTCCAAGCCCGCCGGCGCCAAGTCCGGCGCCTAGGCGATGCCTGACGGCCCGGACGCCGACCTGATCGGGGTCATCGGGGGGTCCGGCTTCTACGAGTTCTTCTCCTCGGCCGACGAGGTCACCGTGCAGACCCCGTTCGGTGTGCCGAGCGACCCGGTCACGGTGGGCGAGGTGGCCGGACGCCGGGTGGCGTTCCTGCCCCGGCACGGCCGCGACCACAGGTTCCCGCCGCACCGCATTCCGTACCGGGCGAACATGTGGGCGCTGCGGTCGCTGGGCGTGCGGCAGGTGATCGCGGCGAACGCGGTGGGTTCACTGACCTCCTCCTACGGTCCCGGCACGCTGGCGGTCCCGGACCAGCTCGTGGACCGCACCTCCGGCCGGGAGCAGACGTTCTTCGACTCAGGCGCGGTGCACGTGGCGTTCGCCGACCCGTACTGCCCGGTCGGCCGGGCGCACGCGCTGGCGACCGCCCGCGCGTCCGGCTGGGATCCGGTGCCGTCCGGCACGCTCGTGATCATCGAGGGCCCGAGGTTCTCCACCCGGGCGGAGTCGCAGTGGTATGCGGCGCAGGGCTGGACCCTGGTCGGCATGACCGGTTACCCCGAGGCCGTGCTGGCCCGCGAACTGACCCTGTGCTACACGGCGCTGGCGCTGGTCACCGACACGGACGCGGGCGCGGTGGAGGGCGAGGGCGTCACCCATGCCGAGGTGCTCGAGGTGTTCGCGGCCAACGCGACCCGGCTGCGCGCGCTCGTCGAGAAGATCATCGAAGGGCTGCCGGCCGGGCGCGACTGCCCCTGCCCGGACGCCCTGGACGGGATCAAGCTCCCGTTCCAGCTTCCCGGCTAGCGGTTTACCGCTGCTTTAAAGAA
>DASXLW010000228.1:0-4234 GCA_036496025.1 Streptosporangiaceae bacterium
ATCCAGGGGCACGCCGTCCACTACGATCGCGGTGAAGACCCGCCGCTGGTGCTCGGTGAGCTCTTCCTGGACCGCCCGCCGCAGTGCCCGGACCAGGTCGCGCCACTCGGACTCCCGGGCCGGGTCGAGGCCGAACCTGTCCGGCAGCCGGTCCCAGTCCGCCGCCTCCAGCGGGACCGCGGGATGGCGCCAGAAATGCCGCCCGATCTTGCCGGACACCTCGAAGATGACGAACTTGCACGCCCAGGTGGTGAACCGGCTCTCGCCGCGGAACTTGCCGATCTTGGCGAGGATCGCGAGAACCGCGTCCGCGGCGGCCTGGTGCGCCAGGTCGTCCAGTTCGGGCCCGGAGATCCGCAACTGCCCGCTGCGGCGGCGCGCTTCGGCCCGCGCGACGCGCAGCAGCATCTGGTGCAGCCGGGCCGTGGCACGCTCCCGCTCGTCCCCGTCCGCGCTCAGCGCCCGAACCCACTCATCCGGCACCGGCATGTCGTCAGCCACCCGTTCCGGTGGCGAGCCCGCTGCCCTCTTTCCCGCGCGCTCCCGGCGGCGAGTCACTGATTACCGCGGTCATGCCATTGCCACTCGTGAGCCTGACGTCTGCTCGGCGGGCAGCCGGGGACGGATGACCAGCAGCGCGCCGGCATCTGCCCGCGGGCCGGGCGCCGACGCTGAATCCGCGAATACCTCGCGGGCCACGGAACGCGCCCAGCGCATGCGGATCACCGCCGTCTCAGGATGATCGCCGAACTCCTGCGCCACCCGTTCGGCACAGCCGGTGTAGCCGAAAGCCTGGATCGTCATAGCGACCGCCTGCCGTACCTGACCCGCGCTGGGCTCATCCCCGCTCTGCAGCCCTGACGCAAAGATGGCGTCAGACTGGAGAGCGCCAACGCTCAAGCAGGGCATCATCGGCCACACGGCGGATCTCCTCGGCTTACTCATCAGTCCCGGCGGGTGCCGGTCCGGACCCGAGAGCTCCTTGGTCACGGCTCTCCGGGACGCTTCCGGACTCTCGTGGATAGGTCCCGCTGTAAACGCTACGAATCCGGTAAGCCGATCGAATCCCGGAACGTCCTTAGTCCTGCCGGTCCCCCATAGCGGCCTTGCCGCGGAATGACTAAGGACTTTCATGGATGCGGCATCCGGCAGGCTGGCCCTAACGTCGTGCCCTGGGAGAACCCAGTGACCACGGGGATGCCGACGTCAGAGGTGGAACAAGCAACAATGAGGGACGATGATCTACGGCGCCACGTCGCCGCTGAGCTCTCGTGGGATCCCCAGGTGGACAGCGAGGCGATCGAGGTATGGGCCGCCGGCGGCACGGTCACGCTGCGGGGGGTCGTGGCCAGCCTCCGGTTGAAGCGGGCGGGGGGCAGGGCCGCGGCACGCGTCCGCGGAGTTACCTGGGTCGCCAATGAACTGCGGGTGCAAATCCCGGACCGAGACCGGCGAGACGACGAGGACCTGCACGGCGACGTGCTGGAAGCGCTCATGCTGGACGTCTCGGTCCCGATGACCGTCGCTGCGCGGGCCCGGGACGGCTTCGTCACCCTGACCGGCACCGCGGAGTGGCACTACCAGCGAGAGGCGGCCGAGTCCCGCACCACGGGCGTGCCCGGCGTTGCCGGCATTGACAACGCCATCACCTTGACCCAGACTCCCGATGCGCGTGAGGCACGGGACGCCATCAGCGGCGCATTCCGGCGCATTGCCGTACTAGCGGCGGACGTGATCTCGGTCGAGACCTTCTCCGACGGGCTGGTGATCCTGTCCGGCACGGTCAGCTGCTGGGCCGCGCACGATCACGCGGTGGCCGCCGCGTGGTCCGCGCCTGGTGTCACCCAGGTCGATGACCGCATCAGTGTCGAGAGCAGGCCGTAGCCCACCGTCAGTCCCGCTGCGTGGGTGTTTCTTTGTCGTTCCGGAGCGTGCGGGCGAGCTGGGCCCGGCTGCTGGCGCCGAGCTTGCGGAAGATCTTGCGCAGATGGTACTCGACGGTGCTGGCGCTGATGAACAGCCGGGCGGCGATCTCCCGGTTGGTAAGGTGCTCGGCGACCAGCCGGGCGATCTGCTCCTCCTGCGGGGTGAGCACCTCCGGGGCCCCGGGGCGGCGCGGGCGGGCCCGCTCGCCGGTGGCGCGCAGCTCGGCCCGGGCCCGGCTCGCGAACGCCTCCATGCCCATCGCTTCAAACATGGCGAAGGCGGTGCGAAGCTGGTCCCGGGCGTCGCGGCGGCGGCGCTGGCGGCGCAGCCACTCGCCGTACAGCAGGTGGGCACGGGCGAGGTCGGGACGGCGCCGTGTGCGGCTGAGCCGGTCGATTGCTTCGCGGTAGTACCCCTCGGCGGCTTCGGCCTCGCTCAGCAGCGCGCGTGACCGCGCCTCGATCCCCAGCCCGTCCTCGGTGCCTCCGGCCCGTGACGTTCCGGCCAGCCGGTCGAGGGCATCGCCGGCAGCGCGCGGGTTTCCGGCGCGCGCGGCGGCTTCGATCAGCTCGGGCAACGCCCACACGGAGATATATACGTGCTTGTGCTCGCTGGCTTGCCGGGCCGCTGCCAGTGCTTCCTCGTAACGGCCGAGGCCGTTGTAGAGGACGGCGGCCACCCAGTGCGCGACGGTCACCGAGACTCCCTGGCCCCCGGCTGTGGCCTGCTCGACGGTGGACTGGATCAGCGGAACGGCCTCGGCTTCCCTTCCCCGGAACGCAGCTAGCATCACGGCGGCGACGGGCGCGAAACCAGACCCGGTCGCCTCGCAGACCGCACCGGCTTCGGCGATCAGCACAGTGGCAGCCGCAAAGTCACCACTCCACACGGTCTCCACAGCCATCCGGTTCAGAAGGAACGAGAGCTGGTCGAGCGCGCCGACGTCACGGGCGAGCTGCACCTGCCTGACGGTCACACGCCAGCCCTCGTCGTCCCAGAGAGCTTCGTCCGCCACCGTAGCGACAAAGCCCCACCGAAGTATCTCTTCCTCGGGGATGTCCGGGGGGGCAAGGGCGCTCGTGGCCTGCCGCAACACCGGTGCAGCAGCGGTTGGTCCGTCGGTGACCAGCAGCGCAAAACCGTCCAGCACCAAATCGACCAGACGCGGCGGGTGCGCCGGCGCCGGGAGGACCCGGGCGGCGCGGGAGACCTCGAGCAGGTCGCCGGCACCCGCCAGATGCCCGGCGAAGAATGCCGCCTGCCACGCATCGACGTAGGTCTCGCGGGCCAAGTCGGGGTTGAGCGGCTCGAGCCGCCTGGCCGCCTTCAGCAGCAGCGGGGGAGCGTCGCTGCCCAGGCCGGAGGCGAACGCGATCCTCCCGCGCAGCAAGTCCACTCGGGCGGCCTGAAACTCATCCAGCGGCCCGGCTTCGGCCGTGGCCAGCAGGTCGCGGGCCTTGCCGAACACGCCGGCCTGCATGCTGGCCTGAGCCGCGGCCAGCGTGCGCTCGGCACGGCGCACCGGGTCGGGGGTCAGCGTGGCCGCGCGTTCCAGGAACGCCGCGGCGGCGGCCAGGCCGCCGCGGCACTGCGCCCGGCCCGCGCAGTGCTCAAGCTCCGCGGCGACATCCTCGTCCGGCCCGGCCGCAGCCTCGGCCAGGTGCCAGGCCCGCCGGTCGGGGTCGGCGCCGGGGTCGGTGGCGGCGGCCAGCGCAGCATGCGCGCGGCGCCGCGCCGCCGCCGGGGCCGCGTAGTAGGCCGCCGACCGGGTCAGCGGGTGCCGGAACCGCACCCGCGGCTGCCACGACACCAGCCGCCGGGTGCCCGCGGCCTCACCCGCCTCCGGGCCGGTCCCCAGCTGCCCGGCCGCCTTGTATACCAACGCGGAATCCCCGCTCGGGTCGGCCGCCGCCACCAGTAGCAGCATCCGGGTGTCGGCGGGCAGGGCCCGTACCCGGGACAGGTACAGTTCCTCCAGTCGGCCACCGAACCGCAGCGGCCAGCTCAGCGGTTCCACCCCCGACAGCTCCGCAGGGGTCAGCTCCCCGGCCAGCTCCACCAGCGCCAGCGGGTTCCCCGCCACCCCGGCCACGACCTGAGCGCTCACCCGCCCATCCACCCGGGCGCCGGCCGACGCCGCCAGCAGCTCACCCGCCGCCTCCCCCGGCAGCCCGCCGAGCACCAGCTCCGGCAGCCCGGCCAGCGCGGCCGCCTCTCCCTCCCCCTCCCGGACGGTGAACAACACTCCGACCCGGTCGGCGTACAGCCGCCGGGCGATGAACCCGGCCACCTCCACCGACACTTGATC
>DASXLW010000229.1:0-14797 GCA_036496025.1 Streptosporangiaceae bacterium
GGCGGTGAGGCCGAGGATCAGGCCGGCCTCGACCACGCCCATGCCGCCCGGCACCGGGGCAACGCCCCCGATGATCGACGCCAGCGTGATCACGAGGATCAGCGCGGGCAGGCTGAGATGGTCGCCGAAGGCCCGCAGCGAGGCGCCGAGGGCGAGGGCCACGGCGATCTGGCCGCCGACGGCGCCGCCGAGCAGCTGGGCCACCTTGACCGGCGAGGTCGCGACCGACCGGGCATTGCCCCAGATGTTGAGCAGCCACGGGCGGAGCTTGGCGCCGGCCAGCCGGCGGAGCTTGGGGATGCCGAGCACCACGCCGAGCAGGATGCCGGCGGCGACCACGGCGATGAGGATCAGCCAGACCACCTGGTCGGCCCCGGCGGTGGGGTGGTCCGCGAGGTCGAGCGTGCCCCAGGCCAGCGGGAGCGAGATGAGGAACAGCACGGTCTTGATGACCCAGCTCGCGGACGTGACCGCCGCGCTCGAGCTGAGCGCCACCGACGCGTCGTAACCCTGCTGCTGGAAGAACCGCACCCGGGTGCCGAAGATGGCCGCCGTGCCGCCCGCCAGCCCGCTGAAGCTGTTGGCGATCTCCAGGGCCAGCACCCGGATGAACGGCAGCTCACCGGCGACGCTGCCCATGTCCTCGACGGCCGATCCGGCGAACGCCAGCTGGGCCAGGATGAACGCGGCGATGACCCACAGCCAGTCGGCGCCGATGATCGTGTCGAACGACTGCGTCACGTCGATGAGCACGCCGATCAGTGCCCACCCGCCGATCAGCGTGCCGACGATCAGGATCAGGTTCGTCCAGCTGATCCGGCGCGGCTCGGCCAGCTTGGGCAGCTCGATCGACTCGGCCCTGGCTGCCTGCTCCCGCACCTGGTCGAGCAGCTTCTTGTGGCCCCGCAGGTCGCGAACCAGGATCGGGTCCAGCCCGGCCCGGCGCAGGTGCTGCAGCACGCCGGTCAGGACCTCGGCGCTCAGGCACCGGGACGCCGCCGCGGCCGCCCGCTCCGCGCCCACCACCACGGCCGCCGCGGCGATCGCGCTGGCCAGGTCGCGGTCGAGCTGGTACGCGCTGGCCTGCGACGTGGCGCTGCGGTAGTTCACCAGCGCGGCGGTCTGCGTCACCGGGTCGACCACCACGGTGTCGCCGCTGATCTCCCCGTGAGCCAGGCGCGCGGCCCGCAGCGTGAGCACCTGGCCGAGGATGCTGTCCAGCACCCGGTCGGTGACGTCTTCGGGCCTGACGGCCGAGAGCATCGTCCCCGGCGGCAGCCGGCAGACGATCAGCGCGTCTCCCGAGGGCCCGGCCCGGCCCGCCTCGATGACCTCGGGCGCGGTGACCCCGGCCTGGCCGGCCCGCAGGGTCAGGTAGGCCTCGTGCTCCACCTGCTGCAGCCGGGTGAACGTGAGCGTGGGCCCGGAGTCCCGGTAGAAGAGGAACCGCCCGGTCTTGGCCAGCAGCTTCGCGTCGGCCGCATCTCGCCCGTAGACGGACACGCTGAGTTCCGGCGCCGGGCCGGCCGAGGCCGGCCCGAGGGTCGCCCCGTACCTGGCCACCCCCCACTCCTGGCGGCCTACCGGGTGCACGCTGGCGGCGGGTACCCCGAGTTCGCGCAGCAGCGCCGTCACGTCGGCGGTGGCGGGCAGCCCGAGCGGCGAGCCGAAGACCAGGTGGACCAGGGCCGTAACCCCCCAGCCGATGGCCAGGCTGCCGAGCACGTTGACCGGCAGCCCGTGCCCGCCGACCACCGACGCCAGGGCGGCCAGGGCGATGAACGCCTCGACCAGCCGCTGCACCGGACGGGCCAGGTAGGGCAGCGCCGCGGTGGCCACGGCCATGAAGATCGCAATCTGGAAGACCGGGAACCGGACGTAGTAGCCGGAGATCACCGTCCCGCCGCCGCGCCCGCCGTCGGCGCCGAGCAGCAGGATCAGCAGCCCGGACACGGCCAGCGTGCCGGCCACGCTGACGCCGATGTCACGGGCCACCACCCAGCGCCGGGCGAGCAGGGCCAGCACGATAAGCGCGGCCGTTACCCCGAAGGATCCGGCGTCGTACACCACCGTGACCAGCCAGCTGACGCTGGACGGCGGGGGGTTGAGCACCCGGGTGATGGTCCGGTCCACCCGGTAGCCGTAGTGGATGATGAGCACGCAGCACAGCAGCCCGGCGGTGGCGATAGCGAGCCGGACGCCGTCGCTGCCCCGCCGCCGTCGCTGGCCGTCGCCGGCCGGGGCGAACACGAGCGAGCGCCACCGCTGCCAGCCGGCGGGCGCGACCGGGATCTGCGGCGGAGCGGTCGATGCCGCGATGCCGTCTCCCATCGCCTCCACGGCCGCAGACTATCTGGCCGCGGCCGGTAATCGTGAGCAGCACCGAGGGCAGAATGGCTGGATATGGAGATCGCACGGTCCATCGGCCTGTTCGTGGCCGCCGGCCTGGCCGAGATCGGCGGCGGCTACCTGATGTGGCGCTGGCTGCGGGAGGGCGCGCCGTGGTGGGCCGGCCTCATCGGCGCGGCCATCCTGATCGGCTACGGAGTGATACCGACGCTGCAGCGCAGCAGCTTCGGCCGCGTCTACGCGGCCTACGGCGGCGTCTTCGTGATCATGAGCCTGCTGTGGGGCTGGGGCCTGGACGGGCACGCCCCGGACCGGTTCGACTGGATCGGCGCCGGCGTCGTGGCGGCCGGCGTCGGCATCATCTTCTTCGCCCCCCGGCACTAGGTCGCGGCCATGGCGCGTGATCAGGCGGGCGTGTGCCCGTTCACGGTGGACAAGCCGGTCATGCGGCAGCGGTGGGAGCAGCTGACGTTCGTGCACTGGCCGTTCGACCCCGAGGTCGTGCAGCGGCTGCTGCCGGGCAGCCTGCGGCCGGATGTCTTCGGCGGGGCGGCCTGGGTGGGCCTGGTGCCGTTCTTCATGCGGGTATCGACGGCGGGCGGCACCCGGCTGCCGTGGGTGTCGAATTTCTGCGAGACCAACGTGCGCACGTACGTCCGCGACCGCGAGGGACGCACCGGGATCTGGTTCGTCTCGCTCGACGCCGCACGGCTCGGCGCCGTCGGCGTGGCCCGCGCGACCTACCGCCTGCCCTATTTCTGGTCGTCGATGCGGCTGGCCGCGCGGGACGGGGAGACCAGCTACGCGTGCCGGCGGCTGTGGCCGGGCCCGCGCGGGGCGACCAGCCGGGTCCGGGTCCGGGTCGGCGAGCCGTACCGCCCCGCCGACCTGGGCGACCTGGACCACTTCCTCACCGCGCGGTGGATCTTGTTCAGCGCGCGCGGCGCCAGGGAGCGGTTCGCCCGGGCGTGCCACCCGCCCTGGCCGCTGCACCGGGCCCAGGTCCGGGTTCTCGATGACCGGCTCGTGCCCGCCGCGGGGCTGCCATCGCCACCGGGCGAGCCGCTGGTGCACTACTCGCCGGGCGTTGAGGTCAGCATCGGGCGCCCGGAAGCCTACGGCTAAGTGTCCGTAGTGAGAACACCTGTCCGTGGTGAGAACATGATGTCGTGCGTACCCAGGTTGGGATCGTCGGCGCCGGCCCCGCAGGGCTGCTGCTCTCGCACCTGCTGCACCGGCGCGGCATCGATTCGCTGGTGCTCGAGGCGCACAGCCGGGACTACGTGGAAAAGCGGGTCCGGGCCGGCGTGCTCGAGCAGGGCACGGTGGACACGCTCGTCGCCACCGGCCTGGGTGACCGGCTGCAGCGGGAAGGACTCGTCCACCACGGCATCGAGCTGAGGTTCGGCGGGCAGTCGCACCGCATCGCGTTCGAACGCCTGGTCCCCGGTCGCGCGGTCACCGTGTACGGCCAGCAGGAGGTGGTCAAGGACCTGGTTGCGGCCCGGCTCGCGGCCGGCGGCCAGATCCTGTTCGAGGTGTCGGACGTGGTCCCCGAGGACATCGGGACCGACCATCCGGCGATCGCCTTCACCCGCGGGGAAAGGCACCGGCTCGACTGCGATTTCATCGCCGGCTGCGACGGGTTTCACGGTGTCTGCCGGGCGGCCATCCCGGACGGCGCGCTGACCCTGTTCGACCGGGAGCACCCGTTCGGCTGGCTCGGCGTGCTCGCCGCCGTGCCGCCATCGACGCAGGAGCTGATCTACGCGCACAGCGACCGCGGCTTCGCGCTGCACAGCATGCGCGGCCCGGCCCTCAGCCGCTTCTACCTGCAGGTCGAGCCGGATGAGGACCTTGCCAAGTGGCCGGACGAGCGGTTCTGGGACGAGCTGCGGACGCGGCTGGAAACCGTGCCCGGCTGGCGGCTGCGGACCGGCCCGGTGCTGGAGCGGGTCATGGCCCCGATGCGGAGCTTCGTGGCCGAGCCGATGAGGTACGGGCGCCTGTACCTGGCCGGGGACGCGGCGCACATCGTCCCGCCCACCGGCGCGAAGGGCCTGAACCTGGCCGCCTTCGACGTGGGGGTGCTGACCGAGGCGCTGGCCGCCTGGTACGCCGGCGGCAGCACCGCGCTGCTCGACGACTACTCCGGCACCTGCCTGCGGCGGGTCTGGCGGGTACAGCACTTCTCCTGGTGGATGACCACGCTGCTGCACACCTTCGCCGGCCACGACGGCTACGACCGCCGGCTGCAGCGATCCCGCCTGGAGTACGTGTGCAGCTCGCAGGCCGCCGCCGCCTCGCTGGCCGAGAACTACGTGGGCCTGGCGCATGTCTGACGCCGGCGGCCTGTTCACGGGGATTTTCGCCCGCGGCGAGGTGGACGCCGGCGAGACCGCCTGGCTGCAGGCCATGCTGGACACCGAGGCCGCGCTGGCCCGCGCGCTGGAACGGGCCGGGCTGGCGGCCGAGGGCGCGGGGGCCGCGGTCACCGCGGCCGCGGTGGCGGGCAACTTCGATCCCGGCGAGCTCGGCCGGCAGGCCGCGCTGACCGGCAACCCGGTTCCCGCCCTGGCCCGCGCGCTGGCCGCCAGGCTCCCCGGGGCCGCGGCCGCGGCCGTGCACCAGGGCGCGACCAGCCAGGACATCATCGACACGGCGATGATGCTGCTGGCGCGCAACGGGACCGGCGCCGTGCTCGGCAGCCTCTCGGACGCCAGCGGGGCGGCGGCGGCGCTCACGGCCGAGCACGAGGAAACGATCATGACCGGCCGGACGCTGCTGCAGCAGGCCGTCCCCGTGACGTTCGGCCTGGTCGCGGCCGGCTGGATGACCGGCCTGGACGAGGCGAGGAGGGCGCTGGCCGCGGTGCGGCGCGAGCGGCTGGCGGTTCAGTTCGGCGGGGCGGCGGGCACGCTGGCTGCGCTCGGGACGGCCGGGCCGCGGGTCGCGGCGCTGCTGGCCGGCGAGCTGGGTCTGGCCGAGCCCGTGCTGCCCTGGCACACCAGCAGGCTGCGGATCACCGAGCTGGCCGCGGCGCTGGCCGGGGCCTGCGCCGCCGCCGGCAAGATCGCGCGCGACGTGACCCTGCTGGCCCAGACCGAGGTCGCCGAGGTCCGCGAGGGCGGCGAGCCGGATGGCCCTGGCCCGCGGCGCGGCGGCTCCTCGGCGATGCCGAACAAGCGGAACCCGGTCGCCGCGATCGCCGTACTCGGCTGCGCCCGGCAGGCGCCCGGCCTGCTGGCCACGCTGACGGCATCGGCCGAGCAGGAGCATCAGCGGGCGGCCGGCGCCTGGCACGCCGAATGGCAGCCGCTGACCCGGCTGCTCCAGCTGACCGGCTCGGCCGCGGCCTGGTGCGCGGAGCTGCTGGCCGGCCTGGAGGTCGATGCCGCGGCGATGCGCGCGAACCTGGACGACGCCGGCGGGCTGCCGCTGGCCGAGCACGTGACGACGGTGCTCGCGCCGCGGCTCGGCCGGCAGGCCGCGCACGACCTGGTCGCCGGGGCGGCCGCCAGGTCCGGGCGCGCCGGCCGGCCGTTCCGGGACGAGCTGGCCAGCGCGGTGGCCGGGTCCGGCTCCGGCGCGGCCATCGGGCCGGACGAGATCGACGCCGCGCTGGACCCCAGGGGTTATCTGGGCACGGCCGGCCAGTTTGTCCGCCGGGCCCTGGACGCGCATCGGGACTGCGAGCGCGCGCTCGCCAATCCGCGCTAGTCAGTCCCCGGTCCGCTCGGGAACACTCAGGACGCGCAGGCAGACGGCGTAGCAGAGCGCTGCGACGCAGGCGGCTATCGCCATCCCCATCGACGAGCCGTTCTTCCCGTCGCTCAGGAAGGAGACCCCGCTGCCCGCGGCGGCGACGATGGCGAGCAGGCCGACCGCCGAGACCACGATCACGACGCGGTGCCTGGCCAGGATGGCCCGGACCAGCAGGTCGATCGCGGCGACGATCAGAAGCAGCCCGAGCACCGCGTGCAGCGCGAGCAGCGGGCCGTTCGAGAAGGCCTCGCTCACGCCGCCCTTGGCCGGCGTGATGTAGAGGTTCACCCCGACGCCCAGCGCGATCTGGATGATGATCAGGACCAGGGCGCCCATGCTGGCACCGCGTAGCCGGCCCAGTGCCCGCGCCGAGCCGGCGGTCGCCGCTCGGTGGGTGCTGCCCGTCCCGGTCACACGGGGAGTGTACCGGGCGGCAGCACGTCATCCCCTGACCCCTATCGTCGGCGTCATGCGGGCAGGGAGGAGAACCCCATGACCGATCCCGAACGGGCACGAGAAGGCATGGCGGTCCGCCGGGCCGTGCTCGGGGACGACCACGTCGACCGCGCGGTCGCGGGCACGACACCGTTCACGGCCCCGTTCCAGGACCTGATAACCCGGTACGCATGGGGCGAGATCTGGTCCCGCCCGGGGCTGTCCCGGGCCGAGCGCAGCATGATCACCCTCACCGCGCTCGCCGTGCTCAGGCAGGAGCGGGAACTGGCCATGCACGTGCGGGCCGCGCTGCGCAACGGCCTGTCGCCGGAGCAGATCCAGGAGGTGCTGCTGCAGGTGGCCGTGTACGCCGGGGTCCCGGCCGCCAACCGCGCGTTCGCGGTCGCGCAGGCGGTACTCGCCGCGGAACGGCCGGACGAGTAGCGTACGTACGGGCGCGTGCCGCACGAAGGCGCGAGGCGAGCACGGGGCGGGAGGCCATGGCGGCACACGCGGAGCCAGCCCGGGCCGCGGGCTACACCGCTGACGAGATGATGACGGTCGCGGCCTCGCGTGCCCTGCAGGGCGCCGCGACCTGCTTCGTCGGCATCGGCCTGCCGAGCGCGGCCGCCAACCTGGCCCGGGCCACGCACTCTCCTAGGCTCGTGCTGATCTACGAGTCAGGCACGATCGGGAGCAAGCCCGGCTGGCTGCCGCTGTCGATCGGCGATGGCGTCCTGGCGGAGACGGCGGACTCGGTGGTCAGCGTGCCGGAGATCTTCAACTACTGGCTGCAGGCGGGGCGGATCGACGTCGGGTTCCTCGGCGCGGCCCAGATCGACAAGTTCGCGAACATCAACACCACGGTCATCGGGGCCGACTATGCCGAGCCCAAGACCAGGCTGCCGGGCGCGGGCGGCGCACCGGAGATCGCGGCGTCGTGCCGGGAGGCGATCGTGGTGACCAGGCAGACCAGGCGGTCCTTCGTCGACCGGGTGGACTTCGTCACGTCCGTCGGCTTCGACTCCGGCCCTGGTGACCGGGCCCGGCTCGGGCTCACCGGCGCCGGGCCGCGGAAGGTCATCACCGACCTCGGGATTCTCGAGCCCGGCCCGCGGACCTGCGAACTGACGCTGACCGGCCTCTATCCCGGTGTGTCGCCCGCCGACGTGCGCGCAAATACCGGCTGGGAGCTCCTCGTGGCCACCACCCTGGATACGATCCCCCCGCCCACCCCGGCCGAGTTGACCGCCCTGCGCAACTTGGGGACGGGCCGGTGAGCACCGCCGTGCCGCACCAGGGCGACACGTTCACGCTGCGGCCCTACCAGCGGCCCCGCGGGGTGCACCCGCCGGCCGACTTCCCGCCGTACCGGTCCTCGGCGCTGCGCGCGCCGCACCGGCCCCCGGTCCTGTTGCCGCACCGGCTGACCGAGATCACCGGGCCGCTGCTCGGCGAGGACCGGGTGCGGCCCGCCGACGCCGACCTGACCACCCAGCACCCGGGCGAGCCGCAGGGGGAGCGGATCATCGTCACCGGCCGGGTGCTGGACGGCGACGGGCAGCCGGTGCGCCGCGGCCTGGTCGAGATCTGGCAGGCCAACGCGGCCGGCCGGTACCGCCACGAGGCTGACAACCACCCGGCACCGCTCGATCCGGACTTCACCGGTATCGGCCGGTGCATCACCGACGACGAGGGCCGGTACGGGTTCGTCACGATCAAGCCCGGCGCGTACCCGTGGCGCAACCACCACAACGCCTGGCGCCCGGCGCACATCCACTTCTCGCTGTTCGGCCGGTCGTTCACGCAGCGCCTGATCACCCAGATGTACCTGCCCGGCGACCCGCTGCAGCCACTAGACCCGGTGCTCAACTCGGTACCCAGCGAGCAAGGCCGGCAGCGGCTGGTCGCCCAGCTCGACATCGCCCGCACCGAGCCGGAGTGGGCCCTCGCCTACTCCTGGGACATCGTGCTGCGCGGTCGCGAGGCCACGCCGTTCGAGACCGGGGAGGAGGGCCGGTGACTCGCCTGCCTGTCACCCCGTCGCAGACCGTGGGGCCGTTCTTCGCCGTCGGCCTGCCCTGGACCGACGGGCCGTACGTCGTGCCGGAGGGGACCCCGGGCGCGATCACCATCGGGGGATTCGTCCTCGACGGCGTGGGGGAGCCGGTCCCCGACGCGCTGGTCGAGACGTGGCAGGCCGCCCCGGACGGGAGCTTCGGCCACCCCGACGACCCGCGGCCTGCCGCGCAGGACAGCGTTTCCACGGACGGGAGCTTCGGTCACCCCGATGACCCGCGGCCGAATGCCCGGGGCAGCGCCCTCACGACCGCCGCCTTCCGCGGGTTCGGCCGCTGCCCCACCGGGCCGGACGGCAGGTACCGGATCGTCACGCTGCGCCCGGCCGCGCTGCCCTGCGGGGACGGCCGGACCGAAGCACCGCACCTGGACGTGTCCGTGTTCGCGCGCGGGCTGCTCGACCGCGTCGTGACCAGGATCTACTTTCCCGACGAGGAAGCGGCCAACGCCGCCGACCCGGTACTGTCCGCCCTGCCCGAGCGGGGCGGGCGGGACACCCTGATCGCCATCCCGGACGGCGGCGGGCGGTTCCGGTTCGACATCCGCCTGCAGGGCGAGGGCGAGACGGTCTTCTTCGATGTCTGACGCGCTCCGCCTGGCCGCATCGCTCGAGGGCAGCGACCGCCAGCCGGTGCTCGTGCTGGGGAACTCGCTCGGCACCTCCCGGGATGTCTGGGGTCCGCAGCTGCCGGCGCTGGCCGCGCGCTTCCGGCTGCTGCGCTTCGAGCTGCCGGGGCACGGCGCGCGGCCCCGCGACGTGCCGCCGGGCCCGTACCGCCTCGCCGACCTGGGCTCGGCCGTGCTCGACCTGCTGGACCGGCACCACGTCGACCGGGTGTGCTACGCCGGGATCTCACTCGGCGGCATGATCGGCATGTGGCTGGCGGCGCACGCGCCTGCCCGGATCGCCGCGCTCGGCTTGTGCTGCACGTCGGCTTGCATGCCGCCGGCCTCGGGCTGGCTGGCCCGCGCCGCGCGGGTCCGCGCGGACGGGATGGCGGCGATCACCGAGCAGACGCTGGGTCGCTGGTTCACCACGCCGTTCCTGCGGTCCTCCCCCCCGGCGGCGGCCCTGGCCGCGGCGATGCATGCCAGCACCGATCCGGAGGGCTACGCGGGCTGCTGCGAAGCGATCGCCGCGATGGACCTGCGCCCGGTGCTCGGCTCGATCACCGCGCCGACCCTGGTCATCGCGGCCAGCGAGGATCCGGCCACGCCGCCGGCCCACGGCGCGCTGATCGCCGGGAAGGTCCCCGGGGCCCGGCTCACTGTGATCCGGGGCGCCTCCCACCTGGCCAACCTCCAGGCCCCGGGCCCGGTCACGGCGGCCCTGCTGGCGCACCTGACGGCAATCTGAGCGTCGAAACCGGGAGCTACACCGCTCCCTCATCCAGGGACTCGCGGCCGGCCCGCTCGGCCTGGCCGCCGAGCAGTACCCGGGTGAGCTGATTGCGGGTGTCGAGCAGCTGGTCGAGCGCCGCGCTCATGTGCGTGTCGGCCACCCGCAGCGGGCCATCCCGGCCGTCCCCCTCCGCACCGGCCCCGGCCTCGGCCGCGAACAGCGCGGCCTTGCGCAGCAGCTCCTTGATGAAGGACGCGGTCACCCCGTCGGTGCGCTCGATCACCAGGGTCAGGCCGGCCGGATCCAGGTCCAGGCTCCCCTGGTAGAGCCGGATCAGCCTGCTCCGGGCCTCGGCGTCGGGGAGCGGCAGCTCCGCCGCGTGATCGACCCGGCCGGGTCGCTGGGCCAGCGCCTCCTCCAGCATGTCGGCCCGGTTGGTGGTCAGCAGGAACGTCACATCGACGTCCTCGCCCAGCCCGTCCATCTCGTTGAGCAACTCGAACAGCAGCGGGTGCCCGCCCCTATGCGGCATCCGCTGCTCGGCGATCAGGTCCACGTCCTCGACCACGATGACCGACGGCTGCAGCACTCGTGCCACCGAGCACGCGTTGCCGATCATCTGCAGCGCGGCCCCGGAGAGGACGACGATCGTGGCCAGCGGCATCTGCCCCATGAGGTAGCCGATCGTGTGCGTCTTACCGGTTCCCGGGGCGCCGTACAGCAGCACGCCGCGCTTGAGGTGCTGCCCGCTGGCGCGCAGCCGGCCCGCGTGCTGCTGCACGCCGAGCACCTGCCGCTCAATTCCCTGGATCAGGTCGGGCGGCAGCACGACGTTGTCGCGAAGGATCCGGGGCCGGTCCAGGAAGGTCAGTATGCTGCCGCGTCCGTGCCCGAACATCTCCCCGCCGAAGGCGATCACCTGGCCGCGGAAGACGTTGCGCTCGACGGCGAGCTGCCGTATCTCGCCGAGGATCCGTTCCGCCTGCTCGGCGTCCTTCGCGACCACCTCGAGGGTGATCTCTTCCATCGGGTCCGGATGATCGGGAGAGCGCAGCAGCAGCGCGTACCGGTTCTCGTCCTCGCTGATCAGGTAGAGAGCGCACCGGACGCACGGCCGGGTCTGCCCGCCCGGACCCGCCGGGAGAGCGACGGTGGCCACGTTCCCGACGCCCAGCCCGGAGTAGTGCCTGCCCGGCTGGGCCAGCTCGGCCAGGCCGAACATCGAATGCTGGAAGCCGGTGATGCCGATCAGCTCGTGCTGCCGGCCAGCCCCCTGAAGCCACGCATCCAGGCCGATCTGCACGTTCACGTGGTCGTACTGCAGCCAGGATCCGCTGACCGTCGGCATGCTGGCGGCCTGGGGGCCCAGATGATCGTGCAGCACGCGGCGCAGCGGGTGGTCTTCGGCCCGGGCCGCGCTCACCGCCAGCCGCACCAGCCGCCGGCCGAGCCGGAACACGTCGGCCGGCTCGGGCCGGAACTGGTCGTCGGCCGGTCCGCCGCCGCCACGGGCACCCGGAGGGAAGCGGCGGGCCGTCAGGGGGGAGTAGCTGTAGGGGTGTTCCGGTGCCATGGTCGCAGCCTAGCCACACCGGAACAGGAGCCAGGCCGTGCTAGCCGCGCCGCAGCAGGTCGCGGGCGGCGGACTCGATGGCCTGCTCGGACAGCAGTACGCTCCCGGCCGCGTCGCCGAGCGGGATGAAGCTGTCCTCGCTCGTGACCCGGGCGACGTGGCCGCCGAACCCGCCGTCGGCCAGCGCCGCGACCACGGCCTCGGACACGCCGCCGGAGTGCCTGGTCTCGTCGGCGATCAGTACCCGGCCGGTCATGGCCGCCTCCCGCAAGATGTCGGCCACGGGCAGCGGCGCGATCCAGCGCAGGTCCACCACCCGGCAGCCGGTCCCCGACGCGCGCAGCCGGTTCGCGACGCGCAGGCTCAGCCGCAGCCCGTTGCCGAACGTGACGATGGTGAGGTCGGGAGGGCCGGCCGGGGCCGGGTACACCCTGGCCCGGCCGAGCGGCACGTGTCCGGCCGCCCGGTCTCCCGGCGGTTGGGGGTAGCGGGCCAGCCAGCCGCCGTCGTGGGGTTCCAGGGCGTCGCGCTCGTGATAGAGCGCGATCGGTTCGAGGAACACGCAGACGCTGCCGTCGGTCTCGGCGGCGGCCAGGCAGGTCCGCAGCATCGCGGCGGCATCGTCCGGCCGGGCCGGCACGGCGATGACCAGGCCGGGGATGTCACGCAGCGCCGCGATCGCGTTGTCGTTGTGGAAATGGCCGCCGAACCCCTTCTGGTAACCGAGCCCCGCGACCCGCACCACCATCGGATTCCGGAATTGACCACTCGAAAAGAACGACAGGGTAGCGGCCTCGCCCCGGATCTGGTCGGCGGCGTTGTGCAGGTAGGCCAGGTACTGGATCTCCGGCACGGGGAGCATGCCGGTCAGGCCTGCGCCGAGCGCGAGGCCCAGGATGGCCTGCTCGTCCAGCGGGGTGTCGAACACCCGGCCCGCCCCGAACCGGCGCAGCAGCCCCCTGGTCACCCCGTATACCCCGCCCTTGCGCGCCACGTCCTCACCGAACACCAGCATCCCCGGCCGCGCCGCGAGCGCGTCGGCCAGCGCGGCGTTGATCGACTGAGCCAGCGTGAGCGGGCCCGCGTCCTCCGGCAGCCGCCCGGCGAACGCGCGCTGCCGCTGCGTGGCCGGGGCGACGACCGCGGCGCGGGCGGCCACGACGGTCGGGCGGCGCGGCGCCAGCGGCGCCATCACCTGGGCCGCGTTCGTCAGCCGCGGCGCGTCCGCCACCTCGGCGGCCATCTCCAGCACCATGGCCTTGGACCGCTCCTGCCAGTCGATCACTTCGTCGGCCGTGACCGCGCCGGCCTCGATCAGCAGCCGCGCGGTGCCGAGCAGCGGGTCACGCGCCGCCGCGTCGGCGATATCGGCCGGGCTGCGGTAGGCGGCCTCGGCGTCCGAGCCCGCGTGCCCGCCCAGCCTGGTCACCGACAGGTGCAGGAACGCCGGCGCCCGCCGCTGCCGGACGTGGGCCGCGGCGGCGGCCGCGGCGTCGTAGACGTCCGCCAGATCCGAGCCGTCGGCGTGGAAGTACGCGACGGCGGGCCGGCTGGACAGCGCGGCCCGCACCCAGCCGGGCGGGGTCCGCACGCTGATGCCGATTCCGTTGTCCTCGCATACCAGCAGCAACGGCAGCGGCAGGCCCTGGTAGGCGCAGTAGGAAGCGGTATTGAACGCGCCGACCGCGGTGGAGTGGTTGACCGAGGCGTCCCCGAACGAGCTCACCACGATCGCGTCGTCCGGGATGTCGGCCGGCGACCAGGCCCGCCAGGGCTCGAGCGCCGTCTGCCCCGGCAGGTGGTGCCCGCGTTCGGCGGCGAAGGCCAGGCCGACGGCGCGCGGCAGGTGCGAGGCGATCGTCGAGGTCTGCGGGATGATCGCCAGCTCGGCGCGGCCGAACACCTTGTGCCTGCCACCCGCGATCGGCTCCGCGGCGGCCGCCACCACCCCGAGCAGCACGTCCCGCAGCCCGCCGCGCAGGGCCTGCGGCGAACGGCCCGCCTGGCAGGCCCGGGTCAGGTAGAACGCGCCGGACCGGTAGTGCAGCAGAGCGGGATCGGTCACCCGCAGCGCCGCGGCCACACCCGCGTTCCCCTCGTGTCCCGACGACCCGATCGTGTAGAAGCCGGCGTCGCGCTCGCGCAGCCAGCGCGCCGCCAGGTCGAGATGCCTGCTGCCCAGCTGCACGCCGAACAGTTCCAGGCAGACCGGGACGCTGAGCGCCGAGCCGGGCCTGACCGGCCCGAAACCGCCCGCCGGCGGCCCGGACGGCTGCCGCATCGCCCGGACCGCTTCGGCGAACCGGCTCTCCTCCTGCGTGTTCGTCATCCGCGTCTCCATGGCGTTATCTTGCCGTCCGCGTGCAAGCCGGCGGGCGATGGCCCGGCCCGCGCCCGTTCGGTATAAGAATGAGGCGACCGATCAGCAACCGTGGGAGGCGCCATGCTGCCCTGGTCCGCCGAACTGGCCGGACGGATCGACGAGCACGTCATCACCAGTGAGCTGCTGTGGGGAAACCCGCTCCACGACACCAACGAGCGGCCGCTGCGGGTCTACGTTCCGCCTGGTTACGACGACGAGCCCGGCCGGCGTTACCCGTCGGTGTATGTGATCCAGGGTTACACCGGGCACGTGGCCATGTGGTCGAACCGCAGCGCTTACCGGCAGCCGTTCCCGGAGACGGCGGACGCGGTGTTCGCGCGCGGCGAGGCGCCGCCCGCGGTCGTGGTCTACGTGGACGCCTGGACCCGCTACGGCGGCAGCCAGTTCGTCGATTCGCCCGGCACCGGGAAATACCACTCCTACCTGTGCGATGAGGTGGTGCCGTGGGTGGACGCGCGCTACCGCACCCAGGCCGACCCGGCGCACCGCGCGATCACGGGCAAGTCGAGCGGCGGATTCGGCGCCATGATCACCCCGATGCTGCGGCCCGACCTGTTCGGCGTGCTGGCCTCGCACGCCGGCGACTCGCTCTACGAGCTCTGCTACGTCCCGGAGTTCGGTAAGGCCGTGCGGTACCTGCGCGGCTACGACGGCGACATCTGGCGCTGGTGGGCGGACTTCACCTCCCGGGTCTCGTTCACCAAGGAAGAGGACCACCTGCTGCTGATGACGCTGGGCGTGGCCGCGTGCTTCTCGGCGCGCGAGGACGGCACGGTCGAGCTGCCGTTCGACCCGGGGAGCGGGGTGCTGCGGCCGCAGGTCTGGCAGCGCTGGCTGGACTGGGACCCGGTACGGATGGTGCCGAAGTACG
>DASXLW010000230.1:0-2742 GCA_036496025.1 Streptosporangiaceae bacterium
AGCACCAGGCTGACCCGCGGCGCCCGCGCCGCGACGGCGTCCACCGCCCGCTTGACCACCGCCATCGTCTCGTCCCAGTCACCCTCGAGGGTCGTGAACATGGCGTCGGTCTGGTTCGGCAGCCCGCTCTCCCGGACTACCCGGACCGCCTCGGCCACCACCTCGCCGACGGCCTCCCCGGTGCCGAGCGGCGTAACGGAAAACGCGACGAGCACAGCCCGCTCCTCTCCCTAGTCAGACCATCCCACGCTACCGAGCCGCCCCGCCGACCGTCCCGCCCCCGCGCCGAACCACCGGAGCAGTGCACGTATCATCAAAAAACCGTGAAAATCCCTGGTCAGGTCGGCATGGTGAGCGAACATTGTGGCCAAGCGCACGATTGAGGCCACACAATGACGGCATGACCGGTCCTCTCGTCGCGGCCCGCAACGCGGCCAGGAACGCCCGGCGGGACGCCGGCGCGGTGAACCCGGTGGGCCCGGCGGCGCTGGCCGACACGGAATCGGGCGCCGCGCCGCTGCTGACCGTGTCCGGGCTCAACCTCAGCTACGGCAGGCTCCGCGCCCTGTCCGACATCAACTTGACCGTGCAGAGCGGGGAGTTGGTCGCGCTGGCGGGCGAGAACGGCGCGGGCAAGACCACCCTGGTGCGCTGCATCGCCGGCGACGTGGCCCCGGCCAGCGGCGAAATCTACCTCGGCGGCAAGCGGGTGCCGCCGGATCCGGCGGGCGCGGCGCGGCAGGGCGTCGCCGTGGTCTGGCAGGACCTGTCGCTGTGCGACAACCTGGATATCGCGGCCAACATCATGCTCGGCCAGGAATCGAAGCGGCTCATGCTGTCCGAGACCCGCTTCCACGCGGCGGCCGCGTCGCTGCTCGCCGAGCTGCGCATCCCGCTGAAGGACACCACCCGCAGCGTGCTCTCGCTGTCCGGCGGCCAGCGCCAGCTGGTCGCGGTGGCCCGGGCGATGGGCCGCAGGCCGCGGCTGCTGGCGCTGGACGAGCCGACCTCCAACCTGGGTGTCAAGGAGTCGGGCCAGGTCGAAGAGCTGATCATGAGCCTGCGCGAGCAGGGCACCACGATCCTGCTCGCCTGTCACGACATCGACCAGATGTTCCGGCTCGCCGACCGCATCGTGGTGCTGCGCCAGGGCCGGGTGGTCGCGGACCTGCGCCCGGCCGACACGCACCCGGACGACGTGGTGGCGCTGCTGTCCGGGCAGCAGATCGACTCCTCCGCTCGCCACCAGCTCACCCGGCTGCACGGGCTCACCGACCGGCTGGTCTCGGCGAATCCGTCGTCGAGCCTCACGCTGATCCTGTCCGCGCTCGGCGCGGCGCTCAGCAGCGAGCGGCTGTGCATCCACCTGGTCAGCGACCGGACGCTGTACTGCGCCGCGTCGCTCGGCTTCACGCCCGGCGACCTCGAACCGTGGGCCCGGCTGCCGTTCGGCCCCGGCGGCGGCCCGGTGGGCCTGGCCGCGGCCGACGAGCGCCCGGTGATCGCCGACAACGTGCGGGCCGGCGCGGCCTGGCGGAGCTTCCGGGACCTGGCCAAGACGGTCAACGTGGCCAGCTCGTGGTCGGTTCCGGTGCTCGGGCCGAGCGGCCTGTCCGGCGTGATCACGGTCTTCCGCACGCAGCACGGCGCGCCCCAGCGTGACGAGCTCGACCTGGTCACCGTCTACGCGGGCTACGCGGCCAGCGCGATCGAACGGGACCGGCTGCTGGACCAGGTGACCACCAGGAACCGGGTGCTCGAGACGATCAGGGAGATGCTGGAGACGCTGGCCGGCCCGGTCCAGGTCGGCGAGGGACTGTCGATCGCGGTCCAGTCGCTGCGCCGCGGCCTGCAGGCCGAGGAGGTCGCGCTGATCACCCAGCCCGCGGGGCAGCCGGCCGCCTGGCGCGCCTACGCCGGCCCGGACGGCACCGACCCGGCCTTGGCCGCGCCCTCGCTGCGGGAGATGGGCGGCGACGCGCTGTCCAGCGCGCAGCCGGACGGCGTGGCCCGGCAGTTGCGCGGCAGCCGCAGGCACCGGGCCCGGGCGGTGGCGTTCACGGCGGTCGGCGGCCCCACCGTGCTGCTGGCCAGCTGGCGGCGGGTCCCGCCGACCAAGGAAGAGTCCGCGCTGATGGAGGACGCGGCGAAGTCGCTTCGGCTCGCGCTGGAACGCGAGGAGGCGGCGCACGCGCACCAGGAGGCGACGGCCCTGCGCCGGTCGCGGGAGCTGCAGCGCGGGTTCCTGTCCCGGCTCAGCCACGAGCTGCGCACCCCGCTGACCGCCATCAGGGGCTACGCGTCCAGCCTGTTGCAGCCGGACGTGACCTGGGACCGCGAGTCCCAGCAGCGCTTCCTAGACCGGATCGCGGCCGAGTCCGCGCGGCTCGGCCGGCTGGTCGACGACCTGCTCGACTTCTCCGCCATCGAGTCGGGCATCATGCGACTGCAGCGGGACTGGTGTGACATCCGGCTCGTGATCGAGGCGGCGATCGCCTGCCTGCCGCCGGAGCACGCCAAGGAAGTCACGCTGGACTGCGATACCGGCCTGCCCGTGGTGTGGGCCGATCACGACCGGATGGAGCAGGTCTTCGTGAACTTGCTGAACAACGCGTTCGGCCATAACCCGCCGGGGACCCGGGTGCAGGTGACCGTCGAGGCCGGCGCGGCCGAGGTGGTCATCAGCGTGCTCGACGACGGCCTGGGCCTGCCCCCGGAACTCGCCGCCGCGCCGTTCGAGCC
>DASXLW010000231.1:0-22886 GCA_036496025.1 Streptosporangiaceae bacterium
CTCGCACTCGCACCGCCGCACCCGGCGCCGCTGGAACCCCAACATCCAGACCGTGCGCACGGTCGTCGGCGGGACGCCGAAGCGGCTCAAGGTGTGCACCTCGTGCATCAAGGCCGGCAAGGTCGTCCGCTGACGGTCCCGGCCCCCCGGGCCGCCCGCTGACCGTGCGGGCCGCCTGCTGACCCGTGCGGGCCGACCTCTGACCGCGGGGGCCGACCTCTGACCGCGGGGGCCGACCTCTGACCGCGCAGGCCGACTCTTCTCGCGTCGGCCATTATGAGCGGTACACGCGTGTCCGCGTCCGGGCATCCCCTGGGTCAGTTTCGCGCCGTGGCCGCGCCGACCGCGCGCGCTCCTCGTCGCCTGGGCGCCTTCGCGCCGTGGCCATACCGGTCCGCGCCGTGGCCATGCCCGTCCGCGCCGTGGCCGTGCCGGTCCGCGCCGTGACCATCCCGGTCCGCGCCGTGGCCGTGCCGGTTCACACCGTGGCCGTGCCGGTCCGCGCCGTGGCCATCCCGGTCCGCGCCTTGGCCGTGCCGGTTCACGCCGTGGCCGTGCTCAGTCCCCGCAGGCTGGGGTGGCCGTTGTGTTCCGCGGGCGGACAATGGCTGCACAGGTCGCGTCGGGTGGAACCGGCATCGGGCCGTATCGAAGAAGCATCCGGCCGGCGGGCCGAAGTGCCCGGTGGCCCGGAAGGTGAATTTCGCGGTCGCTCCCGGCCGCAGCACCAGCTGGTCCCGCTGCGGGGCCAGCACCCCGGCCCCGGGCGCATGCGTGCTGGCCGAGTACCAGCGAGCCCCCCACACCCGATCCATCCGCGCCCGCCGGTAGTGCACGAACAACAGCCAGCTCGGGATGGCAGACCTGCTGCGGTTGGTGATCGTCATCATCCCGGCGAAACCGCCGTGCCAGCGGCGCACCGTCCGGTAGGTGATGACCACCGGCAAGCCGGGTGCGGCGGCGATGGATGCCATGTTGCCCGTCAGCCGCCCGGCATTCGGGTTCGCGTCCGGACCGGGAGCGGCGTGGGCGCGCGCGTAGCCGTTCGCGAAAGTCCTGCCTGGTGCACCGGCGGCGTGCGACCGCGGGTGGCCGGCGGCCGAGCAGCTAGCCTGCGCGCAAGCCGGTCCCAGGCCGCGGAAGGCCAGATGGGTCTGGGTCGTGCCGTAGGCCAGAATGGCCGCGAAGAGGATGCAGGCGCCCGCGGCGAAGGTGGGAGTTACCACCAGCCGACCCAGCGACCGCCGGGCGCGCCCGGATGACGGCCCGGCATGGGGGGACGATGTACCGTGCTGGCTGGCAGGGTCCATCCCCCGGGGCCCGCGCTGAGCGTTGCGGCGGCGGTTACGCATCGTGGGCGATTTATATCAGCGATCGTCACTCTCTGCTAGATATCGAAATGTAGTTACTCGTATACCTCATGTGATCGCAAGCTGGTCACCGGAAGTGCTGCCAGCCGAATTGACCCCGATAATTTGCCCCGTCGACGCGCATGCCTTGCCCTTCATGCACGCGGCCGATCACCGCCCAATGCGACGGAAGCCGCGCATCGCGAGGAAAGGTCGCGGCCAGTGCGTGATCCTCGCCACCCGACAGCACCCAGTCCAGGGGTTCATGGCGCAGCGTCCGCGCCGCGGCCAGCAGGGGGGCGGCGAGCTCCAGCCGTGCCGTCTCCACGTCAATAAGCACGCCGCTCGCCGCGGCGATATGGCCGAGGTCGGCGAGCAGGCCGTCACTGACGTCGATCATCGAGGTAGCACCTAGCGCGGCTGCCTCCGGCCCCGCGTCGTAGGGCGGCCGCGGCCGCCGGTGAGCCGCCACCGCGCCGGACGGCTCCGTCCGGCCGGCCTCCAGCAGGGCGAGGCCGGCGGCGGCTAGGCCCAGCCGGCCCGCGACCGCAACCACGTCCGAGGACCGCGCTCCGCTCCTGGTGACGGGTTCCCCGTCCGCCATGGTGCCGATGGCGGTGACCGCGGCCATGATCGGGCTGGCCTGGGATACGTCCCCGCCGATCACGTGGGCGCCGGTCCGGGCAGCCTCATCGGCCAGCCCGGACGCGAAGTCCTGCGCCCACGCCACCGGCAGGTCGGAGGGCGCGGCCAGCCCGACGAGCAGCGCCAGCGGCACCGCCCCCATGGCGGCTACGTCCGCCAGGCTGCGCGCCGCCGCCTTGCCCCCTATGTCGGCCGGGCCCGACCACTCGGTGCGGAAGTGCCGGCCCTCGACGAGCAGATCCGTCGTGGCGACGATCCGCGGGTCGGGGACGCGCAGCACGGCCGCGTCGTCGCCGATGCCGACGATCGCGCCCGGCGCCGCGGGCATCCTGGCGGCGATGGCGGCGATAAGCCCGAATTCACCGAGTTCCCCGATGCTGATGCCAGCCTCCAGTGTTCGTGCGGCCCGTGTGCGGTACGGTGACGATTCCTGACCTCACTCATTTGCAGACTCAGCCCGCCCTGGGAGGACGTCATGGTCCACGCCTACATCCTCGTCCAGACCGAGGTCGGCAAGGCCGCGGAGGTGGCCGCCCGGATCGCCGATATCCCCGGGGTGACTCAGGCGGAGGACGTGACCGGGCCGTATGACGTCATCGTGCGGGCCCAGGCGGAGAACGTCGATGACCTTGGCCGGCTCGTCGTCGCTCAGATTCAGGGAGTCGACGGAATAACCCGGACCCTCACCTGCCCGGTCGTGCACTTCTGACCAGCAACTGCCGGGCGATCGCGGCGGTCCGCGGGCCGAGCCCGAGCCTCGCCGCCGAGCTCAGGTCGGCCGGGGTGTCTACATCCCGGCGCAGCCCGGGCACGTCGGCGAGATCGAGTTCGGTCACCCCCGCGGACCGGTGCCGACGTCTCGATCCCGGCCCGAACCTCGGCTGGAACCTGCTCCCGGGTGCCGCCGTGTACAGCGTCGTCCCGGCTCCGGCCGCGTCGGGCACGAACGCCTCGGGCCAGCCCGCGGCGGCGCGCAGGGCCCGGGCCAGCTCGGCCGGGCGTAGGGCCGGCAGGTCCGCGGCGAGCGCACCGGTGGCGGCGGCCGGGCGGAGCGTGGAGGCCACCGCGGCACCGTGCACGAGCGCTGGGTTCAGGCCGTCGTCCGGCTCGTCGGGGATCACGTGCGCGCCCAGGCCGGTCAGTTCGGTCGCCGCGGCTGGGTCGTCGCTGACCACGATCACCGCCGCCACCTCCTGGCAGCCGACCGCCGCCGCGACGGTGTCGGCCGCTAGCGCGAGCGCGAGCTCGGGCCTGCGCGCTCCGGCCAGGCCGGTCAGCCGGGACTTGGCGTGAGCAAGTACCTTGACGGGAATCACTAGCGACCACGTGAACGGTGTGTCAACTGCCATGAGAGCCTGTCCGGAGGTCCATGCCCGTCACGAGCGGCGTCCCGGCGGCCGGCCGCGAGCGCCAGGCGGCCAGGGCGGAGCGGGGGGGCATAGCCGGAGGCTACGCGACCGGGCGACGGCGCAGCCAACCGGGCGCTGGCGGGTGGCCGCCCGCCGGGCGATGAGCGGCCGCCCCGGGATCAGCGGGCACGGCCCGGCTGCGGCCCTGCCTCGACACGGCGCGCGGCGACCCGCGAGACTGGCTCGAGGAGCGTCGGAGGGCTTGGGCAAATGAGGCGAGACGAGCGTCATCATGGCTGACCGGGACGAACGGGACTATTCGCCGGGCTGGCGACGCTTCACCGAGATCGTCCTGCCGACGCCCATCCGCGGCCTGATGAAGCTGGAGGCCGCCGGCCAGAGCTACTTCCCGCCCGGCGGGATGATCGTGGCCGCCAACCACCTGTCCTATGCGGACTGGCCCGCCATGGCCCTGTTCTGCTACGTGGCGGGGCACTACCCGGTCTTCACGATCAAGTCCCCGGTGTTCGACGTCAAGATCATCGGTCCGCTGATGCGCAAGCTCGGCCAGTTGCCGGTGTACCGCGGACGGGCGGACGCGGCGCTCGTGCTGAAGGAGGCCGAGCAGCGCATCGGGCGCGGCGCATGCGTCATCTTCTATCCAGAGGGCACCGCATCCCGGGACCCGGACCAGTGGCCGATGGTGGCCAAGACGGGGGTGGCCAGGCTCGCGCTCAGCACCGGGGCCCCGGTGGTCCCCGTCGCCTGCTGGGGGGCGCAGGTCATCCTGCCCTACGGCAGCAAGCGGCCCAAGCTGTTTCCGCGCCAGACCGTCAAGATCGCGGCTGGTCCCCCCGTTGACCTATCGGCTTTCGCCGGCCAGCCGCTCACCGCCGACACCCTGCGGCGGACGACCGACGTCATCATGGCCGACGTCACCAGGCTGCTGGCCGCCCTGCGCGGCGAGCAGCCGCCTGCCGCCCCTTACGACCCGCGGGCCCGGCGGGGAGAGACGGACGCGGACCGGGGAGAGACGAACGCCGACCGCGGACAGACAAACGCCGACCAGGAAGGGACGGACGCCAACCGCGGACAGACGGACGCCAACCGCGGACAGACGGTCGCCGGGCCGGCCGGGGGCCGCGCGGGAGCCGAACCCGCCACAGGCGACCGGACGGTCCGCGGGCAGGCCGAGGACGACCGTGCGGGGACCGAACCCGCCGCGGGCGAGCCACAGAACACGGGGGGCGGAAGCGACCCGCAGGACACACGGAAGGCACAGCAGGGGTGAAAGCAGCGGTCATGGGGGCGGGATCATGGGGCACCACGTTCGCGCAGGTGCTCTGCGATGCTGGCACCCCGGTTACGCTGTGGGCCCGCAGGCAGGCCTTGGCCGAAGCGGTCTGCGGCCGGCATGAGAACCCCAGCTACCTGCCCGGGCACCTGCTGCCTGAGGACCTGCGTGCGACCTGCGACCCGGCCGAGGCGATGGCCGCTGCGGACCTGGTCGTGTTCGCTCTCCCGGCCCAGACGCTGCGGCAGAACCTGGCCGCCTGGGCGTCCCTGATCCCGGCCGGCGCACTGCTGGTCAGCCTGATCAAGGGCATCGAACTCGGCAGCGCCGCCCGGATGAGCCAGGTCATCGCCGACGTGCTGCGCGCTCCCCCCGACCGCGTCGCGGTCATCTCCGGGCCTAATCTCGCACACGAGATCGCCGCGCGCCAGCATGCCGCCTCGGTGGTCGCCTGCTCCGACCCCGGCGCGGCGAAGCTGCTGCAGAGCGCGTGCCACGCGCCGTACTTCCGTCCGTACACCAACCCGGACGTGATCGGCTGCGAGCTCGGCGGGACGGTGAAGAACGTCATCGCCCTGGCCGTCGGCATGGCGGTCGGGATGGGCCTCGGCGACAACACAAAGGCCACCCTGATCACGCGGGGCCTGGCCGAGACGGCCAGGCTCGGCGCGGCCCTCGGCGCCGACCAGCTCACGTTCGCCGGACTGGCCGGGATGGGTGACCTCGTGGCCACGTGCAGTTCGCCGTTGTCTCGCAACCGGACGTTCGGGGAAAAGCTGGGTCGCGGCGCGACGCTGGCCGAGGTCACAGCGAGCACCATGCAGACCGCCGAAGGGGTGAAGTCCTCGCTGTCCGTGCTCGAGCTGGCCCGCAGGCATGACGTGGAGATGCCGATCACCGAGGTCGTGGCGGCGGTCCTGCACCAGGGATTCTCGGCGGAGCGGGCCGCCGAGCTGCTCACATCGCGATCGGCCAAGCCCGAGCGCTACGGGGTCTGAGCGGCATGGGACCCGACAGCCGCCCGCCGGCCAGCGGCACCGCCTCCAGGCAGCTCGGCGAGAACACGCGGGCCGTCCACCTCCCGGCGCCACCGGTGCCGTCGCAGCAGCCGCTCGGCACGCCGGTCTACCGCACGGCGGCGTTCGCCTTCGAGTCGTCGGCGGAGTACGCGGCCGTGCTGGGGGACGCCGTTGCCGGCTACACCTACAGCCGGATCGATAACCCGACGGTGGACGCGTTCGCGGCAGCCGTCGCCACGCTGGAGAGCGCCGGCCTGCCGGAGCCGGCTACGGCCCAGGCGTTCGCGTCCGGGATGGCGGCCGTCAGCGGGGTCTTCCTCGCCCTGGCGCGGTCGGGCACGCACGTGGTCGCGCCCGCGGCCACCTACGGCGGCAGCTACAGCCTCCTGCGCAACGTGCTGTCCAGGTTCGGGGTGGAGACCGACTTCGTGGACCTGACCGACCTGGACCAGGTGCGCGCGGCGGCGCGCCCGGCTACCCGGGTCGTGTACGCCGAGACGCTGGCCAACCCGACCACGGCGGTCGCCGACCTGCCGGCCCTGGCCGAGATCGCGGCCGAGGCCGGCGCGCTGCTCGTGGTGGACTCCACGCTGGCTCCCCCGGTGGTCTGCCGGCCACTGGAACACGGAGCGGACCTGGTGCTGCATTCGGCGACCAAGTACATCGGCGGCCATTCCGACGTCACCGGGGGCGTGGTCACCGGGCGGCCCGAGCTGATCAGCCAGATCCGGGCGGTGCGCATCGACACCGGCAGCTCGCTCGCGCCGGACGAGGCGTTCTTGCTGCGCCGCGGGCTGGAGACGCTGCCGGTCCGGATGCGCAGGCAGTGCTCGACGGCCATGGTGTTCGCCACGGCGCTAGCCAGGCACCCGGCGGTAGCCCGAGTGGATTACCCGGGCCTGGACAGCCATCCGGGCCACGAGGTGGCCAGGCGGCTGTTCGACGCCGGCCCCGAGGGCACCAGGTTCGGCGCGATCGTGACCGTCACCCCGCACGGCGGCCGCGAGGCCGGGATGGCGTTCGCCGACGGGCTGCGCATCGCCCAGGTAGCCACGTCGCTCGGCGGGACCCACACCAAGGTCAGCCACGCGGCGTCCACCACCCACCGCCAGCTCGACTCGGCCGCGCTTGCGGCGGCCGGGATCGATCCGGGGGCGGTACGGTTCTCGATCGGCCTGGAGGACGCGGAAGATCTCATCGAGGACGCGAGGCTGTCCCTCGATTCGATGACCGCGAGATAACCGGCAGGCCAGGCTGGGACCGGCGGACGGCCGCAGTAGCCCGGACGGAGGAAGCGTGAGGAGCCAACGCAAGATCAGGGTGGCCGTGGTGTTCGGCGGCCGCAGCACCGAGCACGCCGTGTCCTGCCTCGGCGCGGGCCACATCCTCGCCGCGATCGACCGGGACCGTTACGAGGTGGTGCCGATCGGCATCGCCCCCGACGGCCGCTGGGTGCTGACCTCGGACGACCCGGACCGGCTGGCCATCCGGGGCGGCGAGCTGCCCACCGTCGATGCGGTGGCCACGCCGGGCACCGAGATCGCCGCGCGGCTCGACCGAGGGGCGCAGGCGCTGGTCGTCACCGGACCCGGTGAGGTGCCGCGCAGCCTCGGCGAGGTGGACGTGGTGCTGCCGCTGCTGCACGGCGCCTACGGCGAGGACGGGACGCTGCAGGGTCTGCTGGAGATGACCGGCACCAGCTACGCCGGCGCCGGGGTGCTGGCCAGCGCGGCCGGCATGGACAAGGAGTACATGAAGCTGATCTTCGCCGCGCGAGGGCTGCCGGTGGGCCCGTATGTGGTGGTACGGGACCGGGACTGGCGCGAGCGCACCGCAGACCCGGTGCACGCGGCGGGCGCGGCCCAATCAGCGGACACCGCGGAATCAGCCGACACCGCGGAATCGGCGGACACCGCGGAATCGGCTGGCACGGCCCGGCCGGCGCCGCAGGCTGTGACCGAGCGCAAGCGCGTACTCGACGAGATCGGCGAGCTGGGCTGGCCGCTGTTCGTGAAGCCCGCGCGCGGCGGCTCCAGCATTGGAATCACCCGCGCCGACAAGCAGGCTGAGCTCGAGGATGCGATCGAGGCCGCGCGCGAGTTCGATCCGAAGGTGCTGGTCGAGGCGGCGGTCGAGGGCATCGAAGTCGAGTGCGCCGTGCTCGAGGGGGTAGACGGCGGGCCGCCCGACGCGAGCGTTCCGGCCCAGGTCCTCGTGGGCGGGGAATCGGAGTTCTACGACTTCCAGGCCAAGTACCTGGAGGCCGACACCGGCCTGGCCATCCCGCCGCCGATTCCGGCCGAGCACATCGAGCAGATCAGGCAGCTAGCCTGCGCCGCCTTCGAGGCGCTGTCCTGCGAGGGGCTGGCGCGGGTGGACTTCTTCTACACGCCCGGCGGCCAGATCCTGCTCAACGAGATCAACACGATGCCGGGGATGACCTCGGCCTCGGCCTTCCCGGTGATGTGGGCGGCGACCGGGCTGCCGCTGCCGCAGCTGGTAGACCGGATCATCCAGACCGCGCTGCACAAGCGGCGCGGCCTGCGCTGAGCCCGGCGAGGTAACCGGGCTCGCAACTACTTCTGGGCCGGGAACTACTTCTTCCTCGGGCTGGGCTTCGAGGCTGGCTTCCTGGCCTTCTTGGCGTTGACGGCGGCCTTGAATTCCGCTCCCGGGCGGAACTTGGGCACCGAAGACGCGGGCACCTTGATGCTCGCGCCGGTGGCCGGGTTACGCCCGGTGCGCGCCGCGCGTTCGGACCTCTCGAACACGCCGAATCCGGTGATGGCGACCTTGTCACCCTTCGCCACGGCCTCCTGGATGGTCTCCAGCACCGCGTTCACGGCATCGGTAGCGGCCGACTTGCTGCCCAGCCGGCCCGAAATCGCGTCGATCAGCTCACGTTTGTTCATGAATCACTCCTGCGGTCCCCCTGGGCGGTCGCGGCGGAGCGGTTGCGGCGACCTCTGATCTGCCTGAACGTAGGCGATCCGGCGGCTTTACACAATGACATTGGCCAGAAACCCCCCGTTTCAGAGGCTCCCAGTGACGATCAATTGCCCAGCGATGACTAATTCGGGTGCAGGTCTAGTCAGCTGGTTACGGGGAGCCACGACGGGCGGTACCGCTCGAACTCGGTGATCTCGTCGGCGTTGCGGAGGGTGAGCCCGATGTCGTCGAGTCCCTCCATCAGCCGCCACCGCGTGTAGTCATCGATCTCGAACGGCACGTTCAGCCCGTCGCCTGCGCCGGATGCGGCGGCGGCGGGCTGGCCGGCCGCGGCCTGCCCGGTGGCCGCCGGGCAGCTGACCGTGCGGCCGCCCAGGTCCACGGTGATCTGCACAGCCGGGTCCGACTCCACCGCGTCGTGCAGCACGGACACCACGTCGGCGGGCAGCCGGACCGGGAGCAGCCCGGCCTTCGTCGCGTTGGTCCGGAAGATGTCGCCGAACCGGGGGGCGATGACCGCGCGGAAGCCGTAGTCGGCAAGCGCCCAGACCGCGTGCTCCCGCGACGAGCCGATGCCGAAGTCGGTCCCCGCGATCAGGATCGTCGCGCCCGCGTAGGCGGGCTGGTTCAGAACGAACGCCGGGTCCTCGCGCCAGGCCGCGAACAGCCCGTCGCCGAACCCGCTGCGGCTGACCCGCTTCAGGTAGGAGGCGGGAATGATCTGATCGGTGTCCACATTGCTGTGCCGCAGGGGCACGCCGCGGCCGGTGTGGCTGATGAACGGTTCCATGGAAGCTCCGATATCGATCCCGGGGAGGATCAGGGGTGGCGTGGGGTGGCTTACAGGTCGACGGGGGAGGTGAGGCGGCCGGTGACGGCGGTGGCCGCGGCCACCGCGGGCGAGACCAGGTGGGTGCGGCCGCCTTTGCCCTGGCGCCCCTCGAAGTTGCGGTTGGAGGTGGAGGCGCTGCGCTCGCCGGGGGCCAGCGTGTCCGGGTTCATGCCCAGGCACATCGAGCAGCCGGCCGACCGCCACTGAGCGCCCGCCGCAGTGAATACCGTGTCCAGGCCCTCGGCCTCGGCCTGCGCCCGGACGGCCATCGAGCCGGGCACGACCAGCATCCGCACCCCGTCGGCCACCCGACGGCCGCGCAGCACGTCCGCCGCGGCGCGCAGGTCCTCCATCCGGCCGTTGGTGCAGGACCCGAGGAACACCGTGTGCACCGCGATGTCGCGCAGCGCAGTGCCCGGCGTCAGGGCCATGTAAGCGAGCGCGCGCTCGGCGGCGGCCCGCTCGCCCGGGTCGGGCAGGGCGGCGGGATCGGGCACCGCAGACGCGAGCGGGGCCGCCTGGCCGGGATTGGTGCCCCAGGTCACGTACGGGGTGAGCGCATCGGCCTCGATCACCACCTCGTTCGCGAACGTCGCGTCGTCGTCGGTGCGCAGCGACCGCCAGTAGTCCAGCGCGGCCTCCCAGGCGGCGCCGCGCGGCGCGTGCGGGCGCCCTTCCAGGTAACCGAAGGTGCTGTCGTCCGGCGCGACCAGGCCCGCCCGCGCGCCGGCCTCGATGGACATGTTGCACACCGTCAGGCGGCCTTCCATCGATAGATCCCGGACGGCTTTGCCGCGGTACTCGATCACGTAACCCTGACCGCCGCCGGTGCCGAGCCGGGCCACGATGGCGAGAATCAGGTCCTTGGCCGTAACCCCCTCGGGCAGGCTGCCCCGCACGGTCACGGCCATCATCTGCGGCCGGTACTGCGGCAGCGTCTGGGTGGCGAGCACGTGCTCGACCTCGCTGGTGCCGATGCCGAAGGCCAGCGCCCCGAACGCCCCGTGCGTGCTCGTGTGCGAATCGCCGCAGACGATCGTCATTCCCGGCTGGGTGAGCCCGAACTGCGGGCCGATCACGTGCACGATCCCCTGCCCCGCGTCCCCCATGGGGTGCAGCCGGAGGCCGAATTCGGCGCAGTTCTTGCGGAGCGTGTCGACCTGGGTCCGCGATACCGGGTCGGTGACCGGGCTGCCGGGGCCCTCCAGCGGGAGACCGGGCCCGGTGATCCCGGTCGTCGGCACGTTGTGGTCCTCGGTCGCCAGTGTCAGATCCGGCCGGCGGACCCGGCGGTGGGCCATCCTCAGCCCGTCGAATGCCTGGGGGCTGGTCACCTCGTGCACCAGGTGCAGGTCAACGTAGAGGAGGTCGGGCTCTCCCTCCGCGGCGTGCACGACGTGGGAATCCCAGACCTTCTCGGCTAGCGTGCGGCCCATCTTCGCGCCCCTTTCACCGGATCTCGCTTGCGTCTCGAATAGCGAGACGCCAATATCGGTGTATGGACAACTCTAGCGGAGTCGGGGTCCTGGACAAGACGGTTTGCGTGCTGAACGCGCTCGAATCGGGCCCGGCCTCGCTCGCCCAGCTGGTTGCGGGCACCGGGCTGGCCCGGCCTACGGTGCACCGCATCGCGGTCGCCCTGGAGCGACACCGCCTGCTTGGCCGCGATACCCGCGGCCGGTTCGTGCTCGGCCCGCGCATCGGCGAGCTCGCGGCCGCGGCCGGCGAGGACCGGCTGCTGGCCGTGGCGCAGCCCGTGCTGAACCAGCTCAGGGACCTGACCGGGGAGAGCGCACAGCTCTACCGCAGGCAGGCGGACACCCGGGTGTGCGTGGCCGCGGCCGAGCGGGCCACCGGGCTACGCGACACCGTCCCGGTCGGCGCGGCGCTGCCGATGACGGCAGGCTCGGCCGCGCAGGTGCTACTGGCCTGGGAAGAGCCAGATCGCGCCCGCCGGGCGCTGCAGGGGGCCAAGTTCACCGCCGCCACCCTGACCCAGGTGCGACGGCGCGGCTGGGCGGCCAGCGTGGCCGAGCGGGAGGCCGGCGTGGCCTCGGTCTCCGCGCCGGTGCGCGGCCCAGGCGGCCGCGTGGTGGCGGCCGTGTCGGTGTCCGGGCCGATCGAGCGGCTGACCCGCTCCCCCGGCCGACTGCACGCGCCCGTCGTGGCCCGCGCCGGCGAGAAGATCAGCGAGCTGCTCCGCCGGGCCAGCTGAACCGAGCCGCCCCGCCGCGCCGCCTGAACCGGACCGGCTGAACCGGACCGGCTGAAACCCCAGCCGTCCCGCCACGCCGGCTGAACCGGGCCGCTGAACCCAGTCGTCCCGCCGGGTCGGCTGAACCGGTCTGGAGTTAGCGCGCCTCAGCCCGGGCCGGCCGGCCCTGCGGCACCGCAGCGGCTTCGAGCTCCCACGACTGCCACTCGTCCAGGACCTCGAACCCAAGCGCGGCGTTGATGCCGATCATGTGCTGGTTCGAGTCCGCGTTCTCGGTCAGGATCCGGCGCAGGCCCGGTTCCGCGTCCGCCAGCAGGTCCAGCATGGCCACCTTGACCAGCAGCCCGAGCCGGTGGCCCCGGTGCTCGCGGGTGACCGCGGTGATGAACTGGTAGCCCCACGCCGGGTCCTCCGCTTCGACGCCGATCTCGGTCAGGCCGGCCAGCTCGCCGGTCCGGTCGTGCCGGGCAGCCACGGCGTAACGGCGGATGCCGATTTCCGCGGCGCGACGCTCGTAGTCCCTGATCCGCTGGGGATCCGGGCGGTGCGCGTCCTCCCCCGGGTTGCGCGGCGCGTCGGCCATCGCGGCCGACACCCTCGCCACCTCGTCCAGGTGCTCCTCCGGCGTCACGTCCGTCCAGCTCAGCAGCGAGTAACCCTGGGCCGCCGCCTCGGCCTGGCCGCGCAGCCCGGCCAGTTTGCCCGCCGGGACCGCGGCCAGCTCGAGCACCCGCCTGACCTCAACCACCCCCGCCGTCGCAGCCGTAGCCGAGGCGAAGGCCGAGCCGGGCGAGCCGCACCGCGTGAGCCCGGACAGCAGCGTGCGGCCCAGGGCGGACGCGCGCGCGGCCGCGTGCCGCAGCAATGCCGCACCGTAGCCTTGCCTGCGCCTATCGGGCGCGACCATGATGGTCAGCTCGCCTATGTGCGTGTTCTTCCGGTCCGGCAGCTCGAGCAGATACCCGCCCGCCCAGCCTCCGCCGCGACCGGCGACGACCGCGGTCTCCCGGCGCTCGCCCGACCACCCTTCCCGCATCCATGCGGAGAACAGGTGCTCGGACATCGGCGGGCCGTCCGGGTCATCGAACGGCAGGCCGGCGACATACATTTGGTAGCAGGCATCGACCTTGCCGTCCTCGGTGGCGGGGTCGAATTCCTCGATGCGCATCTGTCAAGCAAAGCCCCGCCCGGCCGTGGGCGCCAGCCATTATTGGCGCTGGGAGCCCCCATGATAGACATGTCCGGCGGGCAACTGCGTCACTGCGAGGTCGCATAGATGAAGGTAACTGCGGCGAGGTCGCGCCGATGAAGGTCGGCGTGGTCAAGGAGGTCACGCCGGGCGAGCGGCGGGTAGCGCTGACGCCGGACGCCGTCGGCCGGCTGGGTCCGGGCGGGATCGACGTGCTGGTCGAATCCGGGGCCGGCGATGGCGCCTGGTTCCCGGACAGCGCCTACGCGGAGGCCGGCGCCACCATCGTGTCCCGCGACGAACTGCTGACCGCGGCCGACGCGATCGTGACCGTGGGTAAGCCCGAGGACAATGTGCTGGCCGGGCTGCGGGCCGGGCAGGCGGTATTCGGCATGCTGGCCCCGCTGACCGACCCGGACCTGGCCGCCGGGCTGGCCGCCCGGGGCGTGACCGCGATCAGCCTCGACGGCCTGCCGCGCACGCTGTCCCGCGCGCAGCAGATGGACGCGCTCACCTCGCAGTCGAACGTCGCGGGGTACAAAGCCGTGCTCGTCGCCGCTAGCGCGTTCGGCCGGTTCTTCCCGCTGCTCATAACCGCGGCGGGCACCGCCCGGCCGGCCAAGGTGCTCGTGCTCGGCACCGGCGTGGCCGGCCTGCAGGCGATCGGTACCGCGCGCCGGCTCGGCGCCGTGGTCACCGGGTACGACGTGCGCCCCAGCTCCAAGTCCGAGGTCGAGTCGCTCGGCGCCACGTTCCTGGAACTCAAGTCGGTGACGTCGGCCGCGGGCGAGGGAGGCTACGCTCGCGAGCTGACCGAGGACGAGCGGCGCGCGCAGCAGGCCGAGCTCAGCAGCCATATCGCGGCGCACGACGTGGTGATCACCACCGCCCAGGTGCCGGGCCGCAGGCCGCCGCTGCTGGTGACCGAGGACACCGTGAAGGCCATGGCGGCCGGCTCGGTGATCGTGGACATGGCAGCCAGCACACTGGGCGGCAACGCGGCCGGGTCAGTGCCCGGCGAGCAGATCGTGACCGAGAACGGGGTCACGATGATCGGCGCGCCGAACCTGCCCGCGACCGTGCCCACCGCGGCCTCAACCGCCTACTCGCGGAACATGACGGCGCTGCTGCTGCACATGACCAGCGACGGCAGCCTGGCCGTCGACCCGCAGGACGAGATCCAGGCCGGCGTGGTGATCACGCACGACGGCCGGGTGGTCCACCCCGGGGTGGCCGCCCTGAGCGCAGGCAACGACCCGGAAGGTGGCGCGCGTGTCGAGCGTCCTGCTGACTGACCTGACCATCTTCGTACTCAGCCTGCTCGTCGGGATCGAGGTCATCAGCAAGGTCCCCGCCACGCTGCACACGCCGCTGATGTCGGCGGCCAACTCGATCCACGGCATCGTGCTGGTCGGCGCCATGCTGATCGCGGCGACCGCTAACAACGCCCTGGGCTACATCCTGGCCTTCGTGGCGGCGTTCTTCGCCGCGATGAACGTGGTCGGCGGCTACGTGGTGACGGGGCGGATGCTCAAGATGTTCCGGCGCCGCGCGCCGGAGGTCGCGGCGCCGGTCGCGCCGGAGGTTACGGCGCCGGTCGCGCCGGACGTGACGGCCTCTGCCCCGTCCGAGGTCACGCGGTCGGGTGAGGGAGTCCGATGAGCGCGTTCGGGACGGTTATCCAGCTCGTCTACCTGGCCGCCGCGGCGTGCTTCGTCATCGGCCTGCACCTGATGAACACCCCGGCCACCGCCCGGAAGGGCAACTTCGTCTCCGGCGGCGGGATGGTCGCCGCGATCGTGGCCACGCTGGCCCTGATCATCCACGACGGCACGGTCACCGCGACCGGGTGGATCGTGCTGCTGGCCGGGGCGCTGCTCGGCGCCGGAGCGGGCCTGTACTCGGCGCGGACCGTGCAGATGACGGCGATGCCGCAGCTGGTCAGCATCTTCAACGCGGTCGGCGGCGGCGCGGCCGCGCTGATCGCGATCCACGACTACACGCGGCTGGCCGGATCGGGCGGCGGCGTACCCGAGTCCACCACGGTCACCACCCTGCTCGACGTGATCATCGGCGCGGTCACGTTCTCTGGGTCGCTGATCGCGGCGGGCAAGCTGCAGGGCGTCATCCCCAGCCAGCCGCTGGTCTTCCCGGGGTCGCGCCAGGTCAACGCGGTGATCGCCGTGGTGGCCATCGGCATGTCCGGGTACCTGATCTCCACCGTGAGCGTTGCCGGGCTGATCGTGGTCATCGTGGCCTCCCTGGCGTTCGGCGTGACGATGGTGCTGCCCATCGGCGGCGCCGACATGCCGGTGGTGATCTCGCTGCTGAACGCGTTTACCGGCACCGCGGTGGCGATGGCCGGCTTCGTGATCCGGAATGACGCGCTGATCATCGCGGGTGCGCTGGTCGGCGCGTCCGGCGGCATCCTGACCAAGCTGATGGCCGACGCGATGAACCGGTCGCTGGCCAACATCATCGTGGGCGGGTTCGGCACGGGCGACAGCGCAGCGATCACAGCGGCGGCGCCGGGCGCCGGGGTGCGCTCCATCGCCAGCGACGACGCGGCCATCCAGCTCGCCTACGCGTCGAAGGTCATCATCGTGCCCGGCTACGGCCTGGCCGCGGCGCAAGCCCAGCACGAGCTGGCCGAGCTGGCCCGGCTGCTCGAGGAGCGGGGCGTGGACGTCAGCTACGCCATCCACCCGGTGGCCGGCCGGATGCCCGGGCACATGAACGTGCTGCTGGCCGAGGCGAACGTGCCCTATCCGTTGCTCAAGGAGATGGAGGAGATCAACCCGGAATTCCCGCGCGCCGACGTGGCCCTGGTCGTCGGGGCCAACGACGTGACCAACCCGGCGGCGCGGCGGCCGGGCACGGCCATCTCCGGGATGCCCATCCTGGACGTGGATCAGGCGAAGAGCATCATCGTGATCAAGCGGTCCATGGGCACCGGCTACGCCGGCATCGACAACGAGCTGTATGCCGATCCCAAGACCAGCATGTACTTCGCCGACGCCAAGACGGCGCTGGCCGAGCTCACCAGCGCGGTCAAGGCCTACGTGGGATGAGGGGATGACGTGACGCAGTTCCCGGCGGCCCAGATGATGGGCCTGGTCGACCGCCCGGTGCGTTATGACCTGGCCGAGAGCACCTGCCCGGCGCTGACCCTGAGCGACCTGGTCGAGCCGGGCGAGCTGACCGGCCTGCTGCTGGGGTACGGCACGTCACAGGGCGACGCGGAATTGCGGTCGCTGATCGCCGCGGAGGCCGGGGTGCGCGCCGATCAGGTGCTGATCACGGTAGGCGCGAGCCAGGCGTTGTTCCTGGTCGCTCAAGACCGCTGCGGCCCCGGCGACCGCGTGCTGCTGACCAGCCCGTGCTTCCCGGCGACCCGGATCGTCCCGGAAGGGCTCGGGGCCCAGGCCGATGTGCTCAGGCTGTGGTTCGATGATGGTTACCGGCTTCCTCTCGACGCCGTCGCGGACCTGCTTACCCCGCGCACCCGGCTGGTGTCGGTGGCGTCGCCGCAGAACCCGTCCGGCGTGCGCTTCACCGACAGTGAGCTGCTCGGACTCGTCGCCGCGGTCGAGGACCGGGCCCCGGACGCGGTCGTGCTCATCGACGAGATCTACCGCGAGTCCAGCTACGGCGGCGCACCGGTCCCGCGGTCGGCGGCGACGCTGTCCCCGCGGGTGCTGACGTGCTCGTCGCTGTCGAAGGCCCACGGTGCGCCGGGCCTGCGGGTGGGCTGGCTGACCGTGACCGACGCCGACCTCTATGCCAGGCTGCGTAACGCGAAGTTCCTGACCACGGTGGCTTGCCCGGGGGCCGACGAGCTGCTGGCCGCGCAGGTGCTCCGGCGGCGCCGCGAGATCCTGGCCGATCGCGCCGCGCGGCTCGGGCGCGCGCTGGCCGAGCTCGAAGCATGGCTGCGCGACCAGCCGGTCGAGTGGGTCAGGCCGGACGGCGGGGCGATCTGCTGCCTGCAGCTGCGCACCGATGAGTTCACCGACGCGGCGGTGGACGAGTTCCACGCCCGCCTCGCTACCTCCGGTGTCCGGGTCGCCCGGGGCGCGTGGTTCGGGGAGGACGACCGGGTGTTCCGGCTGGGATTCGGGTACCTGGCGCCGGAGGACTTCACCGAGGCGCTGAGCCGGCTCGCTCGGGCCCTGAAGGGCTAGGCCGCGACTGCGCGGTAGAGGCCGTTCAGGAACCGGTGGCGGTGTAGTTGGCCGGGTCCTGGATGCCGCGGATGTGGTCGCCGCGGAACCAGGCGGCGACGTTTTCCGCCGCGGCCGCCATCGACACCGAGGTCATGCCGGGCACGATCCCCGAGTTGTGCGGTGAGCCGACGACGTTCGGCAGGCTGAGGAACGGCAGCCGGGGACGGAAGGGCTGCCCGGGCTCGGGCTCGTCCCACCATGTGTCGATCCCGGCGCCGAAGTCCGGGTGCGCCTTCAGGTGCTCGAACAGGGCGTCCTCGTCCACGATCGCGCCCCGGGCCACGTTGACCAGGATCGCGTCGGGCTTCATCAGCCCCAGCTCGCGGGAGCCGATCAGGCCGCGGGTGGTCCGGGTGAGCGGCAGCGTGATCACCACGATGTCGGCCGCGGCGAGCATGTCGTGCAGGTCGGCCAGCGTGCCCGCGCGGTCGGCGGTCTCGTCCGCCCGCCCGCTGGTGTTGATCGCATAGATCCGCGTGCCGAGCGGGCGGAACAGCTGGGCGCACGCGCGGCCGATGCCGCCGTAGCCGATGATGCCGACGGTCCGGCCGCGCACCCGCAGCGTCTCCGCCTGGTCGAAGATTCCCTCGGCCATCCGGTCGTGGTTGCGCCGCAGCCGCTTGGCCAGGGCGAGCGCCATGGCCAGCACGTGCTCGGCCATCGGGTCGGCGTAAGCGCCTACGTTGCCAGCCACCGTGGCCTGCTGCGGCAGCGCGCCGAAGTCGATGTTGTCGGCGCCCGCGCTCAGCAGCTGGATAAAGCGGACGCCCGTGAGCGCCCGGACATCGTCGGGGCTCAGCTCGGTTCCCGGCTCCCAGGTGATGAGGGCCTCGGCCGGCCGCAGCAGGGCCGCTCGCACGTCCCGGTCGGCCCCGGCGTCTTCGAGAAAGGCGATCCCCCCGAACGGCCGGAGGATGGCGTCCAGCTCGCGGCGCTGCTCGTCGTCGGCGTGAAAGGTCAGCACGGTGCGGGCACTCATGCTGCGAAGCCTTTCACTGCCGGTCGAAGCTTCGCACCCCCGGGGCGAAGCTCGTCACTCCCGGGGGGCGGTCAGGTGGGCGAGCCGCTCGATCTGGCGCATCTTGTTCGTCGCGTCCAGGGCTGCGACCTTGTAGGACTCGGCCAGCGTGGGGTAGTTGAAGACCGCGTCGACCAGGTAGTCGACGGTTCCGCCGCAGCCCATCACGGCCTGGCCGATGTGCACGAGCTCGGTGGCTCCGGTGCCGAACACATGCACGCCCAGCAGGGTGCGGTCCTCGGGCGAGACGAGCAGCTTGAGCACGCCGTACGAGTCGCCGATGATCTGGCCCCGCGCCAGCTCGCGGTAGCGGGAGACGCCCACCTCGAAGGGCACGCAGTCGGCGGTGAGCTGGTCCTCGGTCCGGCCGATGAAACTGATCTCGGGCACGCTGTAGATCCCGATCGGCTGAAGCAGGCTGGTGGCGTGCACCGGCTCGCCGCAGGCGTGGTGCGCAGCCAGCCGGCCCTGCTCCATCGAGGTCGCGGCCAGCGCCGGGAAGCCGATCACGTCGCCCACCGCATAGATGTGCGGCACCTCGGTCCGGTAGAACTCGTCGACCTTGATCCGGCCGCGCTTGTCCGCGTTCAGCCCCGCCGCCTCGAGATCCAGGTCGTCGGTCCAGCCCTGCCGGCCGGCCGAGTACATGACCGTGTCGGCCGGGATCCGCTTGCCGCTGCGCAGGTTGGCGATGGCGCCCTCGGGCAGCGCCTCGACCGACTCCACGGTCTCGCCGAACCGGAACGTCACGGCCAGGTCGCGCAGGTGGTACTTCAGCGCCTCGACCACTTCGAGGTCGCAGAACTCCAGCATCCGATCGCGTTGCTCGATGACCGTGACCTTGGTGCCCAGGGCGGCGAACATGGACGCGTACTCGATGCCGATCACCCCGGCGCCAGCCACGATCATGGACCGGGGCACCCGCTCCAGTTGCAGCACGCCGTCGGAGTCGATCACGGTACGGTCATCGAACTCGACGCTGGCCGGCCGGGCCGGCTGGGTCCCGGTCGCGATCACGATGTTCTTCGCGGTGATCCGGTGGACATGGTCGCGGCCGTCGTCCACCTCGATCGTGTGCGGATCCGCGAAGCGCGCCGTTCCGGAGATCACCGACACCCGGTTACGGCTGAGCTGGCTGCGCACCACCTCAATCTCCCGGCCGACCACGTGCTGGGTGCGGGCGGTGAGGTCGGCGATGGTGATCTCGTCCTTGACCCGATAGGACTGCCCGTACATCTCACGCTGATCTACCCCGGTGAGGTAGAGCACCGCCTCCCTGAGCGTCTTGGACGGGATCGTGCCGGTGTTCAAGCACACCCCGCCGATCATGTCCGGCCGCTCCACCATGGCGACCTGGCGCTCCAGCTTGGCCGCGGCGATCGCCGCCTTCTGCCCGCCCGGCCCGGACCCGATCACCAGCAGCTCACACTCGTCCACGCCTCCCAGTGTGACCAGCCCCCCCGCCCCCGTGAACCCCCCTGTTTCCGCCCCCGGCCCGCCCGAGCTCATGATCATCATCACTTTGCACACGGTACGACCACCGAATCGGGACAAATCGCCCCAGATCTTGGTCGTACCGTGTGCAAAGTCGAGTTGATCATGGTCGAGGGTCGGTAAGTGGCGACGGCGGAGGAGCGCGCGCGAGGTGGGGTGTGGGGTTCCGGGCCCGGAGGGCCCGCCGGGGGTTCCGGGCCCGGAGGGCCCGCCGGGGGTTCCGGGCCCGGAGGGCCCGCCGGGGGTTCCAGGGGGTCGTCCCCCTGGGATAAATAGCGAAAGCGACCCCTGGTGCGTAAGCACAGGGGTCGCCCAGTTGCTGTAGCCCCGAGCGGATTTGAACCGCCGTCGCCGCCTTGAGAGGGCGGTGTCCTAGGCCGCTAGACGACGGGGCCGTGCGTGCTGGCCTTGACCAGCGGTGAAGCTCCGCGAACCGCCGCGCCGACGGCAGCCGCAGAACCCGCTGGGGTACCAGGACTCGAACCTAGACTAACGGGGCCAGAACCCGTCGGGCTGCCAATTACCCCATACCCCACGGTAGCGAGCCGCCGGGCTCGCTCGCGCCTGAGCAGTGTAGCCGAACGCGGACCAACGGCCAAAGCGAGCCCAGCCACCAGGCTCACGCCGCCAGCCCAACCCCACAGTGACCGATCTGTCACATATTGATACGTCACAAAATGAGATTGAGCTTGCCCGCTCAGTAGCCACAACCCATCCGGCTGGACCGGAATTCCCGCTCAGCCGGGCACCGGGCTCCGGGCACCGGGCTCCGGGCCGGCGTTTCCGCGGAAACGCCGGTCAGCCGGGAAGTGCGCCGAGCGCCCGGGCCAGCCGGGCGAGCGTGCGTTCCCGGCCGAGCAGATCGATCGACTCGAACAGCGGCGGGGCGACTCTCTGCCCGGTCACCGCCACCCGCACCGGCGTGAACGCGACCCTCGGCTTCAGCCCCAGCCCGTCGACCAGCGCATCGCGCACCGTCTGCTCGATCGCACCCGACTCCCACGTGGCCAGGTCCTTCAGCGCTGTCTCCGCGGCCTGCAGCGCCTCCCGCGCCTCCGGCACGAGCACCCGCGCGGCGTCCTCTGGATTGACGGCGAAGTCCTGCTCCGGGACGAACAGGAACGCGAGCAGGCCGGGGGCCTGGCTCAGCCTCGAGATCCGCGACTGGATCAGCGGCGCGGCGGCCGCGATCAGGCTTGCCTGCCCGGCCGTCGGCGGCTCCGCCACCAGGCCGGCCCGCGCCAGGAACGGCGTGATCCTCGCGGCGAAGTCGGCGGGCTCCAGCGCGCGGATCTTGTCGCCGTTCATCGCCTCGAGCTTGCGCACGTCGAACTGGGCCGAGTTCTTGTTCACCCGGCTCAGGTCGAATTCCGTGGCCATCTCGGCCAGCGTGAACGACTCCCTGTCCCCGCCCGGCGACCAGCCGAGCAGGGCCAGGTAGTTGCAGATGGTCTCGGGCAGGAACCCCTCGTCCCGGTACCAGTTGACCGACACGACGCCGTTCCGCTTGGAGAGCCGCTGCCCGTCGGGACCGAGCACCATCGGGAGGTGCGCGAAGACCGGGAACTCGGCCTCGGGCACGCCCATGGCGCGGTACACCGTGATCTGGCGCGGCGTGGACGACAGCAGGTCCTCCCCCCGCACGATGTGCGTGATCTTCATGAGCACGTCGTCGATGGCCACCGCGAGCGTGTAGAGCGGGCTGCCGTCCGCGCGGGACAGCACGAAATCGGGCACGTGCGCGTGGTCGAACGTGACCTCGCCCCGGATGAGATCGGTGAACGTGGTCTGCCCCTCGGGGACCCGCATCCGCACCACGGGCTGCCTGCCCTCGGCGCGGTAGGCCGCGACCTGGGCCTCGGTCAGCGTGCGGCAGTGACCGTCGTAGCCGCTCGGGCCGCCGGCCGCTCGCGCCGCCTTCCGCCGCTGCGCGACCTCTTCCTGCGTGCAGTAGCAGTAGTAGGCCGTGCCCTCGGCGAGGAACCGTTCGGTCCACTCCGCGTAGATCCCCATCCGCTCGCTCTGCAGGTACGGCCCGTACGGGCCGCCGACATCGGCGCCCTCGTCCCAGTCGAGCCCGAGCCAGTACAGCGTGTCGATCGCGGAGTCGATGTACTCCAGCTGCACCCGGGACCGGTCGGTGTCCTCCAGACGGAACACGAAGGTCCCGCCGGTCCGGCGAGCGTAGGCCCAGTCGTACAGCGCGGTCCGGACATTACCCACGTGCAGGTCGCCGCTGGGCGATGGGGCAAATCGCACCCGAACGGCCCTGGGCGGCCGCTGGTCGTCAGTCACGGGTTACCACCCTGTTGGTCAGCGTGCCGATGGACTCGACCGTCACCGACACTTCGTCGCCGTCGGTCAGCGGGCCGGTCCCGGCCGGCGTCCCGGTGAGCAGCACGTCGCCGGGCAGCAGCGTCATCACCTGGCTCACGGACGCGACCAGCGCGGGCACCCCGTATCGCAGCTGGGAGGTGCGGGCCTGCTGGCGGACCTCGCCGTTGACCTTGGTGACGAGTTCCAGGTCACCGGGGTCCGCCTCGGTCTCGATCCAGGGGCCGAGCGGGCAGAAGGTGTCGAAGCCCTTGGCCCGCGTCCACTGCTCGTCGTGTTCTTGCAGATCCCGGGCGGTCACGTCGTTGGCGCACGCATAGCCGAAGATGACCTCCGCGGCCCGGTGCACGGGCACCTCCCGGCAGAGCCTGCCGATGATGACCGCGAGCTCTCCCTCGTACTCCACCCGTTCGGTGATCTTCACCGGGTACGCGATCGGGTCCTGCGGGCCGACCACCGAGGTGGACGGCTTGAGGAACAGCACCGGCTCGGCCGATTCCCGGCCGGCTTCGCCGTCCGGCGGGCCTGGGTAGTTGCCATCGACCGCGATCACCTTGCTGGGCAGTACGGGCGCGAGCAGCCGCACCTCGGCCACCGGGTAACGCGCGCCGGTGAAGCGGAGACTGCCCGGGTCGGTGCCGAACGGGTGCCCGTGCAGCTCGGCTACGACCGTACCCTGCCCCCCGGAAGCGCCGTTGCCCTGGTCTTCGACGATGCCGTAGGCAACCTCGCTGCCGCTGGCAAACCTCGCGATACGCACGTCACCCTCACTGCTAGGCATACCTGTCAGATGAGCGCCGTCAGGTTACTGCATGTAACCTTCGACCTCCTGCGCCGGGCGCTCCACCGCCTCGTCGGGATTCTCGCCGAATTCCTTGCGCGCCCGGCGCTGGCGAAGCAGGTCCCAGCACCGGTCGAGGGCCTCCTCTGTCGCGCGCAGCTGCTCGTGCTCGGCATCGGTGGACAGCGTGCC
>DASXLW010000232.1:0-8733 GCA_036496025.1 Streptosporangiaceae bacterium
GTGTCCCGCACCCAGGCGTGCGCCGGGTCGTCGCGGAACAGCCAGGCGCGCTCGCCGGGGCCGGCCATCACGTTGAGGTAGTACAGGTCGTAGCCGGGAGCGGCCATCGACGGGCCGTGCCAGCCGTGCGGGATCGTGACCACGTCGCCGGTGCGCACCTCCGCCAGCAGGTCCTGGGGACGGCCCTGGGTGCCGTACACCCGCTGGTAACCGACCCCGCCGCGGGCCACCTCGAAGTAGTAGATCTCCTCCAGCACGGCCTCTTCGCCGGGCACGTTCTCGTCGTGCTTGTGCGGCGGGTACGACGACCAGTTGCCGCCGGGCGTGAGCACCTCGACCGCGATCAGCCGGTCGGCGCCGAACACGTCCGCGGCGGCGAAGTTGTGCACCTCACGGCTGCAGCAGCCGGCGCCGCGCAGTTCCACGGGCACCCGGCCGGCCGGGCCGTAGCGCGGTTCGAGCCGCCGCTCGCAGCGAGCCGAGGCCAGCGCCAGCCGGCTGTCGCCGACCGAGCGGATCTCCGCCCGGGCATCGCGCGGGAGGTAGGCGAAGTCGGTCACCCCGCCGAACACGCTGGCCCGCCCGCCCAAGCCGAAACGGTGCCCGTCGCAGGTCACCTCGCACCCGCCCGCCAGCGGCAGCACGATCATCTCCTCGCCGGCGGTGCGCAGCCGCCGCACCTGTCCCGCGGCCAGGATGAGTACCCGCAGCCCGCAGCGGGACAGGCCCGCGTCGGCCGGTGCGAGCAGCAGGTCGCGGCCGCTAGCGCGGATATGCCGGGCGTTCACAGCAACCCCACGGTCCGGTCAACGACGGAGGCGACATCGCCGCCCGGCGGGTACAGCAGGGCCCGGCCGATGACCATGCCGCGCACGGTCGGCAGCTTGAGCGCGGTCCGCCAGCGGGCGGTGACCGCGCTGTCGTCGGCCGTCGCTTCCCCGCCGAGCAGGAGTATCGGCAGCGAGGTCGCGGCCGCCACCCGGGCCATGTCCTCGACCACCGGCAGCTTCAGCCAGGTGTAGGCCGACGTGGTGCCGAGCCCGGCGGCCACCGCAGCCGAGCGCACCACAGCGTCGGCGGACAGGTTGTTGCGCACCCGGCCATCCGCCCGGTGGCAGATGAACGGCTCCACCATCGCCATCAGGCCCCGCGCCGCCAGCTCGCTCACCGCCTGCGCGCAGGACTGCAGCGTGGCCGCGGTCGCCGGATCGCCGGGGTCGATGCGGCACAGCATCTTGCCGCCGTCCAGCCCTGCCGCGGCGATCGCCGCGGCGTCGTAGCCGGTGAACCGATCGTCGATCTCGAACACGGTGCCCGTGAGCCCGCCGCGGTTCATCGACCCGATGACGATCTTGCCTTCCAGCGCTCCGGTCAGCAGCAGGTCCTCGACCAGGTCCGGGGTGCCCAGGAACCCGTCTACGCCGGGCCTGCTGAGCGCGGTCCGCACCCGGCGCAGCAACTCCGCGCGGTCAGCCATCGCCATCGGGTCCGCGCCCGCGCGCAGCGAACCCCGCGCGGGGTGGTCCGCCGCGATGAGGAAGAGCCGCCCGCTCGCACCGGTCAACTGGGTCCGGCGGCCCCGCGCGGCGGCGGCTTCCGCGATCGCCCCGGGGTTGGCGACCCGGGCCGAGACGATCCGGCCGACCGTGTCGTCAGTCACCGCCCGCCTCCTCGACCTTGCGCTGTACCTCGTCCTCCGCCGGCATCGCGTCGGAGCAGGCGAGCTGGCCGGCCACGATCGCGCCGGCGGCATTGGCGAAGCGGATGGTCCGCCTGGTCTGCCAGCCGCGGAGCAGCCCGTGGCAGAGCGCGCCGCCGAACGCGTCCCCGGCGCCGAGCCCGTTCACCACCCGCACCGGGGCCGGCGGGACCTGCTCTACCCCGGCATGGTCCGCGGCCAGCACGCCTCTGGGCCCCTGCTTCACCACGGCGAGGGTGATGCCGAGCCCGCGCAGCGCCGCGGCCGCGGCGGCGGGCTCGCTGGTCCCCACCGCGACCTGGCATTCCTCCTGGTTTCCCACCGCGACCGTGGCGTGGGCCAGCGCCGCCCGGACCAGCGGCGCGGCCTCCTGCGGGCTGGTCCAGAAAACCGGCCGCCAGTCCAGATCCAGCACGGTGATGCCGCGCCGGCCGCGGGCCTCCAGCGCGGCCAGGGTGGCGCTGCGGCTGGGCTCCTGGCAGAGCCCGGTGACCGTGACCCAGAAGATCGCCGCGTCCCGGATCGCGTCGAAGTCGAGCTCGTCGGCCCGGATCTGCAGGTCCGGCGCGGTGGGGAAGCGGTAGAAGTAGATCGGGAAGTGGTCGGGCGGGAAGATCTCGCAGAACGTCACCGGGGTCGGGATCCCGGGCACCTCGGTCACGTACATGTCCGATACCCCGTACGACGCCAGCGCCTGGCGCACGTACCGGCCGAACGGGTCCTCGCCCACCCTGGTGATCACCGCGCACCGGTGTCCGTAGCGGGCGGCCGCGACGGCTACATTCGTCGCCGTGCCGCCGAGGAACTTGCGGAAGCTGGTCACGTCCTCCAGGCCGACGCCGGCCTGTTCGGGGTAGATGTCGGCGCTGACCCGGCCCATCGTGATCACCTCGAGGCCGGTCACGCGGTCACCCTGGCCAGGAACTCCAGGCTCGCCGCGACGTCGGCGACCGGGCCCGCTCTGGCGGGCGGCTCGGCATCCAGGGCGGTGTCCTGCTCGAGGACGTACCAGCCGCGGTAGCCGGCCTGCTCCAGGCTGGTCACGATCGCCGCGATGCCGGCGTCGCCCCGGCCGAGCGGACGGTACAGCCCGCTGCGCACCCCTTCCGCGTACGTGATCCGCCCGGACCGCACGTCGGCCGCGATGTCGGCGGCCACATCCTTGAGGTGAACGTGGGCGATCCGGTCCGGCACCGAGGCGGCGATCTGCACCGGATCGGCGCCGCCCACTAGCAGGTGCCCGGTGTCGAGGCACACCGGCACGTCGCTGCCATCCAGGACGCGCCGGAGCTCGGCCGGGGTCTGCACGACGGTCCCGACGTGCGGGTGCACGGTGGCGACGATGCCGGCCGCTGCCGCCGCGTCACGCAGCCGGCCCAGGTTGGTCAGCAGCGTGGCCCACTGCGCCTGGTCGAGCGGCGTGCGGGTCTCGTAGCCGTCGCGCCCGGTGGCCGCGGCCAGCACCAGGCTGCCGGCCCCCGCGGCGGTGAAGAACGGCAGCACCCGATCGAGGCCCGGCACCGGATCATGCGCCCGGTCGTGAAGCACCGCGGGAACGAACCCGCCCACCGCGGCCAGCCCGTGCCCGGCCAGCAGCCCGGCGGCCCGGTCCGGCGCCGTCGGGAGGAAGCCGTCCGGCCCGAACTCGGTCGCCGCCAGCCCGAGATCGCGCATCTCGGCCAGCACCCTGGCCGGTGCCAGCTGATGCCCCCACCCGGGCACCTCGCACACTCCCCACGAGATCGGGGCGCCCGCGATACGCGACTGCAGGCCGGTCACCTGCGCACCTCGGCGACCATGACCCGGCGGCCCTCGGCGCGTGACAGCGTCGCCGCCTCGGCAACGTACAGCGCCTCCACCGCCTCGTCGACCGTGCAGGGGCTCGGCCTGGCGCCCTCGGCCACGTCGATGAACGCGCTGATCTCCGCCCGGTAGGCCGGGCCGAACCGGTCCCAGAAGTTGCGCCGCGGCGCGGCCGCGGGAAAGCCGGCGCCCGGCTCAGCGGAGATCAGCGCCGCGTGGTCGTCGAGCCCGACCGCGCAGGTCGCCTCGCTGCCCGCCAGTTCCATGCGCACGTCGTATCCGCCGCCGTTGTAGCGGGAGCCCTGCAGCGTGGCCAGCGTCCCGTCGTCGAGGCTGAGCAGCGCCGCGGAGTTGTCGACGTCGCCGGCGGCGCAGAAGAACTCCGCGCCACGGTTGGCGCCGAGCGCGTACACGTCGACCACGTCCCGGCCGGTCACCCAGCGCAGGATGTCGAAATCATGCACATGGCAGTCCCGCCAGATGCCGCCGCTGGTGCTGATATAGCCCGCGGGCGGCGGCTCGCGGTCGGCGGTGATCATGTGAATGCGGTGCACGATGCCCAGTCGCCCCTGCCCGACTGCCCGCCTGGCCTCCTGGTACCCCGCGTCGAACCGGCGCTGGAAGCCGACCTGTACCGGCACGCCGTGCCGCGCCACCCGGTCGCGCACTCGAAGCGTGTCATCGACGCCGGCGGCTACCGGCTTCTCGCAGAACGCCGGCACCCCGGCGTCGACCGCGGCGATGATCAGGTCGGCGTGCGAATTCGTCGAGCTGGCGATGACGACCGCATCCACGCCCGACTTGAGCAGGTCGGCAGCGCTGTCGGCGCTCTCGCAGCCGAGCCGGGAAGCGGCCTGGGCGGCCCGGTCCCGGTCCTGGTCGGCCAGCACCATGGCGGTGACGTCAGGATGGCGTCGGGCCGCATCGGCATGCAAGCTGCCGATCCGCCCGACGCCGATGAAGCCGACCCGCATCAGCTCCCATCCTCTCAGCGGCTCCTCGCCTGCCTGGTTCTCAGCCCAGTCTTAGGCCATTTCCTAGTATCCTGCCCCGGCTCTGTCAAACTTTGTTCTAACATTCTGTCAATCTGTCATACGGGAATATTCCGGTATACTCACGCGAAGATCATTGGCCGCCACGGAGTCCCACGTGAGGGAGCATGGACACCGAACCGCTGGCCATTGCGGTTGACCGTTCCAGCCCGGTCCCGCTGTACTACCAGGTCGCCCAGCAACTCGAGAAGGCGATCGGCGACGGGCGGCTCGCTCCCGGCGCCAAGCTGGATAACGAGATCGCGCTCGCCGACCGGCTGCGCGTCTCCCGTCCCACGATGCGCCGGGCCATTCAGGAGCTCGTGGGAAAGGGCCTGCTGGCCCGCAGGCGCGGGCTCGGCACGCAGGTGGTGCACGACCGGCTGCACCGGGAGCTGGGGCTGACCAGCCTGTACGACGACCTGAGGGGAACCGGGCAGGAGCCGCGCACCCGGGTGCTGGTCAACCGGCTCGGGCGGGCACCAGCCCACGTGGCCGAGCAGATGCGCATCGAGCCGGAATCCCGGGTGGTGCACCTGGAGCGGCTGCGCCTGGTCGGAGCCGAGCCGCTGGCGGTGCTGCGCAACTGGCTGCCGGAGTGGCTGCTGCGCCCCAGTGATCACGAACTGGAGACCCACGGCCTGTACGAGCTGCTACGGGCCGGCGGTATCCGGCTGGTCGCAGCCCGGCAGCGGATGAGCGCGTGCCGGGCCCCGGCCCGCGACGCCCGGCTGCTCGGCGAACCGCGTAGCGCCCCGCTGCTCACCATGCAGCGCACGAGCTACGACGATTCGGGCCGGGTGGCGGAGTTCGCCGACCACGCCTACCGGCCAGAGATATACAGCTTCGAGATCACCCTGGTGAACCGCTACTGACCCGGCCGTGTCCCCGGGCCCGGGCGGCCGGCGCGCTCGGCGGTCGTGTCACCGTCCGCGGGGCTCCGCGGCCTGCTTCTGGAGATCGCCTGGGTGAAGGCCTGCGCCGCGCCCAGCGTGAGCAGGACGAGCTGCAGCGCGAAGCAAACCAGCGCCAGCACATAGAGGGTGTTGTGCTGCCGGATCATGAACCACACGCTCAGCGCGGCGCAGATCACTCCGGCCAGGAACGCGGCGAAGCACGCCGTCCCGGTCGCCCGGAACGCCCGCTCGGCCCGGCCCGGCACTCCGATCTGACGGAAGATCAGCCCCCCGGCGGCCAGCACCACGATGACCAGGGCTACGGCGGTGAGCACCGACGTTGACCCGAGGATCGCGAGCAAGATGCGTTCGTGCTTGACCATGGGCCATGTCTAGCACCATGGCGCCGCACGTCTGCCTAACGATCTCGACTGCTTTCGCAATCGTTACGTCAAGCCCGGCAGCCGAGCGGATTCCGCGTGCCGGCGCGATGGAAGTGCGTGAACGCGACGGACCCGGCGCCAATCACAGCGCGGGAAAGAAGATCCAAGCCTGGTATGAGCAGCTGAGCAGACCGTGACCGGCAGGACCTGTCCGAGGGCTCGCCGCAGCACGGGTCGATGCCGGGCCGGTCGATGACCGTCAGCCGGCAGGTACTGGGCGGACAGCGTGCCCAGGTCGGCAGGCGCCTTTTCGAGCGGGCCCACCGTCGTGTGGGACTTCGCGTTCTTAGCGATCATGACCTCGTCGAAGCTGGCGAGAAAGCTATACCTTGCTAGCCGGCCGTTGACAGGATTGCATGGGCGGGTTACAGCATTAATTGGGGAGATAATGGGGAAAGCGTGAAGGTAAAGCTGGGGTAACGAAAAGGTAAAACGGGGATTAGCCGTGCAGTAATAACGGCACTTGTCATACCTACGGTCCGGAGCACGGGTCGCCTATTGGGGTGCATTGCTACCGCTGCTGACGGTCCGTTCGTGGATTCGAGGGGAGGTCAGGCAGGCGCGACGGCCCAGCCGCACGAAAGAACCGGAAGAAAGATCAAAAGGGGAGCATTTATCATGCGACGATTAATTATCATGCTCGCGGCGGGGCTGCTCGCGGCGGCAACCGCCCTTGCCACCGTCGGTGTAGCCAGCGCCGGCGCGACCACGGCCAGCCACGCCAGCCTGAACCTCGGTTCGTGCACTACAGTCACCATCCGCCTGATGTCTACCAACTTCTTCATTGGGACACCTAACCATCCCGTGACCGGGGATGCCGTGTTCCTGAGGACGAAGAACAACCGCAATACCAGGTGGCTCTCTTGTGGCACGAACCACATGGGTGTGCGCAGCTTCCTCTCGCTCAACGGGCTGTTTGCCCTGACCAGTCGCGGCGGCATCGGCGCGGCCGTGACATTGGAGCCGCGGAACGGCGGCGACGGCTTCCTCAGCCAGCAGTGGACGAGAAACGTAATCCAGTCCGGTCGGGTGTTCCAGTACCAGAATCGGAAGACCGGCCTGTGGCTGCGGGTACCCAACAGCGGTCCGGCACTGGGCCAGATCGTGACCACCGGCAATTCGCCCGACAACTGGGTGGTAGTCGCCCCGTGACCGCCGGAAGTTCGGCCGGTCACTGAAGGTTCATCGTTAGGCAGCAGACCTTTTGCGGGTTATCAGCGAACCGCGAAAAGGATGCGAGGGGCCCCGGTGTAGCAGCCGGGGCCCCTCGCTCACGCCGACTACCTGCCTGTAATGGCGTCGATCTCCTTACCGGGTCTCACCAGATGATGACTGCTGCGCGTGTGCGGGCCGCCGCCTGGCCGCCCCGCCGACCACGGCGGCCTCGTCACGGAGATCAGCTTCCACGGCGACCCGTCCGGCTGGTGGATCACCGTCGAGACGCGAGCGCCAGATCGCCATGCCGCCCGGGCGAGTCCCCTGGGGGTAAGAGCGGCGCACCCGTCCACTGGCAGGTGACCATGCAGGCTCAGCGAGGTGATGATTCCCCGCGCGCCCGCCGTCGCAACCTGCTCTCCTGTCGTCACGCTCAAGGAGGGCAGCCCGAACCGCTGGGCGTCGGGCCGGGCGACAGGAAGCTCAAGGCCTCAAGCTCGCCAGTCGATGCAAGAGGTCGGATTACTGGCGTATCTGAACGTCATCGGTCTCATCTGCACGAGTAAGGGCAGCTGGCATCCGCTGATGGCTCCAGGCTTCGGCCGGCCGGAGGGCCGGTCCGGCACTGGCTTCGCCGGCCAGCAATGGACCGACAATGCCGCCGGATCCATGATCGCGTTCCAGGATGTGAAGACCGGCCCGTTCCTGCGGGTGCGCAACAGCGGCCCGAGCATGGACCAGACGGTGACCACCGGCTCCAGTTTCACGGTCTGGTTGATGTTCTAGTCGGGCTGCATCGCGAACGCGGGCTGACATCCGTGAGCCAGCGCCCAGACCTGTCCGTCACGGTTGAGCAACCCATCACGGGGCTCGGGCTGCCGGGCACTTCACCGCTCGGCCACGAACGCGCCCCAGTTCCGCACCACGGTGACCCGTGCCTCACCGGCCAGCACCCGCACCAGCCTTCGCCTGCGAGGATGCGCAGCGTCCGCGTGACGGTGGCCTTGCTGAGGCCGTAGTGCTCGGCCAGCGCAGCCACGACCTGCTCATCTGCCCCAGTTCGGCTTCGGGTAGATAATTGGATGTGAACCGGTCGCGTGGAGCGGGAGCACCTGCTTGTAGCTGCCGTTCCGCCACTGGAAGATGAAAGCGGCAGCGTCATTCGCCGTGTTCCGGCCGAGCGGGCGAAGTGCGCGGCCCCTTGCACGGTGTTCAGGGTGACGCCGCTGTGCAGATACTGGATGATCTTCTTGTTGTCGGTGCCGTGGGTGGCCTTGACCGCGTCCGCGACGACCTCGGCGACGGAGTATGCCTCGGCGACGTCGGCGCTGATGGCTGAGGCGGTGCCGCCGTACTTGGCGATGTATTCCTTGACCATCACGTTGCTCAGCGGGTTGTTGTAGGCGCCGTACCAGCCGTTGGGCACCATGATGCCGGTGGCGTTCGCCTTGCCCACCGCGCTGAGGAACGCCGTGCCCTGGTCTGGCCCTGACGCGCAGATGAAGACCTTCGGGTTGTATTTCTGTTGGAAGGCCTGCACGAAGGCACTCACGGACGGCACGCCGGGGGAACCGAGCACCACCATCTGGGCGCCACTCGCGGCCACCTGGTCGGCGGCCGGCTTGTAGGCGGAGGGTTCTGCGGGCAGGACCTCGCTGTAGACGGTCTTGATCCCGAGGGCCCGCAGTTCCTTCTGCGCAAACTGG
>DASXLW010000233.1:0-23847 GCA_036496025.1 Streptosporangiaceae bacterium
GGTACAGGCGGAGACCCTCACCGCGCCCCGGCTGCGTTACAGCCTGCTGGCCCGGGCGCTGTTCCGGGTGATGGACCTGGTCTACGGCCGGAGCCGCACGATCGTGAAGTTCACCATGCTGGAGTTCATCGCCCGGGTGCCGTACCAGGCGTGGGAACGGATGGGGTACCTGGCCCTGGCCCGGCACCGCCGGCGTTCCGCGCTGGTCCGGCGGATCTTCGACCGCATCATCGAGACCCGTTCCGAGCAGGACAACGAGCAGTGGCACCTGCTGATCCTGCAGGACCTCGTGCAGCGTCGCGGCCTGCGGCAGTCGTTCATGATGCACCGGCTGGCGCCGTGGCTGATCGCATTCTTCTACTACCACGTGTCCTGGCTCATGTTCCTGGTCCGGCCCGAATGGAGCTACCGGCTCAACGCGGACTTCGAGGATCACGCCGAGCACGAGTACATGCGCTACGTCGCCGAGCACCCCGAACTGGAGACCCAGGAGGACCCGGGCGCCTACGCGGCCCAGTACGGCCGGTACGGCTCGCTGGCCGACCTGCTCCGGCAGATCGGGCACGACGAGCGGGTGCACAAGCTCGACAGCCTGGTCAACATGGCCGCGCCCCGCTTCCACCAGGCGCCGCCGCCGGCTGACTGAGGTGGGTTGTCGGCCGTACCCCGCCGCGGTGGCCACGCCCGAAGGCGCCGGACGTTCGGCCCGAACGTCCGGCGCCTCACCAGGTTCCCGGGCGGGCCGCGGTCAGGACCTGACCCGTGCTGTCCGATCGGACGGAAAGGGAACCTCGGCAGAGTCCGTCAGCCGCAGCTTGCGCCGGGCCCGTTCGTAGAACGTGGTACGACCCAGCCGGACCACGTGCGCGGCCGCCGGGCGCGGCCGCAGTTCGATCGCATCGCCGGCACCCACGTCGGCCGCGACCTGCCCGTCCACTTCGACGGCCAGCCGGCCGCTGGCAGGCAGCAGTTCCAGCGTCAGGCTGTCTTGCACCGAGACCACCAGCCCGCGGTTGTAGGCCGAATGCGGCGCGGCGGGGGTGACGAGCAGCGCCTCGACCGAAGGGCTGACGATGGGGCCGCCGGCCGAGAAGCTGTAGGCGGTGGAGCCGGTGGGCGTAGCGACCACGACCGCGTCGGCGGCGTAGCTGACGAACGGGTGCCCGGCGGCTCGCACCGCGACCAGGCCGGTGGGCCGCCCGGGGTAGCGGACCACGGCCACATCGTTGAACGCGGTGACCACCTGGCTGCCGATGACCGCGTCGACCGCCAGCCGCGGCTCGGTCGTGTACTCGTGATCGTCGATGGCCGATAGCGCGTCGGGCAGGTCGGGGACGTCCACCTCGGCCAGGAAACCCAGCTTGCCGAGATTCACTCCGAGCACGGGAGCGCGCTGCGTGTCGGCCAGCCGCATCGCGCGCAGCATGGTGCCGTCTCCGCCCAGGCTGACCACCAGATCCGCGCGCCGGCCGAGTTCGGTGGCGGTGACCGCTTCCGCCTGGCAGTTCAGCCTGCGGATCTCGTTCTCGATGCCGAGCACCTGGATCTGCCTGCGCTCGGCCCAGTCCAAGATGGCATCCACCGCCTGGACGGAGTCACGTTCCGGGTGCAAGACCACCCCGATGACGTGCATGTCAGCCGAAGCCCGTTAGTGATCGCCATCCGGTCCGTGCGCGCATGACCCCAAGTTATCTGGCCGGACCCCCCGCCGTCAGTGCCTGCTCGCGTGAGCACCACCAGGTAGACCGGCCGCCGACCGTTCCGTGCTCCATCTCGGCACCGCAGCGCGGGCACCGCCCGCCAGGATGCCGGGCCGCGATCACCTCCCCGGTGTGCACGCCGCCCTTCGCGATGGCGGATCTGAGCGCGGACCGCAGCGCACGGTAGAGCCGGTCCACGTCCTCGCGCGGTAGCTGGCCGGCCCGCGCCGCGGGCGACACCGAGGCCCGCCAGAGCGCCTCGTCGGCCAGCAGGTTCCCGACTCCGGCGATCTTGGACTGGTCGAGTAGGCGGGCCTTGACGGCGACCGTTCCCTTCATGATCAGGCTGCGGAACTGCGCCGCCGTGACCTCCCCGGCGTCCGGCCCGAGCGCGTCAAGGTCAGGGTTGAGCCGGACGCGTCCCAGCCGGCGCCTGTCGAACAGCACCAGGCGGCCGCCGTCGGCGAACTCGAGCGCGAAGCGGTTCCACACGGGCTTGGGCGGCTGCGTGCCCTGGCGGCGCGGCCCGCCGCCCTCGGCAGCCCGCCCGTCCCCGGACACCATGATGATGCGGCCGCCCATGCCCAGGTGGATGCCGAGATCGGGACCGGGGATGGTCGAGCGGCCGGCACCCGACGTCTCGCACCACATCGTCTTGCCGCGGCGGTGGGCCGCGGTAAGCGTGCGCCCGGTGAGCGCGTCGCGCAGTTGCCCGGGGGAGTGCGGCCGGCAGACGAACGTATCGGTGTCATCCACGCCTACGATGCGCCGGTACAGGGCGTGGTCGGCGATCAGGCTGCGGGCGGTCTCCACCTCGGGAAGCTCTGGCACCCATCCGTTTTACCTCCGCGCGGACCGCGCGGCAGCGCGGGGCTGGCCGGCGGGTCGCGATCGCGGGCTGGAAGACTGGACGGGGCAGACCTTCAGGAGGTAGCGCATGACAGTTCCGGCCAATGCAGCAGCCGCGGGCACCATCGAGATCGGCGGCGACATGGTCGTGCACCGGATGGGCTTCGGTGCGATGCGGATCACCGGTCCGGGCATCTTGGGCGACCCGCCTGATCTTGACCAGGCCAGGGCCACCCTGCGCCGGGTACTGGAACTCGGCGTCAATTTCATCGACACCGCCGACTCCTACGGCCCGGAGGTCAGCGAGCGGCTGATCGCGGAGGCGCTGTATCCGTATCCCGACGACCTCGTCATCGCCACCAAGGGGGGCCTGCTGCGACCCGGTCCTGGCCGCTGGGATCCCGACGGCAGGCCCGAGCACCTGCGCGCCGCCTGCGAGGGCAGCCTGCGCCGGCTGCGGCTGGACCGGATCCCGCTGTACCAGCTCCACCGGCCCGATCCCCGGGTGCCGCTGGCCGAGTCGCTGGGCGCGCTGGTCCAGCTCAAGGACGAGGGCAAGATCCGGCACATCGGTGTCTCCAACGTGTCCGAGGACCAGTTGCGGCAGGCGCAGCGGATCACCCCGGTGGTGTCGGTGCAGAATCGTTACAACGCGACCGACCGCGCCTCGGAGGCGGTACTGGAGGTGTGCGAGCTGGAGCAGCTGGCCTTCCTGCCGTGGGCGCCGATCCAGCAGGCCGACACCCCGGCGGTGGCCGAGGTGGCCAAGCGCCACGACGCCAGCCCGCGGCAGATCGTGCTGGCCTGGCTGCTGGCCAGGTCACCGCAGGTGCTGCCGATCCCCGGCACCGGATCGCCCGAGCACGCCGAGGCCAATATCGCGGCCGCATCCATCGAGCTCAGCCTCGACGAGGTCGACGCCATCGCGGGCGACACGTGACCGGCCGGTGATGCAGCCGCCCGGGTAGCTGCCCCGGCTGGAGCGCCCGGCCGGTGCCCGGCCGGGCGCTTCTCGGCCGGCTCTCGCGGGCTCTTACCCGAGACGGGCCAAGCAGGGCTTGCCGCCGGATTATGCTCGCTTCTGCCAACGGCGACGCCCCCGCGCCCAGGAGCCTTCCCCTTGAGAGCCATCCGACGATTCACCGTCCGCACCGCGCTGCCCGAGCCGCTCGCCCCGCTACACGAGCTGATCTTCAATCTGCGGTGGTCCTGGCACCCGGGCAGCAGGCAGCTGCTGGCCGCGATCGACCCGGGCCGGTGGCGGCGCAGCGGGCATGATCCCCTGGCCATGCTCGGCGACGTACCGCCGGAGCGGCTCGACGAGCTGGCCGCCGACGAGCAATTCACCGCCCGGCTGCGGGCGGCATCCGATGACTTGAACGAGTACCTGACCGGCCCGCGCTGGTATCAGGCGCGGGACGGCTCCGGGCCGGCCGCGATCGCCTACTTCTCGCCCGAGTACGGCATCACCGCGGCGCTGCCCCAGTACTCGGGCGGGCTGGGCATCCTGGCCGGGGACCATCTCAAGGCGGCGAGCGACCTCGGTGTCCCGCTGATCGGCGTGGGCCTGCTCTACCGGCACGGTTACTTCACCCAGTCACTGTCGCCGGAAGGCTGGCAGACGGAGCGCTACCCGTCGATGGACCCGAACGGGCTGCCGCTGGCCGTGCTGCGTGACGCGGACGACGCGCCCGTCCACGTCACCGTGGGACTGGCCGACGGGCGACGGCTGGCCGCGCAGATCTGGCTGGCCCAGGTGGGCCGGGTGCCGTTGCTGCTGCTCGACTCGTACACCGAAGACAACGAGCCGGAGCTGCGCGAGGTCACCGACCGCCTGTACGGCGGGGCCAGCGAGCACCGGCTCCGGCAGGAGCTGCTGCTCGGCATCGGAGGCGTTCGGGCGGTCAGGGCTTTCTGCTCGATCACCGGCCACCCGGAGCCCGAGGTATTCCACACCAACGAGGGCCACGCGGGCTTCCTGGGCCTGGAGCGGATCCGCGAATACGCCGGCCAGGGCCTCAGCTTCGACGAGGCGCTGGAGGCCTGCCGCGCCGGCACGGTGTTCACCACCCACACTCCGGTGCCGGCCGGCATCGACCGGTTCCCGCGCGACCTGGTGGAGGCGCAGTTCTGCGACGAGGCCATCGGCGAGGCGCTGCCGTGCGACCGGGTGCTCGCGCTCGGCGCGGAGACCTATCCCGGCGGCGATCCCGGCATGTTCAACATGGCGGTCATGGGCATGCGGCTGTCCCAGCGGGTGAACGGGGTGAGCCGCCTGCACGGCGAGGTGAGCAGGAAGATGTTCGCCGGGCTGTGGCCGGGGTTCGATGAGGCCGAGGTGCCGATCGGCTCGGTGACCAACGGCGTGCACGCGCCCAGCTGGGTGTCCGGCGAGATCATCGCGCTGGCCGCCGGGGAGCCGGACTCCCCCTCGGCCGCGGGGGACTGGCCCGCCTGGGACCGAGTCGCCGCGGCCGTTCCGGAGCGGATCTGGAGCACCCGGACCGAGCTGCGGGCGCGCCTGGTCGCGCAGATCCGGCAGCGGCTGCGGGCCTCGTGGCGCCAGCGCGGCGCCTCGGACGCGGAGCTGACCTGGATCGACGAGGCGCTGGACGAGGGCGTGCTCACGGTCGGCTTCGCCCGGCGGGTGCCGTCCTACAAGCGGCTGACGCTGATGCTGCGCGATCCCGCGCGGCTGCGCGCCCTGCTGCTGGATCCGGACCGTCCGGTGCAGATCGTCATCGCGGGCAAGGCGCACCCCGCCGACGACGGCGGCAAGCGACTGATCCAGCAGATGGTCGAGTTCACCGACGACCCCGAGGTCCGGCACCGGATCGTGTTCCTGCCGGACTACGACATGGCGCTCGCCCGGGCCCTGGTGCAGGGCTGCGACGTGTGGCTGAACAACCCGCTGCGACCGCTGGAGGCCTGCGGCACCTCCGGCATGAAGGCGGCGCTGAACGGCGGGCTCAACCTGTCGGTCAGGGACGGCTGGTGGGACGAGTGCTCCGACGGTGCCAGCGGCTGGGACATCCCGTCCGCGGACCGGGTCGCCGATGAGGGCCGCCGCGACGATCTGGAGGCAGGCGCGGTTTACGACCTGCTCGGGCATACGGTGGCGCCGCTGTTCTACGACCGGGATGCCGACGGGCTGCCGCGGCGGTGGCTGGAGATGGTCCGGCATACGCTGAGCACGCTCGGCCCCCGGCTGCAGGCCGCGCGGATGGTGCGCGAGTACGTCAACGAGCTCTACCTCCCGGCCGTGCGCAGCACCCGGGCCCTGGCCAGCGGGGAGCCGGCGTTCGAGGGGGCGAGGAACCTCGCCTCCTGGCGGCAGCGGGTGGTGAAGGCCTGGCCCGGGGTCCGGATCGAGCACGTCGAGGCCGAGGCGGCCGAGCCCAGCCTGGGATCCCGGCTGGCGGTGCGGGCCAGCATTGTCCTCGGCGACCTCACCCCGGACGACGTCGCGGTCGAGCTGGTCTGCGGCCGGACCGCCGGCGACGACGAGATCACCGATCCCTCGTACCAGAGGCTCACGCCGGACCCGCAGTCGCCCGGCGTCACCGGAGCGGTGAGGTACTCCGGCGAAGCGGAGCTGCAGCGGGCGGGCCCGTTCGGTTACACGGTGCGGGTGCTACCGAGCCACCCGCTGCTGGCCAGCCGGGCCGAGCTCGGACTGATCACGGTGCCCGAGGCGCCGGCCGGGATGACCAACGGCGACCTACGGTGACCGGGCTCATCCGCCGGGGTCAGTGGCCAGCGCGTCGAGCACTGTGACAGCCTGAGACATCTTCCGCTTCCCGCTGGCCGCGCTGGAGGTCCGTCGTGAGTGAATTCGTCCGGGTGCAGACCGAGGGAGCGGTGGGCACCATCCGCCTGGACCGTCCCCCGATGAACGCTCTCAACGCCCAGGTGCAGGACGAACTGGCCGGCGCGGCCGCGCAGGTGACGGCGGACGGGCAGATCAGGGCCGTGGTCATCTACGGCGGGGACAAGGTGTTCGCCGCCGGCGCCGACATCAAGGAGATGGCTGAGGCCAGCTACGCCACGATGGCCGCGCACTCCCGGCGGCTGCAGGCGGCCTTCACCGCGATCGCGAAGATCCCCAAGCCGGTTGTGGCCGCGATCACCGGCTATGCGCTCGGCGGCGGCCTGGAACTGGCCCTCTGCGCGGACTTCAGGGTCGTCGGCGAGGGAGCGAAGGTCGGCCAGCCGGAGATCCTGCTGGGCGTCATCCCGGGCGCGGGCGGGACGCAGCGGCTGCCCCGCCTGATCGGCCCGGCCCGGGCCAAGGACATCGTCTACACCGGCCGGTTCGTGGCCGCGCCGGAGGCGCTGGCCATCGGCCTGGCCGATCGCGTGGTGCCCGACCAGGGCGTGTACCAGGCCGCGGCGGAGCTGGCCGGCCGGTTCGCGTCCGGGCCCGCCCTGGCTTTGCGCGCCGCCAAACAGGCCATCGACGAAGGTCTTGAGGTAGGCCTCGACGCCGGCCTGGAGATCGAGCGACTGCACTTTGCCGGGCTCTTCGCCACCGAGGACCAGCGCGCCGGCATGCGCAGTTTCGTCGAGAATGGTCCGGGGAAGGCCACATTCTCCGGGCGGTGACGAGGTCCGGGGACACGAACGGAGCCAACATGACCGAGCCTGGCGACGATCTCTCGCTCGACCTGGTCGCCGCCGCGCTGAGGGCCGACAGCGCGGATGTCGCCGTCTACGCGCGGGTGCTGACCGACTCGCTCGGCGATGCGCTGCCGGAGGGGGTCGTCACCGTGGACCGGGAACGGTCGGTGTCGGACCGGATGCGCGGGCGGCCCGGTGAGGTGGCCAAGATCACGGTCAGGCTGGGCGATCAGATGCTGACGCTGGCCGTGCGGCGCGGTCAGCCGGTCGCGGAGATATGCCGGGAGGTCCGCGGCGTCGTGCTGTCCCGGCGGCAGGTGCAGGTGGCCGAGTGGGCGGCCGAGCTGGCGAAGGCGCTGGTTGCCTACGCCGACCAGAACGCCCAGGCCGCGCAGGTATTGCGCCGCCTGATCGCTGGAAACTGAGGGGGCGGCGTGATCGGCGTCGGCTCCCGGGCACTGCGGATACCAGGAATCTGGTTTGCCGGGTAACTTGCCAGCGCCCTCATTCGTCACATTAGATGGGCCTTCCCAAAGGGCGGCCTTCCGTGGACCGCGTTCACGCCAGGCGGCCTTCCCGTAGGGTGGCGATGCGATGCCCGCACAGAGCCCGATGCCGGACCGGCTTGGCCCCTATCGCCTGCTCGACGTGATCGGCGAAGGCGGCATGGGCGTCGTGCACCTGGCCCGGGACAACGAGGGCCGGGCGGTCGCGATCAAGGTGTTGCGTCCCGGCGTGGCCGACGACCCGGATGCGCGCCGCCGGCTGGGCCGTGAGTTCAACACCATGCGCCGGGTGCGCAGTCCCTTCGTGGCCGAGGTCATCGACGCCGACGTGACCGGCCAGGTGCCTTACGTGGTTACGCGCTACGTGGCCGGCCCGTCACTGGACCAGAAGGTGCGGCAGGACGGCCCGCTGCGCGGGCCCGCGCTCGAGCGGCTCGCCTGGGGACTGGCCGAGGGACTGGCGGCGGTGCACGCCGCCGGCGTCGTGCACCGCGATCTCAAGCCGGGGAACGTGGTGATGGCCGGCGGCGTGCCGGTGGTGATCGACTTCGGCATCGCGCACGCGCCGGACGTGACCAGGATCACCCAGGCGGGCATGTTCATGGGCACCCCCGGGTACCTGGCGCCCGAGGTCGTCGAGGGCCTGCCGTCCGGCCCGTCGGCCGACGTGCATTCCTGGGCCAGCACGGTGGCGTTCGCGGCCACCGGCCGCCCGCCGTTCGGAACCGGTTCGTACGAGACCATCTTCTACCGGATCGTCTCCGGGAAGCCGGACCTGGACGGGGTCCCGGCCAAGCTGATTCCGCCGCTGGCCGCCGCGCTCAGCCGGGATCCGGCGGCCCGGCCCTCGGCGGCGCAGCTCAGCACGGAGTGCGCCGCGATCGACCTGTCCGGCCCGGATCTGCCGGCGGGCGGCCGGGCGATGGCGCCCGGATCGCGCGGCGCCTACAGGGCCGGCCGCGGCGGCTACGGCGCCGGCGCCGCGGGTCCGGCGCGGGCCGTCGCGGCCTCCGCCGTCGCCTACGGGGGAGCGGCCGCGCCCGGAACCATGGTGGACGGCCCGGCCGCGGATGTAGGACCGTCGACGCCGGCCGAGGCCTGCCTCGCGCTCCGTCCCGGGACGCAGCCGCTGCCCGCCGTGGCCAGGCGCGACAGCGTCGCCGATCTGCTGCCTCCGGTGCGGTATCCCGCGGCGGCCGCGGCTCCGGCCGGGCGAGCGGCGGCCAGGGCCGACCAGAAGGCGGCCGCCCCGGCGTCGATGACCCCGGTCAGGCGGCAGGCGAGCATCCAGGCCCAGCTCGGCATGCGGCGGCTGCTGGCCCTGCTCACGATGGCGATCGCCGTGGCCGCCAGCGTGCTGCTCCCGATCGCGGGCACCATCGTCGCCACGGTCGTGATCTTGTTGCTGCGCACGGCCGACCGGGCGCATGGCGGCCTGACCAGGCGGCGGTCGGCCCGGGGAAGCCGGGCGAGCGACGTGCCCGTCATGGTGGCCACCGCCCCGTGGTCGCTGTTTCGCGCGCTGGTCGCCACCGTCCTGCTCGCGCCGCTGGCGCTGACCTGCGCCGCGGCCGCGGCGGCCGTGACGATCATCGCCGTGCACGCGAACCCGTACCCGGCCGCGGGCGCGTACGCGGCCGGCGCGTTCGTGGCCTTCTACGGCTTCGGGCTGGGCTCGGGCAAACCGCGGCGGCAGCTGGGCCGGCTCTTCGGTGCGGTGGCGCGCACCCGCGTCCCGGCCGCGCTGGCCGTGATCCTGCTCGGCGTGCTGGCCGTCGGAGCGGCCGGGGCAGCGGTCACCCGGCCCCACCTCATCTGGCCACTGACGACCGGATTCAGCTGGCACATGCCGGGCCTGCGCCACCTCGCCGACCAGGTCGCCTACCACCTGCACCATCTTTAGCGCGGCAGCGCCCGGCCGCCCGTCCCAGCGGTCGCATCCAGCGGTCAGCCGCGCGCGTGCTGGAGCAGCGTCCGGCGCAGTGCCGGGAGATATACCGCGGCCACGGCCAGCGACACGATCGCACCGCTCAGGTAGAAGCCGGGGCCTGCGCTGACACCCATCACGCCCTGGTTCGCTGCGAGCCAGGCCAGGCCGAGGCCGGCCAGGCCGAACAGGCTCACCGCGACCGTGGGCAGGAAGCCGTCCGGCAGTACGGCAGCGGACCAGTAGCGGCGGGCCAGGTGGCAGGCGACCAGCAGGACCAGGCCCGCGATCCCGGCCAGCAGCCGCAGCCGTACCGCGTCACCGCTGGTCTCCAGGATCGCGGCCTGGGTGCAGTTGTGCGCGCCCGGGTTGTCCGCGAGCCAGGACCGGCAGGTGGCCGCGGTGAACCTGGCCGCACCGGGGATCGCGCCGACGAACCGCGGTCCGAACGCCGCGTTCATGGCCTGCGCCACCAGGCCGCTGAGGCCGATCGCGACCAGGCCGGTGCCAGCCAGCATGCAGGCCGACATGACCAGGTCACCCAGTACGGCCAGAGCCGGGAACCGCCTGAGCCGGGCGTCATGCGCGCGCACCACCGCGCGCACCGAGCCGAAGCTGGAGATCGCCGCCTCCTGGGCCTCGCGTTCGGTCATCCCGGCCGACAGCCCCTCGGCCACCGCCTCGCGCAGGTGGTCCTCCGCCTCGGCGAGGACCCGCCTGGCCTGGCGCGGCGAGGCATGCAGCCGGGTGTAGAGAAGGTCCAGGTATTCCTCGACAGGGTCGCCCGGCGTGCTCATGCCGACCACGCCAGCACGGCCTGGACTCCCCGGGCGAAGTGCCGCCACTGCGTCTGCTCGGTGGCCAGGGCGGCCGCCCCCTTGCTGGTCAGGGCGTAGATACGGCGCCGCCGACCCTCCGCGTCGGCCCAGCGGCTGCTGAGCAGGCCCGCGTCCTCGAGCCGGTGCAGTGCCGGGTAGATCGTGCCCTCCGGCAGGTCGAACGTTCCCTCGCTGCGGTCCCGGAGCGCGGAGATGATCGCGTACCCGTGGGCCGGCCCGGCCGCGAGCACCGACAGCAGCAGCAGGTCAAGATGTCCCTTGAGTCGCTCCCGATTCATACTAAGTAATTCTAGGCATAGCAATGCTATGCGTCCAGTCCCTACCCCCGGCGCGATTCACTGAGCACCGGCGACCGGGTTCCGGGGGCGGCTGGTCCCGATTCCAGGCTCGAGGCGGGGCAAAGTCGCGATGATCATCAAATCGCGCGGGCGTTCGGCGGCTGGGCGCTAGCTTGCCTGGCGGTCGGGGATGCGTTCGCGGCTGGCGTTCCGCGGGGGAGGCGCGTTCCGTGGCGGCGGTCGGTCCGCGGCGATCGGCTCGCCGGAAGGTGTCGCGCCGGCCCGCCCCGCTGCTGCCGCCTGCGGCGGGTCGGCGGCCGGAGGCTCGGCGCGGCCCGGTAGTGGCAGCGGCCGGACGAGCCCCAGCGCGACCACCTCGTTGGCCAGCCTGGTCCGGCGGTTCGAGCCCTCGGCGATGCGGAACTTCTGGTACAGGCGCAGCAGGTGCTGCTTGACCGCGGCTTCGGTGACGACGAGGTCGGTCGCGATCTCGCGGGCCGTGGCCGGGGCCACGAATGCCTCGTCCGAGAGAGCAGGCCGGCACAGCGAATTAAGCACGTCGCGCTCACGGCGGGTCAGCTCGGGCGCCGCCTGCTTGCGCAGTTCGACCTCGGCCGTGATGTCCTCGCGAGCGAGCCCGCCCACCCGGCAGCGGGCGGATCCGAAGCTGAGCACGTCGCCGTCCTCGAGCACCCGGCGGGCCGCGGGACGGCCGTTGACCCTGGTCCCGTTGCGCGATAATCCGAGGTCGGCCACGTATGCGTAGCTGCCCCGGCAGATGATCTCGGCGTGCAGCTTGGAAACGCTGAGATCGCGCAACTGGACGTCCACCGAGCTGCCACGGCCCACCGTGGTCACGTTCGCGTCCAGCTGGACGACCTCTCCGGTGTCCTCGATGCGAATGTACGGCCTGTCCACGTCGGGCCCTCCCGGCAACGTCCGGTGACATACCTCTCACGTTCGAGTTACCCCCTGCGCGCCTGGTCGTACCCAGATCCGCGCTACGGATTGAGTGATCAATCAGGCAGGACGCCACCCCGGGGCAGTTACGGCGTCGCGTCCGGCCAGCCTTGCGGCACGGCGATAAGATCGTTGCGTGGACAAGGCCGTTCTGACCGGACAGGGTGAGCAATCGGACGCCCCGGCTGCCGCCACGGCCGCCACGGCCGCTACCGCCGCGGACTCCCCAGCGGTGGCGGACGCCACGGCCGTCCCCGACGCTGGCGCGGTACCAGTGACCCCGGCGGCGGGCACCGCGGAGGCGCCGGCCCGGGCCAGGACGCCGCGCTGGGCGAATCTGCCCTACGCGATCGTGCTGGCCGCGACCGCGGGCGGCCTGGCCTGGGTAGCGCTGGGCGATCTCCGGCACGTCCAGGCGGGCATGCTCACGGTGGCGTCCGCGCTGCTGGCCGCGGCCGTGCTGCGGCTCGTGCTGCCCGAGCGGGCGGCCGGCCTGCTCGTCTCGCGCCGCCGCGTGCTCGATGTCCTGGCCCTGGCGAGTCTCGGTGCGGGCATTATGGCCGCGGTCCTGGTGCTCCCGACACCGTGACGAGCCACTGATCCGATCGCAACCCAGCGGCCTCACCGGCTGCAGGACGTCCCGGACCGCACCGGTAGCCTGGCAGACGGCAGGGCCAGGTAACGGCGCGGCCCGACCAGCGTGGGAAGGGAAAACGGCGGCATGCCCAAGATCAAGGTAGCCAATCCCGTCGTCGAGCTAGACGGCGACGAGATGACGCGGATCATCTGGCAGTACATCAAGGACCAGCTGATCCTGCCTTACCTGGATATCGAGCTTGATTACTACGACCTGTCCATCCAGCACCGGGACGCCACCGATGACCAGGTGACGGTGGACGCGGCCAACGCCATCAAGGCCGTCGGGGTGGGCGTCAAGTGCGCCACGATCACCCCGGACGAGGCCCGCGTCGAGGAGTTCGGCCTGAAGAAAATGTGGCGCTCGCCGAACGGCACCATCCGTAACATCCTCGGCGGCGTCGTCTTCCGCGAGCCGATCGTGGTGTCCAGCATCCCGCGGCTGATACCGACCTGGACCAAGCCCATCGTCATCGGGCGTCACGCCCACGGTGACCAGTATCGCGCCACCGACTTCGTGGTCCCCGGGCCCGGCACCGTCACGATCACCTACACCCCGGACGACGCCGGCCGGCCGATCGAGCTGGAGGTGGCCAGGTTCACCGGCGGGGGGGTGGCCATGGGCATGTACAACTTCGACCAGTCGATCCGCGACTTTGCCCGGGCGACGATGCGATACGCGCTCGACCGCCGCTACCCGCTCTACCTGTCCACGAAAAACACTATCCTCAAGGCCTACGACGGCCGGTTCAAGGACCTGTTCGCCGAGATCTTCGAGGCCGAGTTCAAGGCCGAGTTCGAGGCGGCGGGGATCACCTACGAGCACCGGCTGATCGACGACATGGTGGCCCAGGTGCTCAAGTGGGAGGGCGGCATCGTCTGGGCCTGTAAGAACTACGACGGCGACGTCGAATCGGACGTCGTGGCCCAGGGGTTCGGCTCGCTCGGGCTGATGAGCAGCGTGCTCATGACCCCGGACGGCCGCATCGTCGAGGCGGAAGCCGCGCACGGCACGGTGACCAGGCACTACCGGCAGTACCAGCAGGGCAAGCCGACCTCGACGAATCCGATCGCCTCGATCTTCGCCTGGACACGCGGCCTGGCACACCGCGGCAAGCTGGACGGCACCCCCCGGGTGACGGCCTTCGCCGATGCGCTGGAGCGGGTGTGCGTGCAGACCGTGGAGAGCGGCAAGATGACCAAGGACCTCGCCCTGCTCGTCGGCGGCGACACCCCCTACCTGACCACGCAGGAATTCCTCAGCGCGCTCGATGAGAACCTCCGCGTCGTGATGGACGACGTCGCCGGGTAGCCGTCCCGTCGCGCACACTTCCTAAGGAGAACACCGGACATGGCCCGCACAGGGAAGGTAACCGTCGTCGGGGCCGGCTTCTACGGGTCGACCACCGCCCAGCGGCTCGCGGAATACGACATCTTCGACGAGGTCGTGCTCACCGACATCATCGAGGGCAGGCCCGAGGGCATCGCGCTCGACATGAACCAGTCCCGCCCGGTCGAGGGGTTCGAGACCAAGGTCACCGGCCAGACCACCGGTCCGGACGGCGAGGGGTACGAGGCGATTGCCGGCTCGCGGATCGTGATCATCACCGCGGGCCTGCCGCGCAAGCCGGGCATGAGCCGGATGGACCTGATCGAGGTCAACGCGAAGATCGTGCGCAGCGTCGCGGAGAACGTGGTCAAGCACGCGCCCGACGCCGTCCTCATCGTGGTCTCCAACCCACTCGACGAGATGACCGCGCTGGCGGACAAGGTGACCGGGTTCCCCCCGCGCCGGGTGATGGGCCAGGCGGGCATGCTCGACACCGCCAGGTTCAGTCATTTCGTCGCCGAACGGCTCGGGGTGCCGGTCGGCTCGGTCCGGACGCTGACCCTCGGGTCGCACGGCGACACGATGGTCCCGGTGCCCTCGGCATGCACCGTCGACGGGCAGCCGCTGACCGACCTGCTGCCGGCGGCCGACATCGACCTGCTCGTGCAACGGACCAGGGACGGCGGCGCCGAGGTGGTTCGGCTGCTGAAGACCGGCTCGGCCTACTACGCCCCGTCGGCCGCGGCGGCCCGGATGGCGCGCGCGGTAGCCGAGGATGCGCACGCGGTCCTGCCGGTATGCGCGTGGATGGAGGGTGAGTACGGCATCAGCGACGTTTACCTCGGGGTCGAGGCGGAAATCGGCGCCGCGGGCGTGATCCGGGTGGTGGAGCGGGACCTGACCGAGTCCGAGCTCGCCGCGCTGCGCGAGGCGGCCGAGGCGGTCCGGGCCAAGCAGGCCGACGTCGCCAGCCTCTGAGCCGGACCGCCAGCCGTGCCCGCCCCCGCCGGGACATCCCTGGCCGACGAGGTCGCGCTCCGCGACCAGTGCACCGTTTTCCTGGGCGGCCACGGCCCGGTGACCGCGGCCGGGCTGCTGGCCGGCATTGCCGCCGACACCGTGCCCGACCGGTACGGCGACGGCGGGGTCGTAGCCGAACTGGAGGCGGAGATCGCCGGGCTGCTCGGCAAGCCGGCCGCCGCCTTCTGGCCCAGCGGCACGATGGCCCAGCAGTCGGCGCTGCGGGTGCACGCGGACCGGCGGCAGCGCCGGACGGTCATCTTCCACCCCATGTGTCACCTGGATCGGCACGAAGGACAGGGCTACCAGCGCCTGCACGGCCTGACCGGCCGCCCGGCCGGGGAGCTGCACCGGCTGATGACCCTCGAAGACCTGACCGTGATCACTGAGCCGCCCGGCGCGCTGCTGATCGAGCTGCCGCAGCGCGATCTCGGTGGCCAGCAGCCCGTCTGGGCCGACCTGCAGGCTCAGGTCGAATGGGCGCACGACCGCGGAGCCGCCGCGCATCTCGACGGTGCCCGGTTGTGGGAGTCAGCCACCGGGTACGGCAGCCCCCCGGCCGAGATCGCCGCGCTCTTCGACACCGTGTACGTGTCGTTCTACAAGGGCATCGGCGCGCTGCCGGGCTGCTGCCTGGCCGGACCCGCGGACGTCATCGCCGAGGCGCGGGAGTGGCGGCAGCGCATGGGCGGCACCCTGTTCGGCCTGTGGCCGAATGCCGCGTCGGCGCTGAGCTGCCTGCGGCGCCGGCTGCCGCTGATGCCCGCCTACCTCCGCCACGCCCGCGCGATCGCGGCCGCGCTCGCCGACGCCACGGGCGTTCGGGTCGTGCCCGACCCGCCGCAGGCTTCGATGATGCACCTGCTGCTGGACACGACCCGGGACGGTTACGCCGCGGCCGCCCGCCGGCTGGCTGAGGAGCAGGGGATCTGGGTCTGGCCGCAGGCCATGACCACAGTCGATCCCCGGGTGCAGAAGGTCGAGCTGTCGGTCGGCGACGCCACCTGCGCGCTGCCGCCCGACCGGATCCGGGACATCATCCTCGCGCTGGTCGCGCGCTAGGACCGCCCCGCCGGGCCGGGAACCGCACGGCCACGGGTGGCCGATCCCCGGATGAGACGGCCGTCCCCGCGCACGGCACGAGCCGGCCGCGTTCGGTTAGTTCAGCGCGGCGAGGCCTTGCAGGTCCACGCAGGTGATGCCCCGGACCTGGGTGAACACCATGAGCACGCGCCCGCAGACGCGGCAGCGCACCACGGTGCCCAGCCCGGGCCGGTACACGACGAGCTCGGCCACCGGGCCGGTGTCGCCGCAGTAGACGCAGGTGCCCACGGCGGTGGTCATCTCGGTGCCGAACACCTCGAGCAGCAGCCCGCCGATCGCGTTACCGTCCAGTGCTTCCATCATGGGCCTCCCGTGGCGCCGAACCGCTCGGTCTTTACCCGCTGCGCCGGGTAGCCGAGTCCGACCAGGCCGCTCGCGACGGCCTCGACGAAACTGGTCGGGCCGCAGGCGTAGGCCAGCGGGCTCTGGCCGGCCGGCCAAGCCACCTCGGCCAGCATCTGCGCGTCGACCCGACGTGCGTAGCCGGTCCAGTCCGGCGGCTGCCGGCGGGTCAGCGTGTGGATCACCTTGACCCCGTCCTTGATCGCGTCGAGCTCGTCGCGGTAGATCACGTCCTCCCAGGAGCGGGAGGAATAGAGCAGATGGACCGGGACGGTGCTGCCGGTCCGTTCCCGGTGCCGCAGTATCGCCCGGAGCGGGACGATCCCCGAGCCTCCGGCCAGCAGCAGCAGCGGGCCGCCGTCTGCGGGGTCCCAGACGAAGTAGCCACCGATCGGGCCGCGCAGCTCAAGCTCGTCGCCCGCCCGCAGCTCCTCGGTGAGGTAGGGCGAGACCTCGCCGTCGTCGAGCCGCTCGACCGTGATCTCCACCGGCTCACCGGGAGCCGAGGCGATCGAGTATGAGCGCTCGGCGCGGTAACCGTCCTCCGCGGTGAGCCGGACGTCCAGGTGCTGTCCGGCCCGGTGGCCGGGCCAGTCCGGCACGTCCAGCCGGATCGTGCGCACCGCGGCCGTCTCGTCGGTCAGCGAGCCGACCGTGCTGAGCTGCCAGGTCAGTCGCCTGCGTACCGCTGTTCCAGCCATGGATCTCCGTACATGTGATAGCCGTAGGTTTCCCAGAAGCCCGGCTCGTCGGTATCGCTCAGCCGGAACCCGCGCACCCACTTCGCGCTCTTCCAGAAATACAGGTGCGGGACGAGCAGCCGCGCGGGCCCGCCGTGCTCTGGGTGGAGCGGCTCGCCCTCGTAACCGAACGCCACCCAGGCCTGCCCACCGGTCACGTCCGCTATCGGCAGGTTGGTCGTGTAGCCGCCGTCGCAGAACGGGAGCACGTACTCGGCGTCGTGCTCGACTTGCTCCAGCAGCGTGTCCACGGACACGCCCTGCCAGTGCGTATCAAGCTTGGACCAGCGCGTCACGCAGTGGACGTCGACCATGACGTTCTCCGTGGGCAGCGCCCGGAACTCGTCCCAGGTCCAGCTCTTCGAGGCGCCGCCGCTCGCGATGGAGAACGTCCAGTTCGCCAGCGCCGTATGCGGTGTCGGCCCGGCCGAAAGGACCGGGAAATCCTCGGTCACGTACTGGCCGGGCGGCACCCGGCCGGCGGGCGCCTGGCGGCGCCGGCCGTGGAAGCCACGGGAAATCGGGCTCATGTCCGTTACCCCCTCTCTGTCGAGAGCCGCCCCGGCCGGAAAATCCGGTCGCGCGGCTCAGCTCGCGGTCAGCCTGCGCAGCGCGAGCTCGGCGTACAGCGCGCTGCCGTCGCTGAGCACCGCGTCGTCGAATACCGCCTCGGCCGAATGGTTGAACGGGGCGGTAGCGGGCACTCGGTCCGGCGGGCAGGCGCCGATGAACATGAACGCGCCCGGCACCCTCTCGAGCACGAAGGAGAAGTCCTCCGCGCCCGTCATCGGGAACTTCTGCGGGTCGAATCGCTCACGGCCGAACAGCGCGGCCACGGCGTGCTGGGCGAACGCCGCCTCGGACTGGTCGGCCATCGTGACCGGGTACCCGTCCAGGTAATCCGTGGTGACGGTGAGGCCGTGCGCCTCGGCGATCTCGCGGATCAGGCGGGCTGAGCCGTCCCTAACCCGGGCCCTGGCCTCGGCTGAGAAGGAGCGGATCGTGGCCAGGAACCGGGCGTCGTCGGGGATGATGTTGTCGGCCGTCCCGGCGTGAAAGCTGCCTACCGTGATCACGACCGGATCGAAGACGTCGAACCGGCGGGTGGCGAACGTCTGCAGCGCGGTGACCATCTCGCAGGCCGCCGGGATCGGGTCGGCGGCGTGATGCGGCGTGGCGGCGTGCCCGCCGCGGCCGTGCACGGTGACCTCGAGCTTGTCCGCGGCGGCCAGCACCGGGCCGGGCCGGGAGGTGATGACACCGAGCGGCAGCTCGGCGGACATCACGTGCAGGGCATACGCGGCGGCCGGGCGCTCGCCCGCGGCGTCGAGCACCCCTTCCTCGATCATGTGCTTCGCGCCCGCGCAGCCCTCCTCGCCCGGCTGGAACATGAAGATCACGTTCCCGGTGAAATCACCGCGCCGCGCGCAGAGCAGCCGCGCGGCCCCGGCCAGCATGGTGGTGTGCAGGTCGTGACCGCAGGCGTGCATCGCCCCGTCGACCTCGGACGCGTACGGCAGCCCGGTGCGCTCGGTGACGGGCAGGGCGTCCATGTCGCCGCGCAGCAGCACCGTCCGGCCCGGGTGCGCGCCGCGCAGCACGGCGGTGACCGAGCTCAGCGCGCGACCCAGGGTGATCTCGACCGGCAGCCCGTCGAGCGCGGCCAGCACCTTGGCCTGGGTGCGGGGCAGGTCCAGGCCAATCTCCGGCTCTCGGTGCAGCCAGTGGCGTAGCTCGGACAGCTCCGGCGCCAGCGCGAGCGCATCGTCATACAGCCCCATGCCGTCATCCTGCCAGTTTGTGCCGGTCTGAAAACCCCATGTTCGGATCGCGGCGCGCAGAAAATGGCTCTCGGCACCGGCCGCGTCAGGTCATCAGGTACGCGCCGGCCTCGGCGGCCGCAGGCACCAGCGCGGGGGCCGGCCAGTTCCGGCGGTCGTACTCCGCGCCGACCGCCGCCATGACCCGCGCCGCCCGCCCGGCCGGCACCAGGACGATCACCGATCCGCCGAACCCGCCGCCCATCATCCGCGCGCCGAGCGCCCCGGCGGCCGTCGCCGCGTCGACCGCCACGTCAGCCTGCGGCCAGGAGACCTCGAAATCGTCGCGGAGAGACCGGTGCGACTCGGTCAGCACCGGGCCCACCTCCGCGACGTCGCCGGACCGCAGCAGGCCGGTGACCTCGAGCACCCGCTGGTTGTCGGCGACGACGTGCCTGGCCCTGCGGCGCAGCACCGGGTCCGGCAGCCGGTCCAGCTGGGCGAGATCGGTGACATCCCGCAGCGCCGGCACGCCGAGCAGCGCCGCGGCCTGCTCGCAGGCCCGGCGGCGGCTGGTGTAGGAGCCGCCCGCGTGCTCGTGCCGCGCCCTGGTGTCCAGCACCAGCAGCTCCGCCCCGGCGGCGGGCAGGTCGAGCGGCACCTGGACGGTGGCGAGCGATCTGCAGTCGAGCAGCAGGGCGTGGCCGCGGGTGCATTCGAGGGACGCGGACTGGTCCATGATGCCGGTGGGCACGCCGACGAAGTCGTTCTCGGCGCGACGGGCCAGCCGGGCCAGCTCGGGCGGTGCGATCGCGACCCCGTACAGGCCGGTCAGGGCGACCGCGATGGCGCACTCCAGCGCCGCCGAGGACGACAGCCCCGCCCCCTGCGGCAGGTCGGCGTCGATGGCCACCCGAGCCCCGCCGACGGCGTACCCGGCTTCCCGCAGGGACCAGGCCACTCCGGCGGCGTAGCCGGCCCAGCCAGGCTTCCCCCCTGGCATCAGCGACCCGACCTCCACCCGTACGGGGGCCCCGGGCGCCTGCCGCGAGCACAGCTCCAGCACGCCGTCGTCGCGGCGTCCGGCGGCCGCTCGCACGCCCTGGGCCAGGGCGAACGGCAGCGCGTAGCCCTCGTTGTAGTCGGTGTGCTCGCCGATCAGGTTCACCCGGCCCGGCGCGTGCCACACTCCGGCCGGATCGCTGCCGTAGCAGTCGCGGAACCACCGGGCCGCCGCCGCGCCCTGCGCCGCACGCATGTTTACCCGGTCGCCGCGCGCATGGCCGCCCAGGCGTCGGCGACCATCGTCCGCAGGTCCTGTTCCGGCTTCCAGCCCAGTTCGTCGTGGATGCGGGCCGAGGAGGCCACCAGCACCGCCGGGTCCCCGGGACGGCGCGGAGCCGTCACGGCCGGGATGGCCGCGCCGGTCACCTCGCGGCACATGGTGAGCACCTCGCGGTTGGAGAACCCGGTGCCGTCACCGACGTTGTACACGCGGTGCTGTCCGGGCGCGCAGGCGCCGAGCGCGAGCAGGTGCGCCCGGCCCAGGTCGGCCACGTGAATGTAGTCCCGCACGCAGGTACCGTCCGGCGTCGGGTAGTCGTCGCCGAAGATCTTGAACTCCGCGCCGGCCCGGGCGACCTGCAGGATGGTCGGGATCAGGTGGGTCTCGGGGGAGTGCCGCTCGTCCAGCCAGCCGCCGTCGGGGGCGCGGTAGGCCCCGGCTACGTTGAAGTACCGCAGGCTCACCCCGCCGAGCCCGTGCAGGCGAGCGTATTCGTGCAGGATTTCATCGGCCGCGGCCTTGCTCGCCCCGTACGGGTTGGCCGGCCGGGCGGGGTCGGTCTCGGTGACCGGGATGTGTTCCGGCTCGCCGTACACCGCGGCAGTGGACGAGAACACGATGCTGCGCACTCCGCTGACTCGCATCGCCTCCAGCAGCGCGAGCGTGCCGCCCAGGTTGTTCGACCAGTACAAGCCGGGTTGCGCCACCGACTCGCCGACCAGGGACTTGGCCGCGAAGTGCAGCACCGCGTCGATGCCCCCGGCGAGCACGTCCGCGGCGTCCCTGATCGTGCCGCGCACCAAGACGGCGCCGGATGGCACGGCGTCCGCGTGCCCGGTGGACAGGTCGTCCAGCACGACGACCTGGTGACCGGCCTCCAGCAGCTGCGCGGCCACCACGCTTCCTATGTAGCCCGCACCGCCTGTGACCAGCAGTCTCATCCGGCCTCCCGAAGCCTTCGCGCCGCCACCTTCGCCGCGATGTCGTTAATCCGCACGCTGAGGACCGCAAGGTCCTTGAGCTTGCCCGGCGCACGCCGGACCGACAGTACCCGAAGCGTGCAGCCCCGGACTCCGCGTACCCCGCCGGGGCGACGGCCGATGCTCGCCCGCGTCGCGGCGTGCTGCGTAGACTGTGCGCACGCACCGTGCGAATGCGCCGCGGCGGGGACCGGGCAGCCACGCCCGCCCGGCGGCGGAATACCGAGGCTGGGAAGCAAGACGTGAGCCAGGTCCCCTGGGACATTCTCATCGTCCTCCTCATCGTGTTCGTGGGCGGCTTCTTCGCCGCCGCCGAGATGGCAATCGTTTCGCTCCGTGAGGGTCAGGTCCGCGCGATCAGCCAGCGCGGCAAGCGCGGGCAGCGGGCCGCCCGGCTGGCCCAGGACCCCAACCGCTTCCTGTCCGCGGTGCAGATCGGGGTGACAGTCGCGACGCTGCTGTCCGGTACCTTCGCCGCGGCCACGCTGGCCGGCGACCTGCGCACGGCGCTGCTGCATGACGGCCTGTCCAGCGGACTCGCCTCGACCCTCTCGCTCGCCGCGGTCACGGTGGGGATTTCCTTCTTCAGCCTGGTGCTCGGTGAGCTCGCGCCGAAACGGATCGCCCTGCAGCGTTCGGAATCGATCGCGCTGTTCGCGGCGCCGGTGCTGGACCGGATCAGCGTGGCGGCCCGGCCGGTGGTCTGGCTACTGTCCCAATCGACAAACCTGGTCGTCCGGCTGCTCGGCGGCGACCCGAAGGTCGGCCGGGGGGTGATAACCGAGGAGGAGCTGCGCGACCTGGTAACCGGCAACCAGCTGCTCAGCGCGGATGAGCGGTTCATCGTCAGCGAGGTCTTCGACGCGGGCAAGCGCCAGCTCCGCGAGGTGCTGGTGCCCCGGACCGAGGTCGAGTTCCTGGCCACCGACACCCCGATCACGGAGGCGGTGAAGACCGTGGCGGCGGCGCCGCACTCGCGTTTCCCCGTCTATCAGGACTCCTACGACAACGTGATCGGCTTCGTGCACGTTCGGGACCTGCTGGGCCTGGGCCTGGCCGTCCAGCCGGGCCAGCCCACGCAGGTGGGCGACGTCGCCCGCCCGGTCAAGCAGCTTCCGATCAGCAAGCGGGTGCTGTCCGCACTGTCGGAGATGCGGCGGGACCGCGCGCACCTGGCCATCGTGGTCGACGAGTACGGCGGCACGGCCGGCATCGTCACCCTGGAGGACCTGGTCGAGGAGCTGGTCGGCGACATCTGGGACGAGTACGACTCCGGCGAGGCCCCGGCCACCAAGCTGCCGCAGGGCGAGGTCGAGGTGGACGGCCTGCTCAACCTGGACGAGTTCGCCGAGCAGACCACGATCAGGCTGCCGGAAGGGCCGTACGAGACCGTCGCGGGCTACGTGCTCGCCGCCCTCGGCGAGCTCCCGGCGCCGGGCGACGCGGTGGAGATCCCCGGCTACACCATCACGGTCAACGAGATGGACGGGCGCCGCATCGCCCGCCTCCGGGTCACCCCGCGCCCCGAGCCGGAACCCGAGCCGGAGTCCGAGCCGGAGCCCGGAGCGGAACCCGATGCCGGGTCAGCGGCCGGCTCGTCGGCCGAGACCGGGCCGTCGCCGGGCCCGGCCGGCCGGGCGCGGTGAGCACCCGGCGCGCCAACCGGTCCACCGCTTTACGGCGGGCGAACTAAACTTTGCCGCTACACGGGGAAACACCCTGGTGGAAGGGGTAGGTGTGTCCGCACCTGGTGGGTTTGACACCGTTCTGGTCGTTGACTTCGGCGCGCAGTACGCCCAGCTCATAGCCCGCCGGGTGCGTGAGTGCCACGTCTACTCGGAGATCGTGCCGTCCACGATGCCGGTCGGCGAGATGCTGGCCAGGCGGCCGAAGGCGATCATCCTCTCCGGCGGCCCCGCCTCGGTGTACGCCTCCGGCGCGCCCGCCGCGCCGGAGGGCCTTTTCGAGGCGGGCGTGCCCGTCTTCGGCATCTGCTATGGGCACCAGGTCATGGTCAGCGAGCTCGGCGGCACGGTCGAGCGGACCGGGGCGGCCGAGTACGGCGGCACGCCGCTGCGCATCGCGGCCGAGCCGGGACACCTGCTCGCCGGGCTGGGCACCGAGCTGAACGTCTGGATGTCGCACGGCGACACCTCGACTCATCCGCCGGCCGGATTTATCGTGACCGCGCAGACCGCGGCGACGCCGGCCGCGGCGATCGAGGACGAGCGGCGCGGGTTCTACGGGGTGCAGTTCCACCCCGAGGTGATGCACACCGAGCACGGCACGAAGATGCTGCGCCGGTTCCTTGACGCCGCGGGCTGCCGCCCGTCGTGGACGATGCTGAACATCGTCGAGGAGCAGACGGAGCGGATCAGGGAGCAGGTCGGCGGCGGCCGGGCGATCTGCGGCCTGTCCGGCGGCGTCGACTCCGCGGTCGCCGCCGCGCTGGTGCAGCGGGCCATCGGCGACCGGCTCACCTGCGTGTTCGTCGACCACGGGCTGCTACGCCAGGGTGAGGCCGAACAGGTCGAGCAGGACTTCGTGGCCGCCACCGGCGTCAAGCTCAAGGTGGCGACCGAGGCCGGTGTCTTCCTGGAGGCCCTCAAGGGCGTCGACGACCCGGAAACCAAGCGCAAGGTCATCGGCCGGGAGTTCATCCGTGCCTTCGAGCGGGCCGCCCGCGAGGTGGCCGACGAGGCCGGTCAGCACGGCGAGGCCTGCGACTTCCTGGTCCAGGGCACGCTGTACCCGGACGTGGTGGAGTCGGGCGGCGGCACCGGGACCGCCAACATCAAGTCCCACCACAACGTCGGCGGCCTCCCCGACGACCTGAAATTCCAGCTCGTGGAGCCGCTGCGTGCCCTGTTCAAGGACGAGGTGCGCCGGGTGGGGGAGGAACTCGGGCTGCCGCCCGCGATCGTCCGCCGCCAGCCGTTCCCCGGTCCCGGGCTGGCCATCAGGATCATCG
>DASXLW010000234.1:0-16291 GCA_036496025.1 Streptosporangiaceae bacterium
CGCAATCGATTGGGCAGGCTGAGTGGCCGATAGCACCCGGTGTGCAAGATGGTCACTGCTAGTGACCTGCCGCCTTGACCCGCGGCACGTCAGCACGCCGCCGCCGGCTCCCCTCGAGCCAGGCGGCGCCAACGGGTGGAGGCACTCGCGCACCGCGCGCCCGAACAAAGACAGATGTTGTTCCGTCAGCGGAATCTGCTCAAAAAGCCATCGAAACTAACCATCGCAATTGCCGCCGCCGGTATCGGCGTCGCGGCCGCGGCTTCGGCCGTGGCCGTAACCTTGCCCGGTGGCGCCACGGCTGGCGCGGCCACGGCTGCGACTTACCTGAACGGCGCCAGCGCCCCGCCAGTGGGCGCCCGTGTCCAGCCGGCGGATGCCATGCCGCGCTGGGCCGAGCAATTGCAAGCCAATAAACTTGAAATGGCGCGGCGAGCCCATCAGCTCGCGGCGGCCAAGGCCAGGCGGGCCGCAGCGGCCCGCCGGGCGGCCAGGGCCGCGGCCCGCCGGGCGGCCAGGAGGGCCGCTCACCGGGCGGCCGTGCTCGCCGCTCAGCGGCAAGCCAGGAACGCGCAGCAGGCACCGAGCACGTCGCCGGCTCCCGCCCAGCCCTCGGGGGCGGCCCTGTCCGGCGTGTGGGCGTGCATCGCCCAGCACGAGTCCGGGGGCAACCCGGCGAGCAACAGCGGCAACGGGTTCTATGGTGCGTTCCAGTTCACCCTGGCGAGCTGGCAGGCGGTCGGCGGGCCTCCGGGGCTGCCGTCGAACTACCCGCTGAGCGTGCAACTCCACTACGCCGAGGTGCTCCAGGCCCAGTCCGGGTGGGGCAACTGGCCGGTCACGTCGCAGATGTGCGGCGCCTGAGAATGGCCGCTGCCTGGCCCGTCCTGGCCGCCGGGAGGCGGCGTGGGCGGGCAGGCTCCGGGCCGGGCCGCCTCCTGGGGCCGTATCGTCGATCTGAGGCCTACGCCAGCCTCGGGTAAAGAGTCGGGCCTGTCCTTCCCCTGGACGGGCCCGACTCCGTCTTCATCTGCCGGGGCCTAGGACCGCCCTCGTATAGTCCGCGCGCACCAACCCGGTCAATGTGCCGTAACCCGGTCGATGTGCCGTTGCCGGTGTTCTGAGCGAGGCAACGGCATATCGACCGGCATGAGGGAGGGCCCTACGGCAGCGGATGGAGGGCCTATGGCAGCGACTGGAAGGTGCGGATGGCCTCGCCGAGGATCCGTGCCGTCTGCCGCCAGGACGTGGCGGGTCCGGACGCGTAGACCGCGTAGGACTGCGACGCGCTGCTCGTGGTCAGGTCGAAGAGGTAGTCCTCCGCGAACACGCGGCCCATGTCGGCTTCCTGCCAGGTGAAGCTCCACGCCGCGCCTGTTGATCCAGCCACCCGGACCGGCCTGATGGCCAGCCGCCGGTAGCCGGGGAACTTCCCTTGCCTGAGCGTGCGCGCCTCGAGCCAGCGCGCCTGCGCCATCGCGGTCGGCAGGGTATGCGGGGTCAGGTCGATCTCCAGGTACGCCGCCCCGGTCGGAGCACGCAGGTACGCGGTCAGCCCGTTCGTGCTCGCCGCCCAGCCCTGCGGGACCGCGAGCCGGAACCCGGCTGCCGTCCCCACGCTGGCTGCGGGCCGCGAGTACCAGGCGTAGCCCGGCGGGAGCGGACTCGCCGCGGTGCCTCCTGAGCTTCCCGTGCTGCCCGGCCCGGTCGCCCTGGCCGGCGCGGCGGCGTGGCTGGCGCCCCGGCGCCCCCGGGCGCGAGATGGCGATCGGTGCAGGCCGTGCGCGACCGCAAGTCCGCCGAGAACCCCGGCCGCGACGATCACCAGGGCGGCGCACGCAGCGAGCGCCGCCCGCCCGCTGCGCCGGGTGCCGCGCGCAGCGGCAGGGCCGGGGCTCGACGCGCCGGCCGGCACGGGATCCATGGCCGTGCGGGCGGAGCTTGGCGGCGCGTCGGCTACCGGGGCGCCGTAGATGGACGCTGCGGGCTGGTCCCGCGAGGACGGGGGACCCGGCCACGAGGACGGCGGGGCAGACCAGGAGAACGGAACGCCGGGGGCGGTGGCGGGGGCGGCGGGTTGACCGGCAGCCGGAGCCCGTGCCGGGCCGGGTGCCGTGCGGGGCGCCCGCCCCGCCTGCGCCGCCGCCAGCAGCATCGAAGCCCTGGCGGCGTCGGGCCGCTCCGCCGGATCCTTGCGCATCAGCGCGGAGATAACCGGTCCTAGCCGGCCGGCCGAGGGCGCGGCGGGTGCGTCCTCGTGCAGCACCGCGTTCATCGTGGTGATGGGGTCGCCGCGGCCGGCGTACGGCCCCCGGCCCTGCACCGCGGCGTAGAGCGTGGCACCCAGTGACCACAAGTCGGAGGACGGGGTCGCGGGCTCGCCGCGGATGCGCTCGGGCGGGGTGAACTCCGGGGTGCCCATAACCATGCCGGCCTGGGTCAGCCGCTCGTCGCCTTCGAAGGTGGCGATGCCGAAGTCGGTCAGCACGGCCCGCCCGTCCGGCGCGAGCAGCACGTTGCTCGGCTTGACGTCGCGGTGCAGGACGCCGGCCGCGTGCGCGGTAGCCAGGGCGCTGATCAGCTGGCGCCCGATGCCGGCCGCGTCGGGCACGGGCAGCGGGCCGTCGTCGGCCAGGATCCGCTCCAGCGAGCGCGCCTGGACCAGTTCCATGACGATCCAGGGCCGCCCGTCCTCCTCGACCACGTCGAAGACGGTGACCACGCCGGGATGGTTGAGCCTGGCGGCCGTCTTGGCCTCGCGCAGCGTCCGCTGGTACAGCGAGCTCCCGTCGGCCGGGCTCAGCGTGGCCGGGACCTTGACCTCCTTGACCGCGACGTTGCGGTCCAGGCGCTCATCGCGTCCGCGCCAGACGGTCCCCATGGCGCCCCGGCCGATCGGGTCCCCGAGCCGGTAGCGCCCCCCGACCACGCGCCCCGACCCGGCCACACTGTGCATAGCCCGGACCATATCGGTGGGCACCTGCAAGTTCCCTGAGAAGCGGATGAGAATAATCCGCTCCGCTGGCTAACCAGGGTGGGTCATCCGGAGTACGTCGAGGGCCCGGTCCAGCTGTTCCTCGGTGATGTCCCCCCGGGCCACATAACCGCGGGCGATGACCACGTCCTTGATGGTCTGGCCGGTGTCGAGCGCCTCGTGCGCCACCTCCGCCGCCGCCTCGTAGCCCAGGTAGCGATTCAGCGCGGTGACGATCGCGGGCGAGGATTCCGCGTACCGCCGCAGCCGCGCCAGATCGGCGGTGATCCCGGCCACGCAGCGGTCGGCGAGCAGCACGGCACCGGCGGCGAGCAGCCGGATCGAGGACAGCAGGTTCCGCGCGATCACCGGCATCATCGTGTTCAGCTCGAAGTTGCCCCCCGTGCCGCCGAACGCGACCGCCGCGTCGTTCCCGATGACCTGCGCACAGACCTGGCCGACCGATTCGCAGATCACCGGGTTGACCTTGCCCGGCATGATCGACGACCCGGGCTGCAAGTCAGGCACGACGATCTCGGCCAGCCCGGTCCGTGGGCCCGAGTTCATCAGCCGCAGGTCATTGCACACCTTGTACACGCTGACGGCGACCGTGCGCAGCATCCCGCTGAGCTCGACCAGCGCGTCCCGTCCCCCGGCCGCCTCGAAGTGGTTGCGCGTCTCGATCAACGGCAGCTTGAGGTCGGTAGCCAGCTTGGCGATGACCCCGGGAGCGAACCCGTCGGGCGCGTTCAAGCCGGTGCCCACCGCGGTGCCGCCGAGCGGTACCTCGCCGACCCGCCCCAGGGACTCGCGCACCCGCTCGGCGCCCAGGCCGACCGCGGCCGCGTACCCGCCGAACTCCTGGCCTAGCGTTACCGGCGTCGCGTCCATCAGGTGCGTGCGCCCGCTCTTCACCGCGTGCGCGAACTCGGCCGCCTTGGCCTCCAGCGCCGCCCCCAGCCGGGACAGCGCGGGCAGCAGCTCGCGGCAGATCAGCAGGACCGCGGCCAGGTGAATCGCGGTGGGGAACACGTCATTGGACGACTGCGAGGCGTTGACGTCGTCGTTCGGGTGCACCGGGCGGCCGAGCCGCTTGGCAGCGAGCGTGGCGATGACCTCGTTCGCGTTCATGTTGCTCGAGGTGCCGGAGCCGGTCTGGAATACGTCGACCGGGAACTGGTCGTCGTGCTCGCCCCGGGCGACCTCGGCCGCCGCGTCGGCAATGGCGCCCGCCATGCCGGTATCGAGCACGCCAAGCTGGCCGTTGACGACCGCCGCCGCCCCCTTGACCAGGGCCAGCGCCGCGATCAGAGACGAGTCGATCCGCTCGCCGGAGATCGGGAAGTTCTGCACCGCGCGCTGGGTCTGCGCACCCCACAGCGCACCGGCGGGCACGTGGACCTCGCCCATCGAGTCGTGCTCGACGCGGAATCCGGCCACGGCCAACCTCAGCTCCGCCCGATGGTGAGCAGCGGCCCGTTCAGGTCGGCGAAGAAGTCGTTCCCCTTGTCATCCACGATGATGAACGCCGGGAAGTCGCGCACCTCGATCCGCCAGACCGCCTCCATGCCGAGCTCGGGGTACTCCAGCACCTCCATGCCGGTGATGCAGTCCCGGGCCAGCCGGGCGGCCGCCCCGCCGATGGAGCCCAGGTAGAACCCGCCGTGCCGCTGGCACGCGGTGGTCACGGCCGCAGAACGGTTCCCCTTGGCCAGCATGACCAGCGACCCGCCGGCCGCCTGGAAGCTGTCCACGTAGGAGTCCATCCGGCCCGCCGTCGTGGGCCCGAACGACCCGGACGCGTACCCCTCGGGCGTCTTGGCCGGTCCCGCGTAGTACACGGCGTGATCGCACAGGTATCGCGGCATCGGCTGGCCCGCCTTCAGCCGTTCGGCAATCCTGGCGTGCGCGATGTCGCGCGCGACCACCATCGGCCCGGTCAGCGACAGCCGGGTGGCCACCGGGTACTTGGTCAGCTCGGCCCGGATCTCGTCCATCGGCCGGTTCAGGTCGATCGGCACGACCTCGTCGGAGGCCAGCTCGGCGTCGGAGGTCTCCGGCAGGTACTGGGCCGGGTCGGTTTCGAGGCGTTCGAGGAACACGCCGTCCGCCGTGATCTTCCCCAGCGCCTGCCGGTCGGCCGAGCAGGACACGGCGATCGCCACCGGACAGGAGGCGCCGTGCCGGGGGAGCCGGATGACCCGCACGTCGTGGCAGAAGTACTTGCCGCCGAACTGCGCGCCGATCCCCACCTGCCGGGTGATCTCAAGGACTTGCTGCTCCAAGCCTCTGTCCCGGAACCCGTGCCCGGTCGCCGAACCGGACTCCGGCAGCGTGTCCAGGTAGCGCGCCGACGCGTACTTGGCGGTCTTCAGCGCGTACTCGGCGCTGGTGCCGCCCACCACGATGGCCAGGTGATAGGGCGGGCACGCGGCCGTCCCGAGCGCGCTGATCTTCTCCCGCAGGAAGGCGAGCATGCTGGCCTCGTTCAGAACCGCCTTCGTCTGCTGGTACAGGAACGACTTGTTGGCCGAGCCGCCGCCCTTGGCCATGAACAGGAACTTGTACTCATCCCCGCCGGTAGCGTAGATCTCGATCTGGGCCGGCAGGTTGCTGCCGGTGTTGCGCTCGTCCCACATGGTCAGCGGGGCCAGCTGGGAGTACCGCAAGTTCAGCTGCGTGTAGGCGTCATAGACGCCGCGCGCAATGTGCTCCTCGTCCCGCCCGTCGGTGAGCACGTGCTGGCCGCGCTTGCCCATCACGATCGCGGTCCCGGTGTCCTGGCACATGGGCAGCACGCCCCCCGCCGCGATGCACGCGTTCTTCAGCAGGTCGAGCGCGACGTACCGGTCGTTCGGGCTGGCCTCGGGGTCGCCGGTGATGGAGCGCAGCTGACGCAGGTGGCCGGGCCGCAGCAGGTGCGCGATATCCCGCATCGCCTCCCTGGTCAGCAGGGTGAGGACGCCGGGGTCGACCTCGAGAAAATTTCTCCCGAACGTCTGACGGCGGGTCAGGCCGCCCGCGTCCAGCTGGCGGTAGTGGGTGTCATCCGCACCAGTCGGCAGCAGTTCGGTAAAACTGAACTCGGGCATCGTCGCGGGTCCTCGTCGGCCGGTCATGGATGTTCCTCATCCTAGGGGCCGGTCACCTCGGCGGGGTTTCCATGCGCTCGGCCAGCCGCAGCATCGCCGGGACCGCGGCAGTCAGTGCCGCCCGGTCCTGGCTGGGCAGCCCGGCCAGCGCGCGCCCGGCGAGCTCGGCGCGCAGATCCCGCCATTCGGCCAGCCGCCTGCGGGCCTTCGCCGTGACCTCGAGCAGTACCAGGCGGCCGTCGGTGCTGCTCGGGACGCGCTTGAGCAGCCCGCGGTCGGCGAGCCTGCCGATCAGCGTGCTCACCGTGTTGGGCGCGACCCGCAGTTCGTGGGCCGCCTCCGCCACGGTCAGACGAGGCTTGCGTGCGGCCAGCCTGAGCAGCTCCGACTGCGCCGCGGGCAGCGGCTCGGTCTGCCAGCTGCCGCGGACGGCCCGCCGGGCGGCCCGGCGCACCGAGCTCACCGCGTCCAGGAACTCGGCCGCGGACTGCGCCGCGGCGCGGTCGGCCAGGCTGTCCCGCGCCGGGTCCGCCCCGGCTCGCCGGGAAGAAATATCTGTCACAGAGCTATCGTAACGCGGGCCGACGCCGGGCGCCGGGTGGCCGGCGTCAGCTTCGGGCCGGCGGCGGGAGGACCGGCCTCACAGGCCGGCCGCGGCCTCCTCGACCGTGAGCTCGGCCGCGGGATCCGCCTCCAGGCGCTCGTCGGGAATCGGCTGCCCGCTGCGCACCGAGCGCCCGTATGTTCCGTCGTCCAGCCGCTTCAGCGCGCGATCGAGCATGTCGAGGCGCTCGCGCAGGGTGTCCGCGACGGCGTCGTCGATGCCCTGGGACGCCAGCGGCTGAGCGTGGTCCTCTTCGTCACCGATCACTTCCTGAGCCTCGCGGTCCTGCTCTCCGGCCCGCTGGGCGTCCCTGAGCAGCGCCGTTATCTCCGCGTGCTCGGTGAGCAGTCGCGCCCGCGCCTTGTTCGCATCCATCCGGCCTCCCTTGGCTCGGCCGCGCGGCACTGCCGGTACCCACCGCGGTCCGCACCACACGATAACCAGCCCGCGTATCGGGCTCCAGCCGCCGGGCCATCCCGGCGAGCCGGCCGGGCGGACGGACCGGGCCGGGGCTGGTGACGGTGGCGGCCCGGGCCCGGATATCGTCATGACATGCCGTCCCGAAGTGCGCCGCGCGATCTGCGGGCTTCCGATGCCGACCGGGAGCGGGTGGTCGCCCTGCTCGGCGACGCAGTCAGCGACGGCCGGCTCACCTCAGACGAGCACGCCGAGCGGCTCGAGGCGGCCAGTTCGGCCCGGACCCTGGGAGAACTGGCCGTCCTGACCACTGACCTGGTGACCTCCGACGCGCAGCCGGTGCGCCTGGACGGCGGCCGGCCGGTCACCGCGGTCTTCGGCGGTCACCGGCGTGAGGGGCGCTGGGTGGTGCCGGAGCGACTGGCCGTGGCCGCGGTCTTCGGCGAGGCGCTGCTCGACTTCCGGGAAGCCGTGCTGCAGAGCCCCCGGGTCATCGTCTACGCGACGGTGATCTGCGGGCGGCTGAAGATCCTGGTCCCGGACGGAATCACCGTAGAGGTGTCCGGCACGTCGGTCGCCAGCTCGCAGCGCGGGCCGGTGGCACGGCGTCCGCCCCAGGTCGGCGCGGAGGCCGGCTCGGGGTCGACCCCCGGCTGGCGGGCGGGCCCCGGCGGGGCGCCGGCGGCACCGGGTGCGGCTGCGGCGCCGGGCGGGGCGCCGGCGTCCCCGGGCCGGCCGGAACGGCCGGTGATCGAGGTCCGCGGGGTGATCCTGGCCGGCCGGGTGCAGGCCGTCGCACCGCCGCGGGCCCGCTTCCTCGGCATCTTCCCGCGCCGCGCGCGTTAGGGCGACCGGCTGCCGACGGGCAGGCCGGGCCGCGGCCCGGGGCCTGCGCCGGCCTGCTCAGCGTCGGGCTAACCCAAGGTCACGCTGCCGTGCTCGCGGACCAGGTCGATGGCCGGGGCGCTTACTCGGCCGAGTCGAAGTTGACCGAGCTGTAGGCTCGCAGCTTCCACAGCTGGTGCTCGCTGGTGATGCTGCGGATGGTGCCGGACCGCGACCGCATGACCAGCGAGTGCGTGGTGGCCGCGCCGGCCCGGTAGCGCACCCCGGCCATCAGCTCGCCGTCGGTGATCCCGGTGGCGGCGAAGAACACGTCGTCCCCCGACACCAGGTCGTCGGTCGTGAGCACCTGGTTGACGTCGAGCCCCGCGTCCAGGGCCCGGCGGCGCTCGGCGTCGTCGCGCGGGGCCAGGATGCCCTGGATGATGCCGCCCAGGCACTTGACGGCGCAGGCGGCGATGATGCCTTCCGGGGTGCCGCCGATGCCGAGCAGCAGGTCCACGCCGGTCCCGTCGCGCGCGGCCATGATCGCGCCCGCCACGTCGCCGTCGGTGATCAGCTTGATCCTGGCGCCCGTGGCGCGCACCTGGGCGATCAGGTCCGCGTGCCGCTCCCGGTCCAGGATCACCGCGGTCACGTCCTGCCGCGCGCAGCCCTTGGCCTTGGCCACGGCCGCGATGTTGTCGGCCACGGGGGCCTCGATGTCCACCGCGTCGGCCGCCGCCGGCCCGGTGACCAGCTTGGACATGTAGAACACAGACGACGGGTCGTACATCGAGCCGCGGGCCGCGACCGCGAGCACGGATATCGCGTTCGACATCCCGTTCGCCGCGAGCCGGGTGCCGTCGATCGGGTCCACCGCCACGTCGCAGGCCGGCCCGGTGGGATCACCCACCTGCTCGCCGTTGTACAGCATCGGGGCCTGGTCCTTCTCGCCTTCCCCGATGACCACCACCCCGTTCATCGACACCGTGTTGATCAGCATCCGCATGGCATGGACCGCGGCGCCGTCCGCGCCGTTCTTGTCCCCCCGGCCCACCCAGCGGGCCGCGGCCATCGCACCCGCCTCGGTGACCCTGGCCAGCTCGAGGGCCAGGTTCCGGTCCGGCGCGTGCTGGCCGGGCTCGTCCGGCACGGCCTGGTCCTCCTCCGGCGCGGCAGGCCGGCCGGCCAGACGGGGGGCGGGAGTGGTCACGATCTCGTGCTCGGTCACGGCACGCCCTCCTGATAGACGGTAATGCGATCCTATGTACCCGCCGGCCGGGCGTAGCCTGTGACCTGGAGCGGCCGACCACGGCCGGGCGGAAGGCGCGGGTCAGGCGCATGAAGACGGAGATACCAGCGATGGCCGGGACAGCGGCGGCGACGCCCGGGGGCGGCTCTGCGACCCGGGTATCCGAGCGAGGGGCGGCCACCAGGTCCGGCCTGCTCGCGGCGGCCCGTGAGGTCTTCACCAGCACCGGATACGCGCAGGCCGGCGTGACCGACATCGTCGCGCAGGCCGGCGCCAGCGTCGGCAGCCTGTATCACCATTTCACCGGCAAGGCCGATCTGTACCTGACCCTGTTCGAGGAATTCCACGAGGATCTGGCCGAGCAGGCCAGGACCGCGGTCCGGGCCGCCCGCAGCGCCGGCGTCACCGACCCCAAGCTGCTCTTCCTGGCCGGCGCCCGGTCCTACCTGGACGGCTGCTTCGAGCAGCGCGAGCTGTCCCGGCTGTTCGTGTCCGGGGACGCCCCGCCCGGGTTCGACGTGGTCATGCGGCGGCGGCTGCGGGAGTGGGCCGAGCGGAACGCGCAGTTCTTCGCCCGCAGCCCCGAACCGGTCGACGAGGCGGTGTCCGTGGTGCTAACCGGCGCCCTCATGCTGACCGTGGCCGAGGTCGCGCTCTGCGAGGACGCGCAGCGGGCCCGGCGGCTCGCCGATAGCGTGCTGGAGATCATGTCGCGGATCGACGAGCGGGCGTCCGGCTGAGACCAGGACCCGGGCCAGCCGCCATCCGCGCTGAACGGCACCCACGGCCAGAGACGCGCCGGCACGCTCTGCACTGAACGGCACCTACGGCCGGAGCCGCGCCGCACGCTCTCCACCGGGCGCGCCTCTGGTTAGCCGTTGACGCTCAATCACGCGCTGTGGAAGTATTCCTACGTTCGGTTACCTCCTGGGTCAGACTTCGCGAGCCGGAACGTGGGTGATTCGATGCCACGCAGACTCCCGATCGATGGCAGCTTCAGGCGCATGCTCGCCGCGGCGGGCACGGCCGCGACGGCGCTGGCGGTCACGGCCGCGCTCAGCGGCGCCGCGGCGGGAGCCCCGCACCAGGCCCCGGAGCGCGGTTCGGCGTCCCGCGCGTCCGGACGCCTGATGGCAGCGTTCAACGCGGCCGCCAGGGAATCCGGCGTCCCGGCCAGCCTGCTGCTCGCCATCGGGTACAACGAATCCCGGTGGGAACCGCACGGCACGATGCCGAGCGCCGACGGCGGTTACGGCCTGATGAACCTGACCATCCGGACCTTCACCGTGGCCGGCGCGGCGGGCAAGTCCGGCTCGCAGTCTCGCCGGGTAAGCCTGGTCAAGACGCATTACACCCTGGGCGAGGCGGCCCGCCTGCTGCACGTCCCGGCGGGCACGCTGAAGACGAGCGACGCCGGGAACATCCGGGGCGCGGCCGCGGTGCTGGCGGGCTACGCGCGCGATCTGAACGGCGGCAGGCTCCCGGCCAGCCTCGGCGGCTGGTACCCGGCGGTCGCCGAGTACAGCGGGGCCACGCAGCAGAAAACCGCTGAACTGTTCGCCAACGACGTGTTCGGCACGCTGCGCACCGGCGCCTCGCTGGTCACCTCCGACGGCCAGGCGATGCGGCTGGCGGCGACCCGGAGCCTGCGCCCGGATCGCCGGATGGTCAGCAGGCTTGGCCTCGAGCCGTCCGTGCCCAGCACAGCGCCGGCGGACTGCCCGGCCAGCCTGAACTGCCGGTTCATCCCGGCCGCGTACGCGGAGGATCCCGGCGGCGACCCGGGAAACTACGGCGACTACGACAAGGCCGCCCGGCCACGGGACTTGAAGATCAACTCCATCGTCATTCACGACACCGAAGAGTCGTACGCGAACACCATTGCCACCTTCCAGAATCCCGCGTCCTACGTCAGCGCCAACTACGTGATCCAGTCCTCGACCGGCGACATCACCGAGATGGTCCGGCCGCGCGACGTGGCCTGGGCGGTCGGCGACTGGTACTACAACACGCACTCGATCAGCATCGAGCACGAGGGCTTCGCGGCCCAGGGCTCGGTCTGGTACACGCAGGCCATGTACAAGGCGTCCGCGACGCTGGTGCGCTACCTCGCGCACCGGTTCCACGTGCCACTGGACCGGCTGCACATCATCGGCCACGACAACGTGGCCGGGCCCACCGACGCCTACACGGCAGCCCAGCACTGGGATCCCGGCCCGTTCTGGAACTGGAACTACTACATGTCGCTGCTGCACGGGACCAGCCAGCAGGCGGAACGGGCCGCCGGCGGGTCGGCCAGGCCCGACGGCCACCGGGCCGTCACCATCGATCCCAACTTCGCCACCAACGAGCCGCCGGTGAGCGACTGCTCCAGCGGCACCTGCCAGCGGCTGCCGAAACAGCCGGCCGACTTCGTTTACCTGCACACCCGGCCCAGCTCCGGCGCGCCGCTGCTGAGCGATCCGGAGCTTCACCCCGGCGGCTCCGCGGGAACCATCCAGGACAGTGACTGGGGTGACAAAGCGCCGGCCGGCGAGAAGTACGCGGTCGCCGGGCAGCAGGGAAACTGGACGGGCATCTGGTACGCGGGCAAGATCGGCTGGTTCTACAACCCGCCGGGCGCCGGGCAGACCGCGCGCTACACCTCCGCGCTGGTGATCACGCCCAAGCCGGGGCGGACCTCGGTGCCGGTCTACGGCAGTGCCTTCCCCGGGGCGTCCGCCTACCCGAAGGTCGTGCCGGTCCAGCCGAATACCCCGCTGGTCTACAAGATCCTGCCCGGCCAGGAGTATGTCACGACCGGAGCCGTTCCTGACGACTACTACTACGCCGTCACCTTCAACTCCAGCAAGCCTGATGATCACACCGTGGTCACGGGGCAGACGCGCTACTACCAGATCGTCTACAACCACCGGCTGTTCTACGTGAAGGCCGCTGAGGTGAACGTGGAGCGCCTGCGCTGACTCGGCCCGGGCGCAGCGCGCCGCGGCGCACCCCCGGCGCTAGAAGGGAGCGGGCTCCTCGTTCGCCTGCCCGGCGGGCGCGGCCGGGTGATCAGGCTCGGCCGCGCGCTGCGCCATGGCCGTAGTCATCCTGGCCCGGGCCCCTTCCAGCCATTCGGTGCAGATGGCGGCCAGCTGCTCGCCCCGCTCCCAGAGCTCCAGCGACTGCTCAAGGGTGAGGCCGCCGGCCTCGAGCCGCTTGACCACCTCGGCGAGCTCGTCGCGCGCCTGTTCGTAGGACAGGGTCTGATTCACACGCCCAACTTATGCCATTGCCATCCGGCCTGAGGCAGTGCCGACGCCCCCGGCTGGGGCGATCGCGACGGGACGCCCGGCTGACGGGCCGGAGCCAGGGACTCGATCCGGCTGGCCGCCCGGCGCACCTCGGCCGAGACCATCCGGGCGTAGAGCACCGCGCCGGCGGGCTGGGGATGGACGCCGTCCCCCCACAGCAGGCCGGTCCGGTTCCTGATCGTCGTGTACCAGTTGGCCATCGTGACGTCGCCGTACCGGCGGGCGGCGGCCGCGACGACCGCGTTGACCTCCGACTGCCACGGCCGGGGGACGAACGTATTGACGAGCACCAGCGTGCGCTGCGGGCCGGACACGGCCCGCAGCGCACGTACCTGCGGCATGGTGATGGGCCCGTTGGTGCCGAGGCCGACGACCACGATCGGGCGCAGCTCACCCCGGCTGGCCAGCTGCCGCAGCACCGCGATGCCCTGGCTCATCTGCCGGCTGACCTGCGCGTCGATGTAGCTGCCGGGCAGCACGGCCCGCAGTTGCTGCGCCGCGGCAAGCATGACCGAGTCGCCGATCGCCGTGACGTCCCGGCCCAGGACCCGCGACGGAATCCGGCCGGCGGTGCCAGACGGGGCTGGCGGGCGGGGGGTCCCGGGGACGGTGGTCCCAGGGATCGCAACCCGGGGGCGGGCTGACCGCGGCACGGGCTGCCCGGACGACGGGGTGGGCTGCCCGGACGACGGCGTGGGCTGGGCGGATGGCGGTTCGGACCGGCTGGACGGCGAGGTGGGCTCGGCGGACGGCGACGTGCCCGCCGGGCCGCTGGCCGCCTTCGAGGCACCGGGCCGTGCGGCACTGGGCCGTGCCTCGCCAGGCGGTGCGGTGCCAGGCCGTGCGGTGCCGGGCCGTGCGGTGCCAGGCCGTGCGGCGCCGGGCCCGGTGCCGCCTGCCGCGGCCGGGTTGTTCCCTGACTCGTGTGACCTGGCCGCGGTCCGGCTCGCGGCGCTGATCTTCGCTCCGGCCGCGAGCTGCTGCTGCAACGTCGGCCCGGAGGGGGAGTAGAAGACGCCGTAGCCCGCGGTGCCCGCCAGGATGATCGCCGCCAGCGGGATCAGGGCGGCCAGCAACCGCTGCGGCGACTGCGGCGCGGCCGCGATCGACCGGGTGATGGCCCCCCACTGGCGGCGCACCGTGACGCCGAATCCGTCGCGCAGGATGGGCGCCTCGATCCACCGCCAGGAGGCGGCGGCGAGCGTGATCGTCAGGGCGGTCTCGGCCGCGCGGACGCCGAACGTGGTGGACTCGGCCCCCGCGCGCGCCGCGAAGATCGCGATCACGGGCCAGTGCCAGAGGTAGATGCCGTACGAGCGGACACCGATCCAGCGCAGCGGCGCCCAGCCGATCATCTTGCTCAGTGCTCCCGAACTGGCCGCGGCCACGACCACCCCGCCGGCCGCCAGCGCGGCCAGTGCGATCCCGCCCTGGTAGACGGCGCTGCCGCGGCCGGTGACGTGGACCAGCTCCCAGGCGAGCACCGAGAGGCCGACCAGGCCGATCAGGTCAAGCCGGCGCGTCTCGGCATCGGATGCGGCGGCGATCCGCCGCAGCGGCCAGCGCAGGGCCAGGCCCGCGCCCACGAGCAGGGCGATGGCGTGCGTGTCGGTGCCGTAGTAAAGACGGGCGGAACCCTCGCCGGCCGTATAACCGACGGCCATGATCACCGCGGACGCCGCCGCGCCCAGCCAGATCACGACGGCCCGCGTCCGCCGCCGCGCGCAGGCACACAGGACGACGGTCAGGATGAGCGGCCAGAGCAGGTAGAACTGCTCTTCGATGGCCAGGGACCAGAGGTGCTGCAGCGGCGGAGGCGGCCCGAACACCGCGAAGTAGGACTGGTGGTGCAGGGCCTGCCACCAGTTGCTCGTGTAGGTGACCGCCCCGAGCAGGCCCGGCCGCAGGTCCGGCAGCTGATCGGGCTCCAGCACGGCGACCGCGGCCGTGACCGTGACGAGCACGACCGCGAGACAGGGCAGGAGCCGCCGGGCGCGGCGGATCCAGAAGGCGCGCAGATCGAGCCGGCCGCCTTGATCCCACGGTGAGGCGAGCAGGTCCGTGATCAGGTATCCGCTGATGACGAAGAAGACATCCACGCCCAGGAAGCCTCCGGGCAGCCCGGAGATCCGCTCGTGGAAGGCCAGGACCATGAGCACCGCGATCCCTCGCAGGCCATCCAGGCCACGTGCGCGTCCGGACGGCCGGGCGGAGGCCTGCCCGGACCCCCCGGGCCGGGTCGCGCCGTGCGGCTCGCCGTCCGCAACGCCGGGCGTTCCGCCCTCGGGTGTCTGGCCGCCCGGCTTTGCGCCGCCCGGCTGTCCGCTGTCCGGTCTCGTGACCGGAACATCACCCCTCGTGCGGAGCACACAGGCAATCCTCGGCTGTCTGGCGTGCGGATGCGGGCAGGACACGCCGCCGGCGGCCCGAATGCGCGACCGGCCCTGCCTGGCTGTTGTCGCCCGTTAAGACCGAGCATCCGCCCTGCTATGACGACGCCAATGCTCCGCGGCGACGCCTGATCCGTCGCGCCCGCGGGGTTCAGCGCGGCGGCCCGGGCGCCTCGGCGGTGACGGTGAGCTGGTCTTCAGCGAACCTGACCGTCAGCTTCGCGCCGTCTTCGACCTCGGCCGCGGATCGCACCACGCTGGCATCCGCCTGCTGGATGATCGCGTAGCCGCGGCGCAGTGTCCCGGCGGGCGACAGCGCGAGCAGCCGGGCCCGGGTGTGCTCAAGGTCACGAGCGGCGCGGTCGAGATGCGCGGAAACCGCCCGCCGGGCCCGTTCGGTCAGGGCTTCTACCTTTTCTTCCAGCCGTTCCAGTTCTCGCACCGGGTCAGCGAGCGCGGGCCGGGACACCGTGGCCGCCAGCCAGGCCCGCTCCCGGTCGAGGTAGCCGGCCAGGCTGCGCCGCGCGCGGCCTCGAAGCTGCTCGACAAGCGCGAGCTGCTCGGCGACATCGGGCACCACGCGCTTGGCCGCGTCGGTAGGGGTGGAGGCGCGGACGTCGGCCACGTAGTCGAGGAGCGGGCTGTCCTGCTCGTGCCCGATCGCGCTGACCACGGGCGTCCGGCAGGCCGCGACCGCGCGGAGCAGTTCCTCGTCGGAGAACGGCAGCAGGTCCTCCACCGAGCCGCCGCCCCGGGCGATGATGATCACGTCCACGCCGGGGTCGCTGTCGAGCCGCCGGAGCGCGTCGGTGACCTCACCCGCGGCCTGGCTGCCCTGCACGGACACCTGCTCGACGCGGAACCGCACGGCCGGCCAGCGGACGGCTGCCGTATGCTGCACGTCCCGTTCGGCCGCGGATTCGCGCCCGCAGATCAGGCCGATCACGCGGGGCAGGAAGGGCGGCCGTCGCTTGCGTTCGGCAGCGAACAGGCCCTCGGCGGCCAGGGCCTTGCGCAGCCGCTCGAGCCGGGCCAGCAGCTCGCCTATGCCCACCTGCCTGACCTCGACGGCGGTCAGAGCGAACGAACCGCGCGTGGCGTTGAAATCCGGCTTCGCCCAGACGACCACGCGGGCGCCCGGCCCCGGCGGCGGATCGGTCGCGTCGAAGACCGTCCGGGGACAGATGACGCGGACCGATACGGCCGCGAGCGGGTCGCGGAGCGTCAGGAACACCGTGCCGCCGCGCCGGCTGAGCTCGGCGATCTGCCCCTCGACCCAGATCCGGCCGAGCCGCGTGACCCAGTCGCCGACCAGCCGGAGCACGGTCCGCACCGGGACCGGCGACTCAGCGGAGGTCTCCAGGGCCATGCCGGTCAGCCGTCCGGTGTCGTGCGGCCGGGAGATGGATCAGCCGGCGGTGGTGTCCGCGTTTTCGGTTCC
>DASXLW010000235.1:0-3063 GCA_036496025.1 Streptosporangiaceae bacterium
CCTCGGACAGGCCGACGGCCTTGCCGATGGCGGCGTAGGAGCGGCGGCCGTCTTGCTGCAGCTGCTCGATGATGAGCTTGGCGGTGCCGTCGAGCACCACGGCCGGGGCGCCCGGGGCGGCGGCGGGCCGGCGGCGGCGGCGGCCGTCGGCCGCCTGCCAGGTCCCGGGAGCATGGGCCATGCCGTCGCCTCCTTGTCATCGTCATGTTCTCCACGATCCGGAGGGTTGTCAACTGATTCCGTCGGTATTCGATCTCTACGCGACTGAATCAATTGTGGTACAAACAGTTTCCTGCGAGGTTCGCACTGATTGACACGGCAATAGCCGGAAATGTCCCGCGGGCCGGGGAGCCGGCCTGGGGGACAGCCGCTACCTCTCTATACGATCACTGAGGGTCTATACGATCACTGAGGGGCGGAACCGAACGGAACCGAGACCGAAGGGACGGCAGATGCCTCGGCTCCTGGGGCTCACCGGGGCCCGGGCATGACCACCGGCGGCGGGCGGGCCAGGAAGGCCGCCGCGGAGCTGCGCAGCTACCGGTGGTTCGGCGGCGACGAGCCGGCCGCGCTGCTGCGCACCTTCGGCCACCGCGCCCGGATGCGCGGGCTCGGGTACGAGGCCGAGGAGCACATCGGCAAGCCGGTTGTCGCGATCTTGAACACGTGGTCCGACCTCAACCCCTGTCACATGCACCTGCGCGAGCGGGCCCAGCAGGTCAAGCGCGGCGTATGGCAGGCGGGCGGCTTCCCGCTCGAGTTTCCCGTGGCCACGCTGTCCGAGACGTACCAGAAGCCGACGCCGATGATGTACCGGAACCTGCTGGCGATGGAGACCGAGGAGCTGCTGCGCTCCTACCCCGTCGACGGCGCGGTGCTGATGGGCGGGTGCGACAAGACCACGCCGGCGCTGCTGATGGGCGCGGCGAGCGCGGGCATCCCCGCGATCTACTGTCCGGCCGGCCCGATGCTGCGCGGGCACTTCCGCGGCCAGCCGCTGGGCAGCGGCACCGATGTATGGAAGTACTGGGATGACTACCGGGCCGGGCTCATCGGCGACTGCGAGCTGACCGAGGTCGAGTGCGGCATCGCCCGCTCCCCGGGTCACTGCATGACGATGGGCACCGCGTCCACCATGACCTCGGCGGCCGAGGCCCTGGGCATGACGCTGCCCGGCGCGGCCTCGATCCCGGCGGTGGACTCGGCGCACCACCGGATGGCGTCGGCCACCGGCGCGCGGATCGTGGACATGGTCTGGGAAGATCTCACCCCGGCCGGCATCCTGACCCGCGAGGCGTTCGAGGACGGCGTGGCGACGGTGCTGGCCCTGGGCGGGTCGACGAACGCGCTCATCCACCTCATCGCCATGGCGGGCCGCTGCGGCGTCTCGCTGACCCTGGACGACTTCGACCAGATCTCCAGGCGCGTCCCGGTCCTGGCCAACATCCGGCCGAGCGGCGCGTACCTGATGGAGGACTTCTATTACGCCGGCGGGCTGCGCGCCCTGCTCGGCCAGCTCGCCGCCGTCCCCGGGGGGCTGCACCCCGGGCGGCGCACCGCGGCTGGCCGCACGTTCGGCGAGCAGATCGACGGCGCGCCCGTGTACCAGGACGACGTCATCCGCTCGCCGCAGACCGCCCTGTCCGCCGAAGGCGGGATCGCGGTGCTGCGCGGCAACCTCGCGCCGGACGGGGCGGTGATCAAGCACATCGCGGCCGATCCGCGGCTGCTGAAGCACACCGGCCCGGCCGTGGTGTTCGACGACTACATCCAGATGCAGCAGCGGATCGACGACCCGGCCCTGGGCATCACCCCGGACTCGGTCCTCGTGCTGCGCGAGGCCGGGCCGGTCGGCGGCCCGGGCATGCCGGAGTACGGGATGCTGCCGATCCCGAGCTACCTGCTCGCCCGGGGCGTGCGGGACATGGTGCGGGTCTCGGACGCGCGGATGAGCGGCACCAGCTACGGGACCTGCGTGCTGCACGTGGCCCCCGAATCGCACGTCGGCGGGCCGCTGGCGTTCGTCCGCAGCGGCGATCCGGTCACGCTGGACGTGGCGTCCCGCACTCTCAGCCTGGATATTTCCGAACGGGAGCTGGCCAGCCGCCAGGCCGGGTGGCGGCCGCCCCCGGCCAGATTCGAGCGCGGATACGGCGCCCTGTACGGCGAGCACGTCACCCAGGCCAACCAGGGCTGTGACTTCGACTTCCTGGCCAGGCGCGGCGCCTACCCCGAACCTAATCCTCAGTAAAACGGCCGGCTAGATACAGAAAAGGCCGGCCCATGGTACCGGCCGGCCGCCGCTGGCCGTAGTCTCACCAGAATGGCAGTCATTCTCATCACCGGGGCGGCCGGGCGCATCGGCGGCATGCTGCGGCCCAGGCTGGCCCGGCCCGACCGGACACTGCGGCTGCTGGACAGCGCCCGGGTCGAGCCGGGGCCCGGCGAGGAGGCCGTCCAGGCCTCCGCCACCGACCTCGAGGCCATGACCAAGGCCTGCCAGGGTGCGGACGCGGTCATCCACCTGGCGGCCCAGGCGGGCGAAGCGCCCTGGGGCCGCATCCTCAAGGTGAACATCCACGGGACGTACGTGGCGTTCGAGGCCGCGCGCCGGGCCGGCGTGCCGCGGGTGATCTTCGCCTCGTCCAACCACGTGGTCGGCTTCACCCCGAGGTCGCAGTTTCCCGTTCCCGACTACGCGTTCCCGGCCCCGGACACCTACTACGGGGTGTCCAAGGCGACCGGCGAGGCGCTCGGCTCGCTGTACTACCACCGATACGGGATGGATGCCATCTGCATCCGGATCCTGACCTGTTCCGAGCGTCCGTACGACGCCCGGATGCTGTCCACCTGGCTTTCCCCCGATGACGCCGGGCGGCTGTTCGAGGCCTGCCTGACCGCGCCGAACCCCGGGTACCGGGTCATCTACGGGGTGTCGGCCAACACCAGGGGCGGATGGGTGTCGCTGGACGAAGCGCGGGCCCTGGGCTACGAGCCCAGGGACGACGCGGAGGTGTACGCGCAAGAGGTGCTCGACACGTACGGCGAGACCGAGCCCGGCGA
>DASXLW010000236.1:0-11767 GCA_036496025.1 Streptosporangiaceae bacterium
CGGCCCGGGCTGTCCCGCAGGTTCGGGCTCATCGTCCGATCCGGCCTGATCTGTCGGCGCGGGGTCACCTTCGGGCCGGACCTGGCTCGTCGCTGCGAGGTCGCCTTCGGGCCCGGCCTGGCTGGTCGGCGCGGGGTCGCCTTCGGGCCCGGCCTGGCTGGTCGGTGTGGCGTCGCCTTCGGGCCCGGCCTGGCTGGTCGGTGTGGCGTCGCCTTCGGGCCCGGCCTGGCTCGTCGGCGCGCCCTCACCCGCCGCCCCTGGCTGACTGGCGGTCCCAGCCTGATCCCCTGGCGCTGCCGGCCCCTGCGGCGGGAGGTCCTCCGGCGGCTGCGACCGGGGTGCTCCGTGCTGGTCGCCACCGTGGTCAGCGGGCGGAGTCGTCATGACCTGCTCCTACGGAAGGTGGAAAGGCACACAACGGGGCCTGATCCTCGGTAAGCAACATAATCACGTCCGTCATCACTGGCGCAGGCTTGCGCCAGTCTCGGCGCGGCGGGTCGTGATCGGTGGCCGGTAGCCTGGGATCGTGCGCCTCACCGTTTTCTGGAACCGCATGAACAGCCAGTTCGGCGAGAATTACGCGGCGAGCGTGGCGCAGGATTTTGTCCTGGAGGGCCTCGGGGGACGTACTGTCAATCAGGCCCTGGCCGACGGCGAGGATGTGAAAGCGATCTGGCTGGCGGTTTGTGAAGCCTTCGACGTGCCGGAGAATCTCCGCTAACCATGTGCGACCGGTTCGCAGTCGAACCATCGGCGCCGGTAAAAGATGACCCCGCGAGCCGGCGTGTCGGCTTCATGATCGAACAGGTGTTCGCCTAGGGTGTAGGCATGGCGATGACACCTTCCGGCCCGGCTGCCAGGCCGGATACACACCGGGCGAAATTGTCGGTGGCACCGCGTAGCGTCGGCGCCGACAGTCAGAGGCGGCCGGACATGCAGGCGACCCTAACGGACCCGCCCACATGGCTGGCATCGGAGGCAGCCCGCCCCGGTGCGGTCACTTCACCCCGACAGGGAGTCCAGATGGCAGGCAGCGACAGGACGAGCGCCGTCAGGAGCGGAGACAGGGAGAAGGCCCTGGAGACCGCGCTCGTCCAGATCGAGCGGCAGTTCGGCAAGGGATCGGTCATGCGGCTCGGTGACGACGCCCGGGCACCCGTAGAGGTGATTCCGACCGGGTCGATCGCGCTCGATGTGGCCCTGGGCATCGGCGGCCTTCCGCGCGGCCGCGTCGTTGAGATATACGGACCCGAGGGGTCCGGGAAAACCAGCCTTGCCCTTCATGCAATAGCGAACGCGCAGGCGGCGGGAGGGATCGCGGCATTTATCGATGCCGAGCACGCCCTCGACCCGGAGTACGCGAAAAAGCTCGGTGTTGATACCGATGCCCTCCTCGTGTCGCAGCCGGATACCGGTGAGCAGGCTCTTGAGATCACCGATATGCTCATCCGCTCTGGCGCGATCGACGTCGTCGTCATCGACTCGGTCGCGGCGCTCGTCCCGCGCGCGGAGATCGAGGGTGAGATGGGAGACAGCCATGTGGGCCTGCAGGCCAGGCTCATGTCTCAGGCCCTCAGGAAGCTGACTGGTGCGATAAGCCAGACGAAGACCACCGCCATTTTCATCAACCAGCTTAGGGAGAAGGTAGGTGTGATGTTCGGGTCGCCTGAGACCACCTCGGGAGGCCGGGCGCTGAAGTTCTACGCGTCGGTCCGGCTTGACGTGCGGCGCATCGAGACGCTCAAGGACGGCACAGAGGCGGTGGGTAACCGGATTCGGGTGAAGGTCGTGAAGAACAAGGTCTCTCCGCCCTTCCGGCAAGCCGAGATGGATCTGCTTTTCGGCCACGGGATCAGCCGCGAGGGCAGCCTCATCGACCTGGGCGTGGAGCAGGGGATCGTTCGCAAGTCCGGCGCGTGGTACACCTACGAAGGCGACCAGCTGGGGCAGGGCAAGGAAAACGCGCGGACCTTCCTGCGCGACAACCCAGACGTCACCAACGGCATCGAGAAGAAGATCAAGGAGAAGCTAGGCGTGGGTCCGCGGCTTGACGCGGAAGCCGCCGTGCCAAGCGGCCCGACCGAGAACGTCATCAGGCGGCCAGGCGGTGACAAGTAGCAGAGCACGTCGCCGGACAGCCGGCGATCACGACGACGAGCAGGGCGGAGACCCGGAGGCTGCGGCCCTGGAGATTTGCCTGCGGTTGCTGACCGCGGCCCCGCGCACGCGGGCGCAGCTTGATCAGGCCCTGCGGCGCCGCGGAATGACGCAGAGCGCTGCCGACGCGGCCCTGGACAGGCTCGCCGGGGCAGGCCTGATCGACGACGCGGCGTTCGCCCGGGCCTGGGTTGACACGCGTCATCGCGGCCGGGGCCTGGCCCGCCGGGCTCTCACCGCCGAGTTGCGGCAGCGCGGGGTAGACGAAGGCGACGTGCGTGCCGCCGTCGCGGATCTGGGGCCCGAGCAGGAAGCGGCGTCCGCGCGCCGCCTGGTCGAGGCCAAGCTCGCCGCCACCCGGGGCCGGCCACTGGCCACCCGCATGCGCCGTCTCACCGGCCTGCTGGCTCGTAAGGGATACCCGCCGGGAATGGCTTACCGGGTGATCCGCGAGGCGCTGGAGCAAGAGGGAATCGACCCGGCTCAGGCCGGCCTCGAGGTGGAGGGTGTGCTGGACGCCGACGCGGCCGCCGGGGAGCCAGATCTGGATGGCGAGCTGGCAGTTGATCCCGGCGATTGACCGTGATGCCGGCGATTGAGCGTGACCCCGGCGACCGGGCGTGATCCCGGCGACCGGGCGTGATCCCGGCGATTGAGCGTGACCCCGGTGACCGGGCGGCCGCCATGGGACCATGCGGCGGACGACGCCGGAGCGAGTCAGTGCGAAGCTCGCAACCGCCCGTAGCGCCGGGCCGAGGCGGTCAGCGAGCGAACATGTTCCGGTTCATGACGAGAGGCGAGCTTTGCTGAGCAGTTGCGGGTTACTTGCTCAAATCGTTATCTCCGCTTAACCTCTCGGCAGGCGAGGTGTTACTCCGCGCTACGCGGATAGACATAGATCCACACTGCCAGTCACTCCCGCCAGGGACGGCCAGGCAGGCCGGACCGGGCCTGTACAGGGTCAGCATGCGGCGGGCCGGGCCGACGGCAGCGCTGTCGGCCGGGCTTCGGAGTCTGGCAGTGGCGGCGCGCGCGCATGACCCCTCGCGCCAGGGCATACCTGTGGGTAGAGCACCTGACGACAGGAGTGGCAGAGCAGGGAGGCGCGCAGTGAGTGGCACAGTCGCAGTCACGCTGTTCGGGATCCTCCTGGTCGTCATCCTGCTCGTGCTGGGCATCGTGCTGCGCACGCTCCGTAAAGCCTCCGTGCGGACGCCCGTGACCGGATCCGCGCGCCAGCCGTCAGTCGCCGAAACCTCTGACCAGGGCGAGCGGCAGGCCGTCAGCAGAGAGGAAGCCGAACAGATCCGCGCCCGAGCGGAGTCTGAGGCAGCCGGGATCCGGAGCAAGGCCGAGGCGGCCGCCGAGCAGACCGAGCGAACCCGCCTCGCGGCCGAGGACGAAATCCGCTCGGTCAAGACCGAGCTGGCCGGCCTCCGCACCGACCTGGAGCGCCGCGAGGCCCGGCTGGCCGAACGCGAGCACCGGCTGGACGAAGAGGTCCGCAAGCTCGAGCACCGAACCACCGCCCTCGACCACCTGCGCACCGATCTCGACCACGAGCGCAGTGACCTGGACCGCCTCGGCGAGGAGCGCCGTCAGGTGCTCGAGCGGGCCGCCGGACTGACCGCCGAGCAGGCCAAAGCCGAGCTGATCGCGGGCATCGAGAATCAGGCCAAGCGAGAGGCTGCCGTCACCGTCAGGGACATCGAGGGCAATGCGCGCAAGGACGGCGACAAGCGGGCGCGCAAGATCGTGACCCTGGCCATCCAGCGGATAGCCAGCGAGCAGACCAGCGAGTCGGTGGTCTCCGTGCTACACCTGCCCGGTGACGAGATGAAGGGCAGGATCATCGGCCGGGAAGGACGCAACATCCGGGCCTTCGAATCGGTCACCGGGGTCAACCTGATCATCGATGACACACCGGAAGCCGTCCTGCTGTCCTGCTTCGACCCGGTGCGGCGCGAGGTCGGCAGGCTCACCCTGGAACGGCTGGTGCTCGACGGCCGGATTCACCCGCAGCGCATCGAGGAAGCGCACGAGCGGAGCAAGGCCGATGTCGAGCAGCTGTGCGTCCGGGCCGGCGAAGACGCCCTGACCGAGTTCGGCATCACCGACATGCACCCGGAGCTCATGGCGCTCCTGGGCAGGCTCCGCTACCGCACCTCGTACGGCCAGAACGTGCTCAAGCACCTGATCGAGTCCGCGTACATCGCCGGCATCATGGCCAGCGAGCTCGGCCTCGACCCGGCGCTGCTGCGGCGCGGCACGCTGCTGCACGACATCGGCAAGGCCCTGACCCACGAGGTGGAAGGCAGCCACGCGCTGATCGGCGCCGAGATCGCCCGCCGGTACGGCGAACCGGAGGACGTCGTGCACGCGATCGAGGCGCACCACAACGAGGTGGAGGTGCGCACGGTCGAGGCGGTTCTCACCCAGGCGGCCGACTCGATCAGCGGCAGCAGGCCGGGGGCCCGCCGTGAGTCGCTGGAGGCTTACGTCAAGCGGCTGGAGCGGCTGGAGGAGATCGCCTCCGCCCACCAGGGCGTGGAGAAGGTCTTCGCCATGCAGGCCGGCCGGGAGATCAGGGTCATGGTCAAGCCGGACCAGGTGGATGACATCCATGCGCAGGTGATCGCGCATGATGTCGCCAAGCAGGTGGAAGAGGAACTGGCCTACCCAGGTCAGATCCGCATCACCGTGGTCAGGGAGTCGCGCGCCACCGATTACGCCCGCTAGGCCGTAACTCGTCGATCTCGGCGGCGCCGATCCGCGCCGGGCAAGCTCCACCAGACACGGCCCGGGCACCGCGGATTCCCTCCGCTCCGCCCGGCCCGCGTACGCTGGTGGGTCGACATGACAGCCTCTCGTACCTATCAGCTCCGCACCTACGGGTGCCAGATGAACGCGCACGACTCCGAGCGGCTAGCCGGGCTGCTCGAGGACGCCGGGTACCTGCGCGCGGCCGACGACGCGGTCCCCGACGTCGTGGTGTTCAACACCTGCGCGGTGCGGGAGAATGCGGACAATCGCCTGTACGGCAACCTCGGCCAGCTGCTGCCGGTCAAGACGTCGAGCCCGGGCATGCAGATCGCCGTGGGCGGCTGCCTGGCGCAGAAGGACCGGGGTGAGATCCTGCGCCGCGCACCGTGGGTAGACGTCGTGTTCGGCACGCACAACATTGGCTCGCTGCCCGCGCTGCTGGACCGCGCCCGGGTCCTCGACCAGGCGCAGGTTGAGATCGCCGAATCGCTCGAGCGGTTCCCGTCCACGCTGCCGACGCGCCGGGAGTCGGCGTACGCGGCGTGGGTGGCGATCTCCGTGGGCTGCAACAACACCTGCACGTTCTGCATCGTCCCGAGCCTGCGCGGGCGGGAGAAGGATCGTCGGCCCGGCGACGTGCTGGCCGAGATTCGCGCGCTCGTGGCCGGCGGCGTGCTCGAAGTCACCCTGCTGGGCCAGAACGTGAACTCCTACGGGGTCGAGTTCGGTGACCGGCAGGCATTCGGCAAGCTGCTGCGCAACTGCGGCGGGATCGACGGCCTGGAACGGGTGCGATTCACCTCACCGCACCCGCGTGACTTCACCGACGACGTCATCGCGGCCATGGCGCAGACGCCCAATGTCATGCCGCAGCTGCACATGCCGCTGCAATCCGGGTCGAACGCGGTGCTGCGGTCGATGCGGCGGGCCTACCGCCGGGACTCCTACCTGGCCATCCTGGACCGGGTCCGGGGCGCGATCCCGGACGCCGCCATCACCACCGACATCATCGTGGGCTTCCCGGGCGAAACCGACGACGACTTCGCGGGCACCCTCGACCTGGTCCGGCAGGCCCGCTTCGCCGGCGCGTTCACCTTCCAGTACTCCCGGCGCCCCGGCACGCCGGCGGCGGCCATGGCCGACCAGGTCCCCGCCGCGGTGGTGCGGGAACGCTATGACCGGCTCGTCGCGCTGGTGGAGGAGATCACCCTGGCCGAGAACGAGCGGCTGGTCGGCCGTGAGGTGGAGGTGCTGGTAGCCGAGGGGGAGGGGCGCAAGGACGGCGTGACCCACCGGATGTCGGGCCGGGCCAGGGATAACCGCCTGGTGCACTTCGCCCCCGCGGGCACGTCACCGCGGCCGGGTGACGTGGTCACGACCGTGGTGACCCGGGCCGCGCCGCACCACCTGATCGCAGACGGCGCGCCCGGCTCGGTCCGCGGCACCCGGGGCGGCGACGCCTGGCAGGCGCGCCAGGAGGATGCCGGCCAGGGCCAGGAACCCGAGACCGCCGGCCGGGGCCAGGTCCTGCTCGGCATGCCCGCGCGCCCCCGGGCCGCGCGCTCCGGCTGACGTCCGTGACGCAGCCGGTGATCGCGGTCGTCGGCCCGACGGCGGCCGGCAAGTCCGGTCTGGGGATCGAGCTGGCGCGGGCGGTCGGCGGGGAGATCGTCAACGCCGACTCGATGCAGTTGTACGCGGGCATGGACATCGGCACCGCCAAGCTGGCTCCCGCCGAGCGCGGCGGCGTGCGGCACCACCTGCTCGATGTCTGGGACGTCAGGAAAGCGGCGAACGTGGCCGAGTACCAGCAGCTGGCGCGCGCCGCCATCGATGACATCCAGGCCCGGGACCGGGTGCCCGTCCTGGTCGGCGGGTCCGGCCTCTACGTGCGCGCGGCGCTGGACGACCTGAACTTCCCTGGCACCGACCCGGCGCTGCGCAAGGCACTGGACGACGAGCTGGGCCGGACCGGCCCGGGCCCGCTGCACGACCGGCTGGCCCGGCTCGATCCGGCCGCCGCGGCGGCGATCCTGCCCAGCAACGGGCGGCGGATCGTCCGGGCACTGGAGGTGATCGAGCTCTCCGGGCAATCCTTCAACGCGGCCCTGCCCGGCTACGCAGCCGTATATCCCTCGGTCCAGGTCGGCCTGCGGCTGGACCGCGCCGAGCTCGACCGGAGGATCGCCGCCCGGGTGAACGGGATGTGGCAGGCCGGGTTCGTGGCGGAGGTGCGCGCCCTGGAACGGCGCGGCCTGCGCGAGGGACGGACGTCCAGTCGCGCCCTCGGCTACGCGCAGGTGCTTCGATTCCTGGCCGGGGAGTGGAGCGAGGAGCAGGCCCGGCTGGAGACCACGCGCGCGACCAGGAGGTTTGCCCGCCGTCAGGAGTCGTGGTTCCGCCGTGATCCCCGGATCCGCTGGCTGAAGACCGCAGACGCGCACGCCGGGGACCAACTGGAGTCCGCGATGGCTACGATCGGCGCATGCGATTCGCCAAGGGCCATGGCACCGAGAACGACTTCGTGATCCTCCCCGACCCGGACGGTGCCATCGACCTGACGCCCGGCCTGGCCGCCCGGCTCTGCGACCGGCGCGCCGGGCTGGGCGCGGACGGCGTGCTGCGTGCCGTCCGGGTGAGCGGTGACGCGGCCGACCCGGCCGCCAGGGCTGGCGGCGACGGTGCGGAGTGGTTCATGGACTACCGGAACGCCGACGGCACCCTGGCGGAGATGTGCGGGAACGGCATCAGGGTGTTCGGCCGGTACCTGCTCGACCACGACCTGGTGGGCGGGCCGGAGTTCGCCGTGGCCACCCGCGGGGGGACCCGGCTGGTCCGGGCGGAGCCGGACGGCGAGATCACCGTGGACATGGGCATGCCTCAGGTGCTCGGGACCGGAAGCGCGACGCTGGCCGGCCAGCCGCTCGAAGGATTGCGGGTGTCGCTGGGCAACCCGCACCTGGCTTGCCTGGTGGACTCGCCGCTGGCCGAGTTCGACCTGTCGCAGCCGCCCGCGCTCGATGCGGAACAGTTCCCCGACGGCGTCAATCTGGAGTTCGTCAGCGTCGTCGGCAACGGGCACATTCTGATGCGGGTGTATGAGCGGGGCAGCGGCGCGACCAGGTCCTGCGGGACCGGGGCCGTGGCCGCCGCGGTCGCGGCCACGGTGGCCGCCGGCGGGGGCCAGAGCGCGCCGGTCCCTCCCGCAGATGACGGCTTGTCCGCCGACCGCGCGGACGGCATCGTATCCGGGCCCTCCACCGGCGGCGGCGCGCCGGCCGGTGCCGTCCCGCCGCTATCCGGCGGCTGGGTCGTCGACATGCCGGGGGGACGCCTGCGCGTGATGTTCGACGCCCGGACCAGCTTCCTGACCGGGCCCGCGGTGATCGTGGCCGAGGGGGAGCTTGACCAGGCCTGGCTGTCGGGAAGGCCGGCCATCCCGGATCAGTCCTCGCCCGCCAGGTAAGCCAGCCCCGGGCCCAGCGAGACCAGCGCCCAGCGTCATCGTGCAGGGCACACCGGAGCAGGATGTCACGGCCGACGCCAGCCGCCGGCGGGAGGCTGAACCCCGGCGCCGGTTTCCTGCCCGGTCAGCCTGCCGCCGGTTTCCTACCCGGTCAGCCTGCTCACCGGCAGCCCGCGGATCGAGGCGTCCAGCACCTGCGCGGTGTGCGCCACCGGCATCGACAGGCCCTGCTCAGCCAGCGCCGTGGCGATCTGCAGCGAGCACCCCGGGTTGGCGCTGATGAGCAAGCGGGCGCCCGTCGCCCGGATGGTGGCGGCCTTGCGTCGGCCCAGTTCGCCCGCGGTCTCGGGCTGCAGCAGGTTGTAGACGCCGGCTGACCCGCAGCAGGTGCCGCCGTCCCCGGTTTCGGACAGCTCCAGGCCCGGGATGGCCCGCAGCAGCGCCCGCGGCTGGGCCTTGATGCCCTGCGCGTGGCCGAGATGGCAGGCGTCGTGGTACACCGCGGTCACCGGCAACGGATGGCGAGCGGCCGCCGGGGGACTGGCCAGCCCGGCCAGGAACTCGGCGAAGTCACGCACCCGGCGGGCCAGCCCTTCGGCCCGCGCCGCCCAGGCCGGATCGTCGGCCAGCAACTGGCCGTACTCTTTCATCGCCGAGCCGCAGCCCGCCGAGTTGACCACGATCGCGTCTACTCCCGCCGCCTCGAACGTAGCGATCGTGTGCCTGGCCAGCCGTAGTGCCTGCGACCTGCGGCCGGAGTGCAGCGATAGCGCGCCGCAGCAGCCCTGTCCGTTCGGTATGACAACGTCACATCCCTCGGCCGCCAGGACGCGCGCCGTGGCGGTGTTGACCTGGGGGAAGAACACCCCCTGCACGCAGCCGGTGAGCATCCCCACCACGGCGCGGCGCGGGCCGCGCGCCGCCACCCGGCGCGGCAGCCGGGGGACGCGCCCGGCCGGGGGCGGGGCCAGCCGCAGTGCGGCCGCCAGCTCGGGGGACAGCCGGCCGGGCAGGCTGCTGCGCCTGACCACCTTGTCCAGCCCGGTCCGTTGCGCGGCCCGCAGCGGACCGGTCAGCAGCCGCAGCCGCCGCGGGTGCGGGAACACCGCGAAGATCGCGGCCCGCACCGCGCGTTCGCGCAGCGTCCTGTGGTACTCGTCCTCGTCCGGGCCGGGTGAATGCCCGGGCCGCGCTCGGGTGTCCTCGGCCCAGGTGCGCGCGGACTCGATCAGCCGGTCGTAGCGCACTCCCGACGGGCAGGCGGGCACGCAGGCCATGCAGCCAAGGCAGCGGTCGAGGTGCCCGGCGGTGGACTCGTTCAGCTCGGTACCGTCCAGGACCTGCGTCATCAGGTGAATCCGGCCCCGCGGCGAGTCCATCTCCTCGCCCCACAGCTGGTAGGTGGGGCAGACCGGCAGGCAGAAGCCGCAGTGCACGCAATCCCCGGCCAGCGCGCGCAGTTCCCCGGCCGGATCACGGCCGTCAGCCGCCTCGGCGGGCGGCTCGACCCGGCCGTGAACGCTCATCAGATCCCTCCCGCGAACCGGCCCGGCGCCATCCGGTGGCCGGGATCGAACTGGTCCTTCACCGAGCGCATCAGCGCCGCGCCCGGGACCGGGCCCCACACGTCGACCGCGGCGCGGACCGGCGGCGAGGCGTTGAGCACGACCACGCTGCCGCGAGCCGGGGGATAGCCAGCGCCCGGCGCCCGCTCCACGTCGGCCCGCAGCATGGCCACGAACCTCGCCACCGCCTCGGCCTCGGTCAGGCTGTCCACGGCTGCGTACAGCACGCCTGCGCCCGGCGAGCCGCCGATGGCCGGGTCCACCCCCGCGGCCGCGGCCACCGCGTCCAGCCCGTCCAGGACATCGCGCAGCCCGCCGGACCAGAACGCGATCCTGATCAGCGTGCCGTCGCCTGCGGCCGCGGCGCCGCGACCCCACCAGGCCGGCGGCTGCCCGGCCGCCGCGGCGCCGCCGCCCAGCAGCTCGCGCATCCCGGTCACCCGCTCCGGCACGCCGGCCGGGTTGCCCTCCAGCAGCACGCTCACCCGGACCGGAGCGCCGAGGCCCGGCCGGTCGATCTCCACCGCCGACGCCTGCAGCTGGGACTGCACCGCGGCGCCCACCGCGTCCGCCGCCTCGCCCGTGCTGCCGCACTCGAGCGTGACGTACGCCGTCGCGGCCGGGCGCGGGTGCAGCCGGAACGTGGCCTCGACGATCAGGCCCAGGGTCCCGAACGACCCGGCGAACAGCTTGCCCAGGTCATAGCCGGCCACGTTCTTGACCACCTTGCCGCCGGAGCGGGCCAGCTTGCCGTCCGCGCGCACCACGGTGATGCCGATGACCAGGTCGCGCGGCGTGCCGTAGCGCAGCCGCCGCGGGCCGGCCATCCCGGTGGCCAGCACCCCGCCGACCGTGCCCGCCGCACCGCCGGCCGGCACCGGCACGTCGAGGGACAGCTGCTGGCCGGCTTGGCCGAGCACCTCGGCCAGCCGGTCCATCCGCACGCCGGCCTGCAGCCGCGCGATCCAGTCCCCGGAGGCGTGTTCCAGCACCCGGTCGAGCCTGCCGGTGTCGATGACCAGGTCGCAGCTGCGCGGCGGCAGTCCCCAGGCCAGCCGGGATCCGGTGCCGCGCGGCACGACCGTGAGGCCGAGCCCGGCCGCGGCCCGCATGGTCGCCGCCGCCTCGGCGGTGGTGGCCGGGCCGGCGACCCAGGACGGCAGCACTCCCGCGATCGCGTCCGCCGGGCCCGCCCGGCGCAGGTCGGCGCACGCCGCGGCGAGCGCGGCCTGCGCGGCATCCAGGGCCGGTCGGGGGCGCCCGGTCGCGCCAGCATGACCGGCCTGGCCGGCCTGACTGGTCTGGCCGGCCTGACCGCTGCGGCCAGTCGGGCCGGCCTGACTGCTGCGGCCAGTCGGGCCGGTCTGAGCGGCCCGGCCGGCCTGGCCGCCGGTGGCATGCTGGCTCGTCACAACAGGTCCGCCTGCCCGGAGGCGACCAGGGGATGCGGCTCTCGCTTGATGCCAGGCCGCTCGCCGCACAGCCGCGGCGTGGGGTAGATCTTGCCCGGGTTGCACAGTCCGCGCGGGTCGAACGCGCAGCGCACCATCTGCATGGTGTCCAGGTCCTCGGGGCTGAACATCCTCGGCATGTACCTCGACTTGTCCACGCCCACACCGTGCTCCCCGGTGATCGACCCGCCGTGCTCGATGCACAGGTCGAGGATCGCGCCGGACAGCTCCTCGGCGGCTTCGGGATCGGTGCCGGAGTCGAGCAGCACCAGCGGGTGCAGGTTCCCGTCGCCGGCGTGGAACACGTTCGCCACCCGGATCCCGGTCTCGGCGGACAGCGCCGCGATCCGGTCCAGCACGTCCTG
>DASXLW010000237.1:0-6921 GCA_036496025.1 Streptosporangiaceae bacterium
CGGCGTCGTCCGCCCGCATCCGGGACAGCACGGCGGCGATCTCGGGATCAGTGCGGGCGCCAAGCAGCCGGGTGGCGAGATCCTCGTCGAGCTCCTCGAAGACATCGGCCTCCAGTTCCGGGTCGGCATGCACCCGGCCGAGGATCTCGGTCTCCTCCTCTTTGGACGCCTCTTCGAGCAGGTCGGCGATCTGGGCGGGCTTGAGCCTACGGACCCTGGCGAACGGACTTCGGAGCAGCGCGCTCCCGGCATGCCCGATCAGCCACTCGAAGTCATGCCAGTCCCGGAACTGGGCATCCTCCGGCTCTGCCCGCGGGCCGAGCAGGCCGAACAGGCGGCGCGGCCGGCGCCGGGTGTCGACGCCGGCCAGTACCCAGCTACCGCCGTCCCTGGCCAGCTCCAGGTCAGCCGCGCGGACCAGGCGGGCGTTGGCCACGTCGATCAGCCGGTGCCCCAGCACGTCGGCGCGCAGCAGCACCTCGCCGTCCCGACGCTCGAAGCGCCGAAGGTCAAGCTTCGCGCTGGACAGCCGCAGCGGATCGGCTTCCAGGTCGCTGACCTGCTCGGCGGGCACGAAGACCTCTCGGCCGCCCACTGCCGCCACCAGCCCCGTGACCAGCGGGTAGTCCCCCCCGCGCAGCCGTACGATCACGTCCGCCAGCCGCCCGAGCGACTCCCCGGTGCGGTCGGCCACCGGCCGGTTGAGCAGCCGGGACAACCGCAGCGTGGCCTGGCGGTCAGTCGCGGCGTCCGGTCCGGCCGGACCGGACGCTGGTGTCATCGTCATCTGCCCCTCCTTGCCCAGACGCTGAATGCTTTCCTTCCGTGGCCGGGGGCTATCACGGTGCCGCCGGCTGCTGGAAACTGGCCGCCGGCCCGGGGCCGTCGCGCCGCCTCCGGCCGTCCCACGGCCCGCCGACCAGCAAGACCGTGCGCGGTGGCGCTGTCCCACGGCGCAGCAGCTGCGCGTACGGCAGGACCGCGATCAGCGAGCCGGTGCTGCCGGCAAGCAGGAACGTGCCGTAGGCGTGAGCCGCCGGGCGCGGGAGCAGCGCAACGGTCAGCAGGCTGGCGACCGAGACGGCCCAGGCCGCTGCCAGCGGCCACTGCGGGCGCCGGCCGTGGCCCGCGCAGGGCGCCCGAAGCGGCATGTCCGGCCTCCCTGCGCTCGCCCGGAAGTGACGCGGCCTGGCCTGCGCCCGGCCCATGGCCACTTTACATGAAGGCATATTCATGTAACTGAAGGGGGCTCTGGAGGGCAGGCTTGCCCGCTGTGCTGAACTGCCGGCGCGGCGCGGGGGCGGGGATCGCATCGCGGCCGGCCGGCGTCCTGGAACTGGCCTTGTAACCTGCTGCGCCGACCGGTGATCAGATCAGCTGGGCGACTTTGACCATGACCACCACGGCGGCCAGGAGGAGGTAGGCGCGCAGGGCTATCAGCCCGAGCAGGCGGGCTCGCGAGGCGGGCGGGGGCGGCAGAGTTTCGATGGGCGGCATCGTCCAGCCCGGCGGGCCGACCCGAGAGCTGCGGAGCGGGCCGGGCGGCCCCGCCGGGAAGAGCCTGGCGCCTAGTACCGCTCCAAGGACCGCTGCGGGCAGCAGGACCAGGGCGGTCGTCCCCCAGCCGACCGTCAGGTGCGGGAAGAGAGTGCCGGCGACGAGCAGCGCGGACAGCACGAGGAAGGTCACGGTGACCGCGCCGGCGATGACGTTGAGCCAGCGGGGATTGACCCACGGGCCTAGCACGGCCCGGTCGTTGCACAGCAGCAGCAGGAACACCAGCGCGCTGGGCAGTAGCACGCCGGCCAGGGCCTGGACGCCGGTGGTGACGATCCCGAGCGGGACCCCGGGGATGAGCGTCACCACGGCGGCGAGCGCGACAAGCGCGGCATAGCTGCCGTGGAACACGCGGGCATCCCGCCAGGTCCGGTGCAGCGAGTGCCTGGTCCCGGCCACGTCGCCGATGGCATACGACGCCGAGAGGGTCACCGCCCCCGCGCCGAGCATCGAGCCGCTGACCAGCGCCACGGCGAACAGGGCCCCGGCCCACCCGCTGCGGTGTCCCAGGGCGGCCGCGATCATGCCCGCGTCGAGGAAGGCCCGGTGCCAGGAGGTCGCGGAGAACGCCAGCGCGCAGACGGCCAGCACGGCAGCCCCGCCTAGGGTGAACAACAGCGTGCCGATGGCCGTGTCGGCCCGCTCGTAGCCCAGCCACCGGGCCGTGATGCGCTTGTCGACCACGCTGGACTGCTGGAAGAACAGCTGCCACGGGGCGACGGTGGTGCCGATCATGGCGACCACCACGAGAGCGGTGCCTTCGAGAGGCGCGCTGCGCGGGGCCGGAAGGGCCGGCAGCGGGCCGGGATGGTGCGCGAGGACAGCGACCAGCACCGAGGCAAGGCTGACCGCCACCAGCACGTACACCGCCCGCTCCCAGCGGCGGAAGCTCCCGCTGGCGGGCAGCGCGATCAGCATCAGCGCGGCCAGGGGGACCGACAGGTACCGGCTGACCCCGAAGTAGCCCAGGCCGAAGCCGACTCCGGTGAACTCGGTGATGATGACCAGGAAGTTGACCGCGAGCAGGTCACCAAGCGCGAAGGCGCCCCAGCGGCGGCCGAACCGCTCGTAGATCAGCCGCGCGTGCCCGGCGCCGGTTACCGCCCCCAGGCGTCCCACCATCTCCTGGTTGACAAGCAGGACGCCGGCGAGCACCGCCAGCAGCCACAGGAACCGCAGCCCGTAGCGCTGCCCGACCTGGGCGTAGGTAGAGATCCCGCCCGCGTCGTTGTCGGCCACCAGCACGATCACGCCCGGTCCCATGACGGCCAGCAGCGTCGCCGCGCGGCCGCGCCGCGACCGCCGCGGGCCGGTGTCCTGCGACGGTATCCGGCCCAGCGCGCCGACGATGTCCCCGCGGTGGGCCCGGTCCAGCACCGACCGCCGGTCAGCTGAGGGGGTGAACGCGACCCGCGTGACGCCCGGCCGGTCTTCGCGGCCCGGCCCTGGACGGGCCGCTGTCACGAGGCCCCTCTAGTCTCCTCGGCTGGTACCGGCTGGGAGCGGCCGGTACCGACGTGCCGCAGGCCGGCCTCAAGCAGGACGCTGACGTCCTCGTCGTAAAGGGCGTAAAGCCGCCGGCGGCCCGCCTGTTCGGCCCGGACCAGGTGGTGTTCCCGCAGCACCCGCAGCTGGTGGGAGACGGCCGACTGCTCCATTCCCAGCGTCTCGGTAAGGTCGCTGACCGACCGTGGCCCCGCGAGCAGGCAGCCCAGGATCAGCACCCGGCTCGGCGTCGACAGCGCGAACATCGTGTCGGCCAGCCGCTCGGCCAGGGCCGCATCCAGGTGCCCTCCGCCGGCCGACCTGGAACGGCCCCACGCCCGTGTCATCCCGCCGAAGCCCCTTGCCTCCCGCCGCGGTCGGACGGAATACCACATGATAAGCCCGTATCCGCCAGCGCCCGCGGTCCTCCGCTCAATGGCGCCGGCTGCCGGGCGGCGGTTCGTCCCCATTGCGGGCCTCTCAGTTCTCCTCTACCAGGTCGTCCGGATCCGCCGCCGGCGCCGACAGCGCCACGGATCCGTCAGCGGCATGCCAGTGCACGGCCTGTATGCCCGGTTCCAGCGACAGCCGCGCCACCAGCTGCTCCAAGTGGACGGCCGCATCGCCACTGAGGAGCAGACGGGCGGTGAGCGTGGTCTCGCTGCCCTGGCCGTCGCGGGTGGCGTCGATGCCGCGCAGGATGATGTCGCTGCCGGCGGTGTTGTTCACGATCAGGGCCCGGATGTGCGGCTCGCTCTTGGGCTTGCAGGTGATGTGCAGGTCATAGGGCTGCAGGCTCTCGTCTTCCCTGGCGGGATCGTCGCGGTCGATCAGCCGGCCAAGCGGGCGGCCCAGCAGGTGCACGGCCACCACCGTAGCGGTGCCGGTGGCGGCGAAGGCCAGGTGCCCGGAGGCGGCCAGCACGCCGACGGCGGCCGAGCACCACAAGGTCGCGGCGGTGTTCAGGCCGCGGACGTGGAATCCGTCGCGCAGGATCACGCCGCCGCCGAGGAACCCGATGCCCGACACCACGTAGGCGGCGACCTGGGTGGAGTTGGCACTGCCGTCGATGTCGGAGTAAAGCACGAACAAGGTCGCGCCGGCCGCGACCAGGGCGTTAGTGCGCAGCCCGGCCATCCGGGCGCGCCACTGCCGCTCGGCGCCGATCAGCGCACCGCAGCCCAGCCCTACGGCCAGCCTCGTGAAGAACTCAAGAGTGGTCAGCGTCTGCATTCCAGCCACCTCTTTCCCTTCCGGTAAGCGGCTGAGGTCCCGCCCGCCCGGCGCTAGGGCGGGCGGGGCCGTGACGTCAGGCCGCGCGGCGGTCAGTGGCCGAGCGCGACCTGGACGATCTTCACGACGACGAGGATCATCGCGGCTGCGAGGTACAGCCGCAGCGCACCCATTCCGATCCGGCGTCCCATCGACATGCGGGTGCGGCCGAGCTCGGCCAGCGGCGGCATCCGCCAGGTCTCCCGCCCGGCCCGGTCGATGGCGGGGGCCTGGGCCCGGCGGCGGGCGACGAGGGCGTAAGCGAGCGCGGCCAGCCCCGCCGCACCGCACCCGGCGGTGATCGCGCCGATCTGGGCGGCGGTGATGGCGGGGAACAGCACCGAGGCGGTCAAGATGACCGACAGGGTGATCAGGATCCCCACCACCGCGCTGGTGAACGCGTTCAGCGTCTTGCCGTTGACCCAGGGGCCGAGCACCTCCCGGTCGTTGCACAGCAGCAGCAGGAACACTGACGCCGACGGCAGCAGCACTCCGGCCAGCACCTGCACTCCCTCGGTCAGCAGCCCGAGCGGGACGCCGGGAACCAGCACCAGGGCCGCGGCCCCGGCGATCAGCAGCGCGTATACCGCGTAGAACCCCTTGGCCTGCGCCACGCCGCGGTGCAGGGAGTGCTTGAGGCCCAGCACGTCGCCCAGGGCATAGGAGGTGGCCAGCGACACGGCGAACGCGCCGATGACCGAGGCGTCAAGCAGCGCGACCGCGAACAGCACCCCGGCGGCCCGGCCCGCCTCGGCGGCTAGGCCCGCGGCCAGGCCCCGGGAGTCGGTGAAGTTCCCGAAGCCCTTGGTGCCGGCGAACGCGGCGGTGGCCGCGCCCATGACGGCCGCGGCGCCGATCACCACGACGACGATGCCGATCCACAGGTCGGCCTTCTCGTACCGCATGAACCGGGGGGTGATCCGCTTGTCGATCACGTACGACTGCTGGAAGAACAGCTGCCACGGCGCGACCGTGGTCCCGACGATCCCGATGACCAGCAGCATCACCGTCGCCAGCTGCCCGGACCCGCCGGGCAGGTCCGGCACCAGGAAGCCGCGGGCCACCTGCCCGGCCCCCGGGTGCGCCAGCAGGTAGACCGGGATCAGCAGCAGCGACCCGGCGCAGAATACGACCGCGATCCGCTCGAAGCGGCGGAAGCTGCCGGTGAACGCCGCCGCGATGACCACCCCGGCGGCCAGCACCACTGACGGGACCTTGGGCAGGCCGAGGTACCCCGCGGCCAGCGTGATCCCGATGAACTCGGTGACGATCGTCAGCGCGTTCAAGATGAACAGGTCGATGACGCTGAACGCGCCCCAGAACTTCCCGAAGCGCTCCAGGATCAGCCGGGCGTGCCCGACCCCGGTGACCGCGCCCAGCCGCAGCACCATCTCCTGGTTCACGTACAACACCGGCACGAGCAGCAGCAGCGTCCACAGCAGCCGGGTCCCGTAGTTCTGCCCGGCCTGCCCGTAGGTGGCGAACGCGCCGGCGTCGTTGTCGCCCACCATCACGATCAGCCCCGGGCCGACGATGGCGAGCAGCGTCTTCAGCTTCGAGGAAAGGCCGGTCCGCGGCGCGGTGTCGCCGGCGCGGATCGTGCCAAGCGCGCCGCGGATGTCCCCGGTGTGCATCTCATCCAGGACCGCCGAGCGGGTCCCGGTCACATTCGTGGTCATGATCGATTCCTCCCTTTGCCCCGCAGCCGGGGCGTGTGGTCGTCGCTAAGGGAGGCGCGCAGCGCCGGCCGCTCCCGCGTGCGGGCACGCCGGAACCCGGAACCGGGTGGCGGAGTGGCAGGAGGGAGACGGCTACTGCGGGCCGGAGCAAGAGAACGAGCACTTGCGGAAACAGGGCCGTGACCGGCCCGGACTACTGGGACCAGAATCCATCGTGTGTCGCCTCCCTCCGGTCATGGCACGCGCGGGCGCCGCGCCAGCCGCGCGGACGTCCCGCGCGGCGCTGGACATGCGCAACTTCAGGGGAAGCTAGGCGCGCCGCGCCGTGGCCGGACACCCCTGACTCGTGAGAGCTTTGGCACTCCACGGCGTAGCGCGACGTCCCGGCGAACAGCGGGACCCGCCTGCGCAGCCACTTGGCCGTTCCCCTTAAGCCGGGGAGCGGTGTCCTGATCCGGAGGGTCTCTCGACCGGTGGGATCAGTGGCCTGTGTCCGTGGAGACGCCTCACCGAACGAGGTGTCACATGAACAACGATTCATATAATGCGCCGGGACAGACGGCCTGTCAAATCGTGTCCCGTTCCTACGCGGTTGCGTGCGCGCGGGGTCGATCTCATCGAGACCGATGCGGTAAGCGATCGTCCCCTCACCAACGACGGCGCTTGATTTTCTCGAACGGCCGTGCCATTACGCCAGGGACCGTGAGGCTTCCCGCGGGGCGAGAGTGTGGGGATGAGCGCCGACGGGCACGCCTACCGGCAGGCACGAAGGTGAAGTCCCTGCCGCCCCATGAGAACGGAGAAGCCGTGAGCGGAACCGGGCAGAAGGTGGCAATCGTGACGGGCGGCTCGCAGGGAATCGGCGCCGGCCTTGTCGACGGGTACCGGCAGCGGCGCTGGGCGGTCGTGGCGAATTCTGTCACCATCA
>DASXLW010000238.1:0-17644 GCA_036496025.1 Streptosporangiaceae bacterium
CAGCGGCAGGCGGCGGGCTAGCTGCCGGGAGCCGGGACATGGGGACCGCCGAGATCTACGAGCCGCTGCGGCCGCTGCTGTTCTCGATCGCCTACCGGATGCTCGGTACGGTCAGCGACGCGGAGGACATCGTCGCGAGGCCTTTCTCCGCTACCACCGCGCCGCGGCCGGGCGTGACGGCGTCGACTCCCCGAAGGCGTTCCTGTCCGCGGTGACCACCCGGCTGTGCATCGATCACCTGCGGTCGGCCCGCCTGCGGCGGGAGGCATACGTGGGGAGTGGCTGCCAGAACCACTGCTGACCGACACGGCGGCGCCGGACCCGGCCGGGGCTGCCGAGCAGGCCGACTCGCTGTCCATGGCGTTCCTGCTGCTGCTCGAACGGCTGACTCCGGTGCAGCGGGCCGTGTTCTTGCTGCACGACGTGTTCGGCTACGGCTACGACGAGATCGCCGGGATCGTCGGCAAGAGCGAGGACAACTGTCGGCAGCTGGCCTTGCGGGCCCGCCGCCGTGTTGGCGAGGGCAGGCCGCGCTTCGAGGCCTCGCGCAGCAAGCGGGAGAAGCTGGCGGGCCAGTTCTTCCGCGCTGTCGGCGACGGCGACATGGACGGCCTGGTTTCGATGCTCGCCGAGGACGTGGTCGTCTACGGCGACAGCGGCGGGATCGGCCCGTCGTGGCCACGCCCCATCACCGGGCAGGGCAACGTAAGCCGCCTGCTGCTGGGCATCGGCGGGCAGATGCGGCAGGTCGGGATCACGATCCGGCCGACCGAGATCAACGGGCAGCCCGGAGCCATGTTCCTGGATCCGGATGGCAACCTGACCAACGTCTTCGTTCTCGACATCGCCGACGGTCAGGTCGCCGCGGTCCGGTCTGTGATCAACCCGGAGAAGCTACGGCATCTCGGCTCGCTGGCCGATCTGCCCCGGCTGCGGCGTCAGCTGCGTCCCAGGTGAAGCGACCGTTCAGGCGGCCAGCCCGCCCCTGCCCTCCAGGATCTCGGCGGCCCCGCGGACCACGCAGCGCAGCGGGTCATCGACGACGACAGCGGGTATGCCGGCGGCTACCTCGATCCGGTCGGCCAGGCCGGGCAGCAGCGCCCCGCCGCCGGCCAGGCAGATCTTTTCCCTGACGATGTCCTCGGCCAGGTCCGGCGGGAGGTCGAGCAGTATCTCCCGCACCGCGTCAGCGATCTTGGCCACGATCGGCTCGAGCGCGTCGGCGACCAGGATGCCAGGGACGAACTCCACCCGGGGCGTCCTCCGCTTGATATCGACGCCGACCGTCTCCGCCCGTTCGGCCGATCCGCCGCTGAGCCCGAGCGCAATCTTCAGGCGCCTGGCCGCCTTCGGGCCTATCAGCAGGCCGAGCTCGGTCTTCACCGCCTGTGCGACCGCCTCGTCCATGGCATTGCCGGCCAGCCGCAGCGAGTCTGCTCGTACGACGCGGCCGCTGGTCACCACCGCGATCTCGGTCGTGCCGCCGCCGACATCGACGACGAAGACACCCTCGCCTCCGGACAGATCGAGGCCCGCGCCGGCGGCCGCGGCGGCCGGCTCCTCGACGATCCGCACCGAGCAGCGCGGGCGGCGGGTCTGCACCGCCGTGGCCAGAGCCTGGCGCTCGACCCAGGTAGCGCCGCTCGGCACGCACACCACGGCCGACGGGCGCAGCAGCCCGCGACGCAGCCGGGCCCGGCCGAAGAAGGCCTGCAGCATGGCCGTGGCCGCATTCAGGTCGGTGATGACCCCGTCGCGCAGCGGGTGGACGACCTCGACGTCCCGGGGTTCCTTCCCGGCTATCAGTTCTGCTGCCTCGCCGGTGGCGATCGCCTTGCCGATGGCCGTATCCACCGCGATGGCGGAAGGCTCCTCCACGACCAGACCCCGGCCACGGATCCAGACGAGCGTGTTGACCGTGCCGAGATCGATCGCCACGCCTGCGCGCAGCTGCATCATGTCCCCTATGGATCGAAATACCGTCTGTGTACTTGATTGCCATCTGCCTGTCCAGTATGGCGGGGAGCGCTGCCGCCGGCCTGTAGGTCCCGCCCGAATGGGCAGGTCCCTCACGGCGCCGGCCTAGGGGGCGTCCGGGAACGGCATAGATTCGGGGCATGAGCGAGACGCTGCCGCTGTTCCCGCTGGGCACCGTGCTCTACCCGGGCCTGCTGCTGCCGCTGCACATCTTCGAGGAGCGGTACCGGCAGCTGGTCAGGGATCTGCTGACGGGGTCCGAGCCGGGGCGGTTCGGCGTCATCGCGATCCGCAGGGGACGCGAGACCGGCGTGGACGGTGTATCCGCGCTGTATGAAGTCGGCTGTATCGCGGCGCTGCGGCAGGTGCGGGAGCACCCCGACGGCCGGTTCGACCTGGTGACCGCCGGGACGCAGCGGTTCCGGCTGGTGAGCCTGGAACACGGCCGCCCGTACCTGCAGGGCGCGGTGGATCTGCTGGCCGAGGACACCGGCGACGAGGCTGCGGCCGGCGCCGCAGTACGGGCCGTACAGCAGGCGTTCCACGACTATCTCGTCACGCTGGCCGCCCGGGGGACGGGCGAGGTCTCGATCCCGGACCTGCCGGACCAGCCGATTGCGCTCTCCTACCTGGTGGCGGCGTCGATGGTCGTGGACCTGCCGGACCAGCAGGCGCTGCTGGCCGAGCCTGACGCGCTGCGCCGTCTGCAGGCCGAACGGGAACTGCTGGGCCGGGAGACCGCGATGTTGCGTACGTTCACCTCCGCGCCGGCGCCCGGCCTGAGGTACTCACGCTGGAACCCGAACTAGGCGATCGGCTCTCCTGGCCTGGGAAGCGGCGCGGGAACCGGCTCAGGGCCGGGTCGTCAGGGTCTTGGCCATGACGCGCTCCCTGTGCACCCCGTCGGGCATCAGGTCACCGAGTTCCCCGGTTTCGGTGAAGCCGCACCGCCGGTACAAGGCGATGGCGCTGTCGTTGCCCTCGGTCACCGCGAGCTTGAGCACCCCGGCGCCCGCCTGCCTGGCCCAGTCCTCCACGGCCCGCACGAGGCGGTCTGCGACTCCACGGCCTCGTGCCGCCGGGCTCACCCACATCGAGATCAGCTCGGCCGCGCCGGCGGAGTCCTCGGCCGGAATGCCACTGGCCATCCCGGCCGGCTGGCCGTCGAATAGGGCGATGACGTTGTACGACCCGGGAACGCCCAGCCGGTCCCGCCAGCGTTGCTCGCGGTCGCGGTCACCCTGCCAGTCCGCGAGCCGGGAGCCGAACGCGTACGGCGCCTCAGCCAGCGCGGCCAGCCGCAAATCCCGCCAGGCCGGCCAGTCGTCCGGGGTGAGCACCCGCAGTTCGATCACGGGCACGAGCGTGCCGCAGCACGCGGCCGGACCGCAATCCGGTTCATGGCCGAGCGAATCCCGGCCGGTCGCTGCCCGCGACCGGGCTCCGGAAACCAGGCGCGGTCACTGCCGGCGACCGGGCTCGCTCCGGAATCCGGGCGCGATCACTGCCGACGGCCAGGCTCCGGGAAATCCGGCGGGACATCTGGCCCGCCGGGCCGCCCGACATCCGGCCTGGTCGGCTGCGGGCCGGGCGGACCCGCGTTTGGCCTGGTGGGCTGCCCGATGTCTGGCCAGGGAGGCGGCCCGCCCGCCATCTCGGTGTCCGGTCCGGGCGGCCGTCCGCCCGCCATCCCGGTGTCCGGTCCGGGCGGCCGTCCGCCCGCCATCCCGGCGTCCGGCCCGCCGGTCGGCCCGGCGCCCGTGCCTGGCAGGACGCGGACTCCGCCATCCCGTTCACCCTGGGTTCCGTTGCCCACGCCACGCCCGGATCCGCCGGGCTGCGCGGCCCTGGGCCTGAATCGGTGAATCGGCGTTACCTGGCTCCTGACGAACATGCCGAGCAAGGCGGCCACGATCCCCACGACCGCCCCGGTCTGCGCCGGGGACCAGTGCCACCATGCGAAGGCGATGCCGAGGGCGATGAAGGCCTGGACGAGGGCGGTCGCCGCGGCCGACTCCTGGCGGACCCATCCGACGACGTTGTACCACACCGTCCCGCCGATGTTACGGGCGTGCCCGCTGCCCCCGCTCTGCTCTGTGCCTGGTCTGGCCACCATGCGATTCGCCCTTTCCGGTTACCGCGCATGCTCTCCGGGACGGCCTGCCGCGTCCGCGGCCCGGCGGAAGTTCATGATCCCGAAACGATGGCCAGGAGAACGCCGTTACCTCACCGGTCCGCCCGGGCACTGGTCAGGAGCCGTATGGCGTCGATCTTCACGTACAGTGCGAAGGCAGCAAACTTGGGCCGCGTCCGCCGGAGAGGCGGGGGTTCGCGCGAGCCAAGAGAGAGCCGATGACCCACCAGCCGTTGAGCCGACCATCGCCGCAGGCCGGGCCGGACCAGGCGGTCCGGACGCGGCCGTGGCTGGCCCGCGCCGTCTACGGCGTGCTGATCATCGAGATCGGGCTGGTCATCTGGTACGCGGTCGCCTACCGGCAGGTGGATTTCCGGGTCTACATGTGGGGCGGGCATAACCTCTCCCGCGGCACGCTGCTGTTTACCGGGAAAGCCTACGGGCACTGGTTCACCTATCCGCCGTTCGCCGCCGCGGTGTTCGCGCCGATCTCGGTGCTGCCGGTCATCCCCGCCCAGGTGCTGTGGGAACTGGCGTCGGTCGCGGCGTTCGCGGTCGGCTGCGCCATCACGCTGAAGCTCGCGGGCTGGCGGGCGACGCGGACCGCGGTCGCGGCGGTGCTGGCGGCCGGCCTCCTGCTCGAGCCCGTGTACCACACGCTGCTCCAGGGCCAGATCAACCTGATCCTGCTCGCCCTGGTGCTCGCCGACGTGTGGCGCGCCTCCCGTGACCGTCCCGCGGGGATCGGCGTCGGGATAGCGGCCGCGGTCAAGCTGACTCCTGCGATCTTCGTATTGCTGTTCCTGCTGGCCAGGCGGGGCAGGGCCGCTCTGACCGCAGTCGCCACGTTCATCGCGTGCGGCCTGGTCGGATTCCTCGTGGCGCCGGGCGCGTCGCGGCTCTACTGGACGCACGTCTTCTACGAGACGAACCGGATCGACGCACCCTACATCGGCAACCAGTCCCCGTACGGCGCGGCCATCCGGATCTTCGGCGGTGTGGGTCACGTGAGCCACTGGTACCTGCTGGTGTCCCTGATGATCGGCGTGGCCGGGCTGGCGACCGCCGTGGTGTTCGCCCGGCGCGGCGACTGGCTGACCGCGGCGGCGGTGACCGGCACGACCAGCCTCCTGGTCTCCCCGGTTTCCTGGACCCACCATTGGGTGTGGATCCTGCCCGCACTGGTCGTGCTGGCGCGCGGCGGCAGGGGCGACCGGATCGCCGCGGCCGGCGGCTACGTGCTGTTCGCCGTGTCCCCGTTGTGGTGGACGCCGCATTCCCTGGGACGGCCTGACTACGGATTCCACGGGCCGCTGACGCTCGTCGCCAACTGCTACCTGATCGCCGGGTTCTCCTTCCTGGCCGTCATGGCCTGGCGCGCCGGCCGGCTCGTGACCGCGCGCCCCGGGCCTGATCGGCTGATTTCGCCCGATGACGTGCCGAAACAGCATTTGAGGGTCCGGAACATATCGTTTTGATGCCATCCCGTTATCTGGCGCTGTAACATCCTTGGCAGTCGGAGTGGAGTGGCAGAGCGGGATCCGATCGAGGGCAAATGCCGTCCCTAAATGCAGGGATGACGTTTGCGGCAAGGTCAATGTCTATGCGTTGAATCGTTCCTCGGGAGGGAATGATGTCAGCGAGGCGTGACCGTTCTCGTCGCCGCCGACGGGTCCGGCCAGTGGCGGGGGAAAGAGCCCCGCGGTACCGGCGTCTGCTGCCTGCGCTTTCCCTCTCGGCGGTCATCATTGTCACCCCCGTCCTGGGTGCCGCCATTGCCGCCGCTGACACCACAGAAGGCCAGGTCATTGCCGCGGCCGGGCAACGGTTCTTGCTCTCCTACGCGGGCGTATTCGCACTCGCCGCGCTGACCGCGGCGGTCGGAGCCGGGCTGCTGGCCTCCGGCAAAATCGTTCTCTCGCCGGCCCGCCGCGTGGCGGCACAGGCCGTGCACCGCAGTATTTCACTGGTGGCGCTGGCCGCGCTGGCCACTCATATCGTGCTTGAGATAACCGCGCACAAAGCAAGGGTGGCCGACGCATTCGTGCCCTTCCTGGCGCAGCGGCGCACCTTTTACATCGGTGTAGGAACAATAGCGTCAGATCTCGTGGTGCTGATCATCGCGACCGGGATCGTGCGCAGCCGGTTTGCCGGCGGCCGGGCCCCGTGGGCCTGGCGCGTCGTGCACGTGACCGCCTACCTGGCCTGGCCGTTCGCGGTCCTGCACGGCCTGCTCGGCGGGCGGCACGCGCAGCCCTACGTGGACTGGAGCTACGGGGCCTGCCTGGCCGCTGTCGGGCTGGCCCTGGTGATGCGGTACGTCGCGAGGGTGCGCGGCCGGGACACCACGGGCCAGCCGGTGCCTGACCGGGTATCGTGGCCGGCCCACGCCGCCGCGCCGGCGGCAGCCCGCCCGGCCGAGCTGGCCGCCGTGCCCGCCGCGCGGGCGCGGCCGGCTCGGGGTGATGAGCCGTGCTGACGCCAGGCCTGCCCGAGGTCTTGAGCGTCGGCCAGCCCCGGCTGACCGAGGGACTTGACCGGCTGAAGCGGCTCGACCTGGCGGCCTATCGTGCGGCCTTCGGCCCGGCCCCCACGCTGGCCCCCGGCCGGCTCATCCAGATGGCCGAGCAGGTCGGCCTGCGCGGGCGCGGCGGCGCGGCCTTCCCAGTGGCCCGCAAGCTCCGGGCGGTGCAGGCTTCGGCTCAGGACCGCGGGTGCCACACGGTCGTGCTGGTCAACGCGGCCGAGGGCGAACCGGGCAGTGCCAAGGACAAATCCCTGCTGCTCCGGTCGCCCCACCTGGTACTGGAAGGGGCCATGCTCGCGGCGCGGGAACTGCGCGCCAGGCGGGTCGTGGTCGCGGTGGGAGGCGACGGGCTGCCCGCCAGCTCCGTGCAGGCCGCCGTGCGGGAGCACCCGGCCTTGGCCCGGCGGGTTCGCGTGCTGGTCGTGCCGGACCGTTTCGTCTCCGGCGAGGGCGGGGCGCTGGTCAACGCGGTCAACGGGAGGGCGGCGCTTCCCCCAGGCCGCAAGGTCAGGGCCAGCGAGCGCGGGGTCGCCGGGCTGCCCACGCTGTTGTCCAACGCCGAGACGTTCGCGCAGCTGGCCGTGCTGTCCATGCTCGGCCCGGAGGGCTACGCCTCGGCCGGGATCCCGGACGAGCCGGGAACAACCCTGCTCACCGTGGGCGGCTCGGCGGCCCGGCCGGCGGTGGTGGAAGTACCGACCGGCACGGCGCTCGGCGAGATCCTGGACATCTGCGAGGCGGCCCCGGCCGAGGGGGTGCTCGTGGGCGGCTACCACGGCGTGTGGCTGCCGGCCGAACTCGCGGACGAGGTCCCGGTCAGCCACGGCAGCCTGGCCGCGGCCGGGGGCACCCTGGGCCCGGGGGTCGTGCTGCCGGTGGGCCAGGAGACCTGCCCGCTGGGCGAGGTCGCGCGGGTCACCGCCTACCTGGCCAAGGAGTCATCGGGTCAGTGCGGGCCCTGCATGCTCGGCCTGCCGGCCATCGCGCGGTCGGTGACCGCGCTGGCTCAGGGGTCGGGCGGCCTGGACGCGCTGGACACCGCGCGGCGCGCCGCCGCCGCGGTTCGCGGCCGCGGCGCCTGCGGACACCCGGACGGCGCGTTCCGCTTCGTCGTGTCCGCGCTGGACGTGTTCGCCGACGACCTGTCCGCGCACCTGTTCCGTGGCGGCTGCGGGCGGCCGGTCCGCGGCGTGCTGCCGCTCAGGCAAGATCCCGACGAGGTGCGCCTGGAGGTGGACTGGACCCGCTGCCGCGGCCACGGCCTGTGCGCGCACCTGGTGCCCGAGCTGGTTCAGCCCGACGGGCAGGGCTACCCGGTCTTCCTGGACATGCCCGTTCCGGCCTGGCTCATGCGGGAGGCTCGCCAGGCGGTCGAGATGTGCCCCTCGCTCGCCCTCCGGCTCGCCCGGCGGGCCGCCGGGCACGAGGACGAGCCGGCCTTTGGCGTCGCCGCCGGGCTCGACCTCGGCGTCGGCGCGGCCCAGGCTCGAGGCGCCGGCAAGCAGGTATGGCAGCACGATCTGGTCGTCACCGAGTCCTGGATCGCCGAGATCGGCGGCACCGGCTAGCGCGGGCGGGCACGATCTGCCGGAGCCGCTTTCCCGCCCACCGAAGTCCGGCCGGGGCCCGGCGGGCGGCGGTCAGCGGGTGAGGACGCTTTCCGCGGCGCCGCCGTAGAGCTCGGCGGCGCGCCAGCAGTACCAGGCCACGACCGAGCGGTACGGCCGGTACGGGTCGGCGAGCGGCTCGAGCTCCTTGGCCGTCGGCGTCGGGATCCCCCAGGCCAGCCCGAACCCCTTCCTGACGCCCAGGTCGCCGGTGGGCCACACGTCCAGCCGCCGCAGCTGGAACATGAGGAACATCTCCGCCGTCCACTTGCCGATGCCGCGGACCGTCGAGAGCCGGGCGACCAGCTCGGCGTCGCTCTCGGCGCGCAGCCCGGCCGGGTCGAGCACCACCGTCCCGTCCAGCACCTTGGTCGCCAGATCCCGCAGCGAGGCGGCCTTGTTGCCGGACAGGCCGGCCGAACGCAGCGCGCCCTCCGGCAGCGACAGCAGTCGCTGCGCGGTGACCTCGCCGTCCAGCGCGGCGACCAGGCGGCCGTGGATGGCCGCCGCCGCGGCCCCGGCCAGCTGCTGGTAGACGATCGCGCGGACCAGCGCCGCGAAGTGGTTCTCGGTCGGCGGACTCACCCGGGGCGGGCCGGCGTCGGCGACTAGGCGGCGCAGCACAGGATCGCGCTCGGCCAGAATCTTCGCGGCAGCCGGCCAGCTGCGCGCGCGACGGGTGGACACCTGATGCTCAGATGCGGCTCGATCCTCGCTGGCCTTCATGCCGACTGTTGTAACCCGCGAGACCGCGCCGGCGCCACCAGGCGCGCCTGGCCGGATCCTCCGGCCCCGGAGCCGTCAGGGGGCGAAGGCTTTCTGACCGCCGGAGCTAGGTAGCGTGGTAAGGGAGGACATCCGGCTCATCGGCCACCCGGGTCACCCGGCCCGCGGGGCCGCCGGCCCATCAGGGGTGCGCAATGACGGCAGAATCGTATGCGGCGGCTGTCGACCTGGTCGCCCGCTCGGCAGCGGCTTACGTCTCTGGCGTGCCCGAGACCCCGGCGGACGAGGGGCTGTTCGGCCCGGGCAGCGTCACCTGGCGAGTGAACAGCGATTCCGGCTGGCCGATCACGGGCCTGCGAGCCCTGATGGTGCAGGCGCTGCACCCGCTGGCCATGGCCGGCGTGGACCAGCACAGCGACTGGCGACAGGACCCGGTGGGCAGGCTGGCCGCCACCTCCACGTACGTGACCACGATCACCTTCGGCGAACGGGCGGCAGCCGAACGGGCCGCCGCCCGGGTGCGCCGCATTCACGAGCATGTGCGCGGCGTCGACCCGGTGACCGGCCGCCGCTACGAGGCCAGCGATCCGGCCCTGCTGCTGTGGGTGCACGCGATCCTGGTCGATTCCGGCCTGGTCGGCACCCGGTTGTTCGGCACGCCGCTGTCGGCCGAGGACGCCGACCGTTACGTCGCGGAGATGGTGGTCGCGGCCGAGCAGGTCGGCGTGCCCGTCTCGCTGGTCCCGGCCACGGTTGACCAGCTGCAGCGCTACGTCTCGTCGGTGCGGCCGGAGCTGCGCTGCACCCCGGCGGCGAGGGAGTCGATGGCCTACCTGCTCGATCCGCCCGGGCTGGACGAGGAGGTGGCGGACATCTGGCAGGACATCCGCGACGGGGTGATCGCCGCGCTGCCGGACTGGGCGCGCGAGATGTACGGCTACCAGGCCCCGCCGCTCACCCCGGCCCGGCAGACCGAGATTCGGCAGGCGCTCGGCGTGCTCGACGCCGTGTACCTCGGCGAGCCCGGCATGCTCGAGGCGCGGCAGCGGATCACCCTGCGGATGCGCGCGGCCCGGCGCGCATGAGGCGCCCAGCGGCGCGCGGCGCGAAGGTCGCCGCCGGGCTGACGATCGGCGCGATCGCGGCGGCCGTGCTGGCCCGCCGTCGGCCGGGTTCGACCCGGCCGAGCCGTCGGCCCGACTTCACCCGGCGCCCGGGCGGCCTGCGGCTCAGCCGCGGGCTGGCGGCGGTCCGGCTCGCGGTACGCGGCGGGCTGCGCTACGCCGGCAGCGCGCCGCGGCTGTTCGCGGCGGCCGGCGAGAACCGGCAGCAACTGCGCAATGACCTGGCCCTGCAGACCGCCGAGGACATCGCGGCCACCCTCGGGGCGATGAAGGGCGTGCTGATGAAGATCGGCCAGATGGCGAGCTACGTGGACGACGGCCTGTCGCCCGCGGTGCGCCGCACGCTCAGCCGCCTGCAGGACAGCGTGCCGCCGATGAGCCCGGAACTGGCGGCCGCCGTGCTGCGGGAGGAGCTCGGCGCCACGCCGGAGCAGGCCTTCGCCCGCTGGGACCCGGAGCCCATCGCGGCCGCGTCGATCGGCCAGGTGCACCGCGCGATGACGCACGACGGCCGCGCGGTGGCGGTGAAGGTGCAGTACCCGGGGATCGCGGAGACGATCTCGGCCGACCTGGACAACGTCGCCCTGCTGCGCCGGATGCTGCGCATCACCGCGCCCAACCAGGACGTCGAGGCGCTGGTGGCCGAGCTGAGGGAGCGCGTGCTCGAAGAGCTGGACTACCGCCGGGAGGCGGAGAACCAGCGGTACATGGCGGCCTACTACGACGGCCACCCCACGATTCGCGTGCCCAAGATCATCGATGAGTTCTCCACCCGGCGCGTGGTGACCAGCGAGCTGGCCGCCGGGGCCCGGTTTAGCGAGCTGGTCACCTGGTCGCAGCGCGAGCGTGACCTGGCCGCGGAGACGATCTACCGCTTCGTGTTTCGTAGCCTGTATGAGATCCGTGCGTTCAACGGAGATCCGCACCCGGGCAACTACCTGTTCCACGGCGACGGCAAGGTCACCTTTCTCGATTTCGGGCTGGTCAAGCACTTCACCGAGCCCGAGCTGCAGCCGCTGGTGCACATGGTCCGGGATCTGTGCGTGAACAACGACCCGGAGGCGTTCCGGCACAGCATGGAGCAGGCGGGCTTCCTGATCCCGAACGCACCGCTCAGCACCGACACGATCATCGACCACATGGCGGTGTTCTACGCCACCGTCCGGCGGCCGGGGCGGCTCACGATCACTGAGGACTACGCGTCCTCGGTCGTCCGGCGGTTCTTCGACCTGCGCAGCCCGGTGGCCGCCTACGCGAGCATCCCGCGTTCGTACGTGATCCTGCAGCGCATCAACCTGGGGGTGTTCGCCCTGCTCGGGCAGCTGAACGCGACCGCTGACTGGCGGGCGATCGCGGAGGAGATCTGGCCGTTCATGCGCCGGCCGGCCTCCACCCCGATGGGGCACGCCGAGGCCGCGTGGCTGGCCCGCCGCCCGCAGGTCACCGAGCGCGTGGCCTGAGCCCGCATCCGGGTGCCCCCGGCTACGGGCCGGCGGCGCGAGATGTCCGACGCATCGGGCAGGCTAGGGGGATGACGGAGAATCTGACCTTGATGGCGGTGCACGCGCACCCGGACGACGAAGCGTCGAGCACTGGTGGCGTGCTGGCCCTCTATTCCGACCAGGGCATCCGGACCGTGGTCGTGACGTGCACGAATGGCGAGTTCGGCGACGCCCCGGGAGGCATCAAGCCCGGCCAGGACGGCCACGAGGAGCAGGTCGTGGCCCAGCTGCGGCTGTCCGAGCTGCGCCAGTCCGCCAAGATCCTGGGAGTCACCGACCTCGAATTGCTCGGGTACCACGACTCCGGCATGCCCGACTGGGACTACAAGGACCGGCCGGAGGCGTTCTGCAACATCCCGCTGGCCGAGGTGGCCGCCAGGATCGGCGGCCTGATCGAGGCCTACCGGCCGCAGGTCGTCATCACCTACGACGACAAGGGCCTGTACCAGCACCCTGACCACCTGCACGCCAGCCGGTCGGCGCAGGCCGCGGTGGCCGCCACCGGGATCCCGGCCAAGCTGTACCTGTCCGCGATGCGCGGCAGCGACTGGCAGAAGCTGCGCGAGGCGCTGCGCGAGCGCGGCATCGACCTGGGTGACGACCGCGAGATCACGCCGGAGATGCAGCGGCAGATGGCCGAGAACGAGGCGCGCATCACCACGACCGTCGATATCCAGCCGGTGCTCGGCCGCAAGCGGGACGCGCTGTTCGCGCACGCCAGCCAGATCCAGGAGTCGTGGTTCAGCCAGATCCCGCCGGAGATCGCGGCGGGCGTGTTCGGCCGGGAGCACTTCATCAGGGCGAGCGACTCGACCGGCGCGCCGCTGCCCGAGGATGACCTGTTCGCGGGCCTGCGCCCCGGCTGAGCGGCTACCCGGCACGACACCATGCGCAAGGCCGTACCCGGCGCGCTGAACCGGTTCGCGCCAGTGCGAGCCTGACCCCCCATGGCTGCGATGCCTGCATGGCTACCGCGGCCGCGCGGTCCCAGGTAGGTTCGCGGCAGGGCTGCCGACCGGAGAGGAGAGCCCGATGGTGGTCCCCACTGCCGCCCGCGCGGTGGCCGCGGTTTTCGGCGGCCTGCTCGTGCTCACGGCCTGGGCCAGCATCATCGGCACGGTCGTGGTGCCCCGCCCGTTCACCACCTGGCTGACCCGCTGGGTGGACGTGATCGTGAACAAGGTCTTCCGGCTGGTGGCCAGCAGCATCTCCGACTACCAGCGGCGCGACCGGGTGCTCGCCGCCCAGGCCGCGGCGATCCTGAGCGCGCAACTGGTCGCCTGGCTCGGCATCGCCTTCCTCGGGTTCGCGCTGCTGCTGTGGCCGTTCGACCGCGGGGGCATCACCTCCGCCTTCACCTCGGCTGGGTCCTCGATGTTCACCCTGGGCTTCGAGGTGCCGATCAGCGCGGTGCCGGCGGCCATCGTGTTCATCGCCGCCGCGACCGGCCTGGTCATCGTCGCCCTGCAGATCGCCTACCTGCCGGCCCTGTACGCGGCGTTCAACCGCAGGGAGACCGAGGTGGCGCTGCTGAACGGGCGGGCCGGGGTGCCGTCCTGGGGACCCGAGCTGCTGGCCCGCACGCACTACGCGCTGGGCACGGGGGTCTCGTCCATCGACACGCTGCCGGACCTGTACGGCCAGTGGGAGCGATGGGCTGCCGACGTCGCGGAGAGCCACACCACCTATCTGCCGCTGGTCCGGTTCCGCTCGCCCCGGCCGCTGTCATCCTGGGTGACCGCGCTGCTGGCCGTGCTGGACTCCGCCGCGCTGATGCTGGTGCTGTCCCCGAAGTCTGCGCCGGTGGTGCCGGCCCGGCTGTGCCTGCGCGGGGGGTTCCTGTGCTTCAACCAGATCGCCAGGGCGATGGGAATCGACGTGCCGGATGAACCCGACGTGGCTGCCGGGATCAAGCTGACCTACGAGGAGTTCCTCGACGGCGTCGAGCGCATGCGCAAGGTGGACTTTCCCATCGAGGTCGACCCGAAGGAGGCCTGGCCGGAATTCGTCGGCTGGCGGGTCAACTATGAGCAGGCCGCCTACGCGGTGGCCGACTCCGTTAACGCGGTTCCGGCGCTGTGGTCGGGTCCCCGCGGCGGGCACTTCAGGTACATCGCCCCCATCCGCCCGCCGCTGGGACGACCGCCCAAGTAAGCCTCGGCCCGCTGCCCCGGTGCCCCCTCCGCCGGCGCACGGCGTCAGGACGACTTGCCGTCCAGGTACTGCAGGAGGTCGTGGGCGGCCAGCTCTATCTCCTTGTGCCGCCACTGGGCCGCCCGGTACTGGCAGGCGATGATGCCCATGCGGTGCACGCGGCGGAAATCCCCGTAGATAAACGCGTACCTGGCCTTGGTGTGGTCGGCGGCGCCGTCGGTGAGCCCGAGATGCCACCGGGCGTACTCGTCCCACGAGTGCGACTCCAGGTAGGCGTTCCGCGCCGCGGCTGCGGGCTGGACCTCGCCCCAGTCGCTGTCGAGCACGTACTGGCGGCGGTCGATGAGCTGGTGGGCCCACGCCACCGCGTCCGGGTTCACCGAGTAGCTGGCCATCACCGTATTCTGCCCGGCGGCGGGGCGCCGCTGACCCGGGTGCCCCTCCGGGCTCAGCTGGCGGGGCCGGAATCGCGGGCCGATTCCCGCGGTCCGCGCACGGTGATCAGCACCAGCCCGGCGGCGAGCACCAGGCAGGCGCAGATCACGCCGCCGCGGTCGTGCGGCGGCCGGGTCGGCCACACCCAGGGCGTGGTCGAGCGGTGGGCCAGCGCGCCCTCGGTGATCAGCAGGTAGGCCATCGGCCCCGTCCAGCCGAACGCGCCGCCGAGCACGGCCGCGGACAGCAGGCCGATACCGGCCATGCCGCCCAGGTTACGGAGCAGGGCGGGGGTCCCGCCCGGCATCCCGCCGGCCGCGGCCCCGGCGGCCAGCGCGCCGAACGCGACGGCGGTGAGCGCCACGGCCGCGCCCAGCCGCAGCCAGGGCAGCCACCGGCCCGCGGCCCGTTCCGGCTCCCCGAACGGCCCGTAGGTGGTGACCGCGACCACCGCCGCGGCGCCGGTCTGGATCGTCAGCGGGATGAACTGCCGTGCGGCGGCGCCGCCGGCGATGTTCCAGTGCCAGCGCAGCGCGGCCCACAACAGGGCGCCGAGCCCGGCCAGCAGCGCCAGCGCCAGTGGCACCCGCCGGCTGACCAGGTACAGTCGCGCCAGCCGCCATCCGGCGGTCGCCCGGCCGCGCCGGGTCCCGGCCGCCGCAGGCGGGACGCTCCCCGGCGCCGGCCGGTCCAGGCCTGTAGCGGTCACGGCAGTTCCCCGAGGGTGAGCCGGCCGGCCCGCAGCGTGGCCAGATGAGCGGCGAGCCAGGCGTGCCGGGCCGCGGCCGGCGCGGTGGCGAACCGCCGGGCCGCGGCGTAGACGGGACCGGTCGCCGCCCCCGGCGCGGGTCCTTGTCCGTTCACGGGGATCAGCAGCCTCGGCTGGGCGGCGAACGGTATCCCGGCATCCTGCAGCAGCACCGCCTGCACGGCCTGCTGTACCGGGCTGCCGGAGCCCGTGCCCGCGCCCACGAAGGCGTGGGCGAACGCCAGCCTTATCTGGTCGGCGAACTGCTTCGCGGTCACCGGCCCATCGCAAAAGCCGCACGGTCCCGGCAGGTTGAGCGAGCCGAGCCGCATTCGGAGCACCGGCGGGTGCCCGCCGAGCGTCAGCGGCTGGGGCGGCCCGTTTCCAACGCTGGGGTATGCCGCGGCGACTTGGGTGGCACGCACTGGCTCGCCGGGCAGGCCGGCCACCTCGGCGAGCACCGGTGCCAGCGCGGCGGTCACGTCCGGCATCCATCGGTCATAGGCCGGGTTCAGGCACACCGGCATCCCGACGGCGTGACCGCAGGTGGGAGCGTACGTAATCGGCGCGTTGTTCGCGGCGTCGTGCAGGGCAGGGATGATCATGCCGTGCACCGAGAGCCGGGCGGTGCTGGCCAGCCCGACACCGGTGCCGGCGGCCGCCACCCCGGCGAGCGTGAGGACTGCGGCGGCGCGGCGCAGCCACGGGCCGCCGGCCCGGGCGGGCAGGCCGGTCAGGCCCAGGGCCGCGAGGGCGATCCCGGCCAGGAACAGGATCCGGGCGATCGGCAGGTCCGCCAGCCAGGGGTAAAAGATCCCGGAGTCGGACCCGGCGTTGCCGTCGAAGTTGCCGTTGGAGTTGGTCGGCAGGATCAGCGCCCACCCGCTGGTGTCCCTGAACCCGGTCTGCGACGACAGCGCCATGGCCAGGAACCCGGTGAACGCGGCCACCGGCGCGGCGAACCGGCTCGGCCAGTAGGCCCCGATGGCGAACCCCACGGCGCTGAACGCGGTCACCGCCGTGGCGCCGACGGCGACCCACCACCACGGTGGCGTCCCCCCGGCGCCCTGGTGGGCGTACAGCGCGAACATGACGCCCACGAAGACCAGGTAAGCCGCCACCGCCCAGATCGCGGTCGCGGCCCAGGTGGCGAGCTGGGCCGCCCAGCGCGGCCGGGCGGTCGCGGTCACCAGGTCAGCCAGGCCGCGACGGCCGTCCCGCGACCCCATCCACGCGGCCACGCCGGCCACGAACGGCCCGAAGTCGATGATCGTGTGCCCCTGGCCCATGTTCCAGTAGGTGCGAAGCCCATACAGCAGCGCCGTGCCGGTGCTGGGCCGGTAGGAGTCGAACCAGAACAGCGCGGCGATCAGCGGCAGGATCCACGGCATCGCGTTGCGGCGCAGTTCCACGCGCAGCAACCGCGCGGCGCCTCGCGGGACCGAACTGGCGGCGCGCGGTGTCCGGTGCCGCACCGGGACGTCGGTCGTGGCGCTCATCACGCCGCCGCCCTGGCGGACCGGGCCGCCGCCAGCACCGCGCTGTAGCCGCGCTCCAGCGGCGCGTCGCCGGCCGCTCCGGTACCCTCGCCGCGGGCGGTCAGCTCGTCCGGCGTGCCCTGGAATACGATCTTTCCCGCGTCCATCAGCCCGACCTCGCTGCACGCGGCGCCGACGTCCTCGACCAGGTGGGTGGAGACGATCACGGTGGCCCGCTCACCGAGATCCCGCAGCAGGGCCCGGAACGCCACCCGCTGCTCGGGATCCAGCCCGGCGGTCGGCTCGTCCAGCAGGAGCAGCTCGGGCTCGTTGACGATCGCCTGCGCGATCCCGGCCCGGCGCAGCATGCCGCCGGACAGGGTGCGCAGCTTCGCTCTCGCCCTGCCGCCGAGGTCGACCCGCTCGATCGCGCCGGCCACCGCCTGCGGCACCCGGCCCGGCGGCATCTCCTTCAGCAGCGCGAAGTACTCGACGAACTCGGCCACCGTGAATCCCGGGTAGTAGCCCAGGTTCTGCGGCAGGTAACCGAGCCTGCGCCGGATCTCCCGGCGTGGCCCGTATCCGCCCGGGTCGCGGCCGAGCAGCCGCACGCGGCCGGAACTCGGCGGGATTACCGTGGCCATCATCCGCAGCAGCGTGGTCTTACCCGCGCCGTTCGGCCCCAGCAGCCCGAATACCCCGGGACCGGTCTCCAGCGTCACCCCGGCCACCGCCTGGGTGCGGCCGAACCGCCTGGTCACATCGCCGATCTCAACGTTCATGACGTTCCTTCCGGAAAACGCGTGACGCACCGCGCTATGGTCGCCGCCCGCCATCGCGGCGATCAGCTCCTCGTCCATCGCTTCTCTATTGCGTTCCGGCGGCACCAGGTTCACCGCCCGGCAGGACCCGATGGCCCCGGCACCCTCTTCATACGGCATGGATGCCGCGTTCATGTCGCTGGTTCCAGCCGCATTAGCGGCATTCGTGCGGTATGGTCCGGGTGCTGGCGAGGTCAGGGGGGACGGAAGTCCGTTTCCGGTGCGCGGCGGCCGGTGAGGCGCTCGCCGCGCAAGGGGGGACGCGCGTCAGCCCGTCGTCCAGGGACGGAGTTTCTCGGGGTTGCGCACGACCCAGATGTGCGTGATCCGGTCGCCCGCGACGTCGAACGCGAACACCGTCACGGTGACGCCGTCTTGCTGGGCCACCAGGCCGGGCTTGCCGTTGACGGT
>DASXLW010000239.1:0-1833 GCA_036496025.1 Streptosporangiaceae bacterium
CTGGGTCAGCGGAACGGGCAAGGACGGGTCGCCGCGCGAGGTCTACCTGTACCACGTCGTGGACAACAGCTGGTCGATGGCTGAATACGGCTCGCAGGCCGTGGTCTGGCAAACCGCGGTCAACCCGGTGGTGGCACTCGAGCTGCTCGACTCGGGCGCATGGTCCGGCGTCGGCGTCCTCGGCCCGGAGGCGCTGCCGCCCGAGCCGTTCCTCGAACTCCTGAACAGCCACGGTGCCCCCTGGGAGTGCGAGGAGCGCACTCCCAGCTGAGACGGCGCTAGAGCTGGCTCATCCCTCGGGCAGCGACTCCGGCACGATCCCGGGCGCGGGCTGGCGAGCGCCGTACTCGTAGGCCGCGCGGCCGCCGGTCAGGGTCAGCTCACGCTGGCCAGGACGTTGCATGATCAATTCCACGCTGGCCAGTGCGGCGTGGGTCACGGTACGGGTTCCCCCATGCGGGTCGGCGTAGGCCACCGCCACCCGGTCGTCCTCGGCGAGGGCCACCGACAGGCGGAGGCGGGTTCCCGGCGCGTAAACGTCGGCCGCGAGGTGGCCAGGGCCGGCATCAACCCTGGACCGCCGGCCCAGCCCCCCGAGCGCGATCCGCTCGCCGCTGAGGCCGAGCGCGCCCATCGCGGTCCAGGGCGACCGCGCCGGGCCGATCCTGATCCTGGCGAGCACGAGTTCCAGCCACGCCTCCGGCGCGGCGCCGAAGTCGGCGGCGTGCAGCCAGACCCACGAATCGGCATGCTCCGATCCCCAGTTGTGCCCGGCAGTCCCCCGCCACCCGGACACGCTGACGTCGCGCCCGTCTACCTGGAGCACGCCGGTGACCTGGCCATCGGGGACGACCGCTTCGAGCTTGGTGCGCGGCAGCGGCGCGCGATACAGCACAGGCGGGCGCAGCGGCCGCAACGGCGGCTGCTGGCCGGTGATCGCCAGGACCCAGCGCGCGCTGTGCTCTCCCATCGCGGCCTGCCCGCGGAACTGGCCTGGCCCGGCGGCAGTCTCCGCCGGGAAGGCACTGAAGACCTGCTTGATCACGGCCGGCCGCTGGCCGAGGCCCCCGTCAGTGACGGTGCACCAGAGGGCAGCAGACTCCGGTCCCTGGCGAGGGCGATGGCGGGTGTGGCGTATCCACAGCGCCCGGGGCGAGCCAGGATCACGAGCGCTGAGGAACCACGACTCGTACCCGCCCGCACCCATCTGCCCATCATGCCCTCCCGCGCGGCGGCCGGCCATGATCAGCGCCATCGCGCCCCTTGGTACTCATAGGTAACGTTGGCGGCATGACCGAGACGACATGGCTGGACGCCACCGCACAAGCCGATCTGGTCCGCCGCGGCGAGGTGAGCCCCAAAGAGCTGGTAGCGGCGGCCATCGCCGCGATTGAAGCGGTCAACCCGCGGCTGGATGCCGTGATCCGGACCCGGTTCGACGCGGCTCGGCAGGAGGCCGAGGGCGACCTGCCCGATGGCCCGTTCCGCGGCGTGCCGATCCTGTACAAAGACCTGGGCTGCATAGTGGCGGGTGAGCCCACGGCATTCGGCGTCGGGCCGCTGCGCGCGATGGCGTGGCCGGTGACGTCCTACCTGGCGGAGCAGTTCCGGGCGGCCGGCTTCATCCCGCTCGGCCGCACCAACGTGCCCGAACTCGGCACCACGGTGACCACCGAGCCGCGCAGCTTCCCGGCGGCGCGCAACCCGTGGAATCCGGGGCATTCGACCGGTGGGTCGTCCGGGGGATCAGCCGCCGCGGTGGCGGCCGGCCTGGTGCCGGTTGCGCACGCCAACGACGGCGGCGGCTCCATCCGCATCCCGGCCAGCGAGTGC
>DASXLW010000240.1:0-31201 GCA_036496025.1 Streptosporangiaceae bacterium
GCCGTTACAGCTCGACGCCGAGTAGGGCATCCACGGCGTCGCGGATAAGGCGGCCCCCGCCCGTCGCGGAGCCGGCGAGCACCGCTTCGGCCCACTGATCCACTGCGGCAAGCGCGCCGGGCGCGTCGAGATCGTCGGCCAACCGGTCCCGAACGCTGGCCAGGGCCCGGCGGGCCGGCGAGTCGGACGGGTCCGCCGCCCCGGCCGCGCCCGGATCGCCCCCGGCCACCCCCCGGTCGGTCCCGGCCACGCTCCGGTCGGTCCCGGCCACGCTCCGATCGGCCCCGGCCACGCTCCGATCGGTCCCGGCCGCGCCCGGATCGGCCACAGTCGCGCTCCGGTCGGCGGCGGCCACGGCCGAACGCCATCTGGCCAGCCGCTCCTCCGCGGCCGCGAGCCCAGCGGCGGTCCAGTCCCAGTCGTCGCGATAGTGGTGGGCGAGCAGGGCCAGCCGGATCGCTGCGGGCTCGGTGCCATCGGCCACCAGATCCGACACGAACACCAGGTTCCCCAGCGACTTCGACATCTTCTCGCCGTCCAGCCCCACCATCCCGGCGTGCGCGTAGCGGCGGGCGAACGCGGCCGCGCCGCCCCCGCCGAACGCGGCCCGGGCGTGCGACGCGCTCATCTCATGGTGCGGGAAGATCAGGTCAGTGCCGCCGACCTGCATGTCGAACACCGTGCCCAGGTACTCGGTGGAGATCGCCGCACACTCCACGTGCCAGCCGGGCCTGCCGTCGCCGAACGGGGACGCCCAGGACGGCTCACCCGGCCGCGCGGCCAGCCAGACCAGGGGGTCCAGCGGGTCCTTCTTGCCGGGCCGCCCCGGGTCGCCGCCGCGCTCGGCGAACAGCTTCACCATCACCCGCGGGCTCAGCCTGGACAGCGAGCCGAACAACGGGTCGGCCGACCGGGGGAAGTACAGGTCCGCGTCGAGTTCATACAGCGCGCCGCAGTCGGCGAGCCGGGCGGTGAACCGCTCGATCAGCGACATCGCCTCGACGGCCCCGACCAACCGCGACGGCGGCAGGACGCGGAGCGCGTGCATGTCGGCGCGGTACCTGTCGATCTCGCGGTCGGCCAGCTGCCGCCAGTCCGCACCGTCCCTGGCGGCCCGCTCGAGCAGCGGGTCGTCCACGTCCGTGACGTTCTGCACGTAGATCACCTCGTGGCCCGCGTCCAGCCAGGCCCGCAACAGCAGATCCCAGGCGGTGAAGGTGGCCGCGTGCCCGATGTGGGTGGAGTCGTAGGGGGTGATGCCGCACGCGTACATCGTCGCCACATGGCCGTCGGCCGCGACGAGCAGCTCACCGGTCGCCGTGTCCCGGATCCGCGGCTCGGGCCCGGTTCCGGGCAGCTCGGGGACGGGTACGCCGCGCCAGGACTCCATGGCCGCCAGGCTATCTTGCCGCGCCCGCCTCCCCCCGCGCTCGATCCGCCGAGGCCGTCCTCAGCGCCGTAGCTCGCCGTCCAGGGCGACGAGCCGGTCGCGGGTGCCTGCCGCCGGAGGCCGGTACCGCAACGCCGGGCTCGTCACGGTGCGCGGCGGGCAGCCGGGCGAATACCCAGGTGTTCTTCGGCGGTCAGGTCGCGCCGGGCTGATCAGCCTGCTCGAACGCGTAGGCCAGGGCGACCAGCCTCGGCTCGCTGCCAGGCGGCCCGGTGAACGACAGACCCACCGGCAGCCCCGCCACCTCGCCCGCCGGGACGGTCACCGACGGGTAGCCGGCCACCGCCGCGGGCGTCGAGGTGTGGAACACGTCGTGGTCGCCGAGGACGTAGTCGGTCAGCCAGGCGGGGCTCGCGGTGAGCGCGACGACGGCGTCCAGCCGGCCCGCGGCGAGCGGCACGTCCAGGGCCGCCCGGGCCAGCCGGGTGGCGTCGGCTCGGGCCGCGGTGAACTCGGGATCGGCCGGGTCACCGCTACAGGCCTGCGCCCGCTCGAAGATCTCCTGGCCGAAGCGGGCCAGGACGGTGTCCGCATGCCGCTCGTTGAACGCGATCAGGCCGGCCAGCGTGGCCGGGTGGCTTCCGGGCAGCCCGCCCAGGTAGTCGTTCAGGTCGCGCTTGAACTCGTGCAGCAGGGCGGTGAACTCGGGCCCTTCGATCTGGCCGGCGCCGGGCAGATCGGCCGGATCCTGGACGTCGGCGCCGCAGCCGCGCAGCCGCGCCACGGCAGCGTCCAGCACCGCCTCGATCGCTACCCCGGCGTCGGCCGAGGCGCCCCGCCAGACGCCGACCCGCGCCCCGGCCAGTGCGGCCGGGTCCAGGTATTCGGTGTAGCGTGCGCCGTCGCGCCGTTCGGAAGAGCCGTCGAGCTCCCGGCTCACAGGGTCGGCGGGATCGACCGCGGCCAGTACCGAAAGCAGGGCCGCGGCGTCGGCCACGCAGGCGGCCATCGGGCCCGCCGTGTCCTGGGCCAGCGACACCGGCACGATGCCGGCCCGGCTGACCAGCCCGGTCGTCGGCTTGATGCCCACGATCCCGCAGGCGCTGGCCGGGCAGACGATCGACCCGTCGGTCTCGGTCCCGACGGCCAGCGGGGCCAGCCCGGCCGCGACCGCCACTGCCGAGCCCGAACTGGATCCGGACGGGTTACGGCCCGGCCCGCAGGGGTTGACGGCCTGGCCGCCCACGGTGCTCCAGCCGCTCGTCGAGCGGGTGGAGCGGAAGTTGGCCCACTCTGACAGGTTCGCCTTGCCGATGATCACGGCGCCCGCCGCCCGCAGCCTGGCGACCAGGAACGCGTCGTCGGGTTCGGTGTCCAGCAGCGCGGGCGAGCCCGCGGTGACCGGCATCCCGGCCACCTGGATGTTGTCCTTGACCAGCACCGGGATTCCCTCGAGCGGCCCGCGGACCGTCCCCGCGGCCCGGACCGCGTCGCTGGCCCGGGCGTCGGCCGCCGCGGCCGGGCTGACCGCGATGACCGCGTGCAGCCCGGGGTCGAGCTGCCTGATCCGCTCGAGGTAGAACGCGGTGAGCTCGGCCGAGGTCAGCGCGCCGGAAGCCAGTTCCTGCTGCAGCCCGCTGACCGACGCTGCGGCGGCCGTGATACCCGTCCCCGCAATGGCCTGCGGTGCGCCGGAGGGCTGCTGCATGCCCCGCAGGATAGCCGGGCCGGCGCCGCCGGGACGGCTCGCCTCACCGGGCCGTGTCCTAGACTGCGCCGGGTGGAGATGAGCATCGGAGTGCTGCCGGCAGTGCCCGCCGCCGGGCGGCCTGACCTGCTCGCACCGGCGGTCGCGGCGGCGCTGGACGGGCTGTCCGGCCGCGACGGCGTGGGCGTGGCGGAGATCGACCCGGAGCTGGCGGACACGGCGGCGTTCTGCGAGCGGTACCAGGTCTCCCCCGCCGAGTCGGCCAACTGCGTGGTCGTCACCGGCAAACGGGACGGGCAGGCCAGGTTCGCCGCCTGCGTGGTGCTGGCCACGACGCGGGCCGACGTGAACGGCCTGGCCCGGCGCCGCCTGGACGTCAGGAAGGCGTCGTTTGCCGCTACCGAGCTGGCGGTGGCGGAAACCGGGATGGAATACGGCGGCATCACGCCCGTCGGGCTGCCGCCGGGCTGGCCGATTCTCATCGACGCCGCGGTGGCCGCCGCACCTCGGGTCGTGATCGGCAGCGGAATCCGGCGGTCCAAGCTCACCCTGCCGGGAGCGGTGCTGGCCGGCCTGCCGGGAGCCAAGGTGCTCGACGGGCTCGGACGCTAGCGCAGACCGCGAACGTTCGCCGGATCTGCGGACGTGCCCAGGCCTGCGTGGCCCTGTCGGGTGAGATGGGCCAGGCAGGGTCAGGAGGAGGTGATGGTTTGCGCCGGCTTGACGTGGTACGCGCTGGAAAACGTGACCGCATCTCCGCTGTTGATCAGGCCGCCACAGCCCCTGACGTGGTAGAAGTGCAGGGTGGAGGCTTCGGTGCGGATCTTCAGCTTGCCCAGGCCGTTGTGGTAGTGGATCTCAGTCTGGCCGTTGTCGGCAGTGGCGCTGGTCCCGTCCACTGTGGCGTTGCACCCGGTCCCGGACACGCCGGCGTGAAGTCCGCTGATCGTCCCGGTCATCGTGCCGGCGGTCACAGCCGGGTCGTAGCTTTCAGCACTCATCGCCCACGGGAGATCGCGGGGCTTGATCGTGAAGGTCACCCCGCCCGGACCGGTGCACTGGCTCAGGGCCAGTGCGGTGACGGATCCGATGTTCGCGCCCGGCAGTCCGCTACCTGACTTGAATTGGCCTGCCCCCTTCATGCGCGCGCAGGCGAGTGAGTGCCCCGTGGTGACGTCCGCCAGCGTGAAATGCCCGGACTGAATCAGCGCGACGGTTCCGCCGGGCGAGACGTTCCATGTGGTAGCCGTGGTGGCCAGAGACGGCGCGGCGCTCAGGCCGGCCACCAGGGCCACCGCCCCGGCAGTCAGGAACACACTGCCCATGCGCTTCCCCATGTGATCTTCCTCCCGAACTCAGGCAATCAGGCCCTGCTGCCGCCCGCGACTGAAATGCAATGGGCGACGACGCTACCAACACCGTCAGGAAACTGCCACCGGGTCATGCGGCATACCGGAGAACTTTTCCCGAACGGCGCTGGGCCGGACTCCCACCGTCACGGCAGCCACGACACGTGGCCGTGCAGCGTGGCATAACCCACGAAGGCACCGGTATCGATCAGCGTGTGAGCGATGATCATCGGGGTCACCCGCCCCCACCGCTTGTACAGGATGCCGAAGATCACGCCCATGATCGCGTTCCCGATAAACCCGCCGAAGCCCTGGTACAGGTGGTAGGAGCCGCGCAGCACCGCGCTCAGCGCGATCGCCCTGGATGGCCGCATGCCGAGTTGGTCCAGCCGGTTCAGCAGATAGCCGAGGACGACGACCTCCTCCAGGATGCCGTTGTGCGCCGCGGACAGGACCAGGACCGGGATCCGCCACCAGACCGCGGGCAGGCTCTCGGCCACGACGTTCAGCGCGAACCCGAGCTTGTAGGCGGCCAGGTAGAGGGCCAGCCCGCTGCCGCCGATGAGCGCGGCCAGGATGACCCCCCTGAGCACATCCCGTCCCGGCTGGCTGGTATCCACGCCCAGGTCCGAGGGTCCCTCGCCGGAACGGGACATGAGGTAGAAGACCAGCACGACCGGGGCGAAGCCGATGATGATGTTGGTGAGCTGCAGGAAGAGGTCCAGCAGCGGCCTGCCGGGAGCCAGTGAGCCGTTGAGCACCGCCTGCTGCTGGCCCAGCGCCTTCGGCGCGGTGAGCGAGCCGATCAGGGAGACGAACGCGTAGAGGCCGCTCGCGCCCAGCGACACCGCGAAGACGACAAAGATCTCCCAGCGGATCTGCCGGGGGGTGAGCGTCCGCGAAGTGGCTTCTTCCTGCTCGATCACCACTCTCGGACTCTAACCGCTGCGGAGCGGTACGCCAGCCGGCCGCCGCGTCCCAGGCAGACGCGACGGCCGGCAGGACCCGGCTTGACCGGGTCGGGAGGGCGGCTTCTACCGGAGGAGATGGTCGAAGTCGCCCTCCTTCACGCCCTCGATGAGGGCGCGGATCTCGGCTCGCGTATAGAGCAGGGCCGGGCCGTCGGGGTCCCGGGAATTGCGGATCGCGATCTCGTCGCCGGCCAGCCCGCCCAGTTCCACGCAGGCACCCTGCGAGTTGCTGCGACGGCTCTTCTGCCAGCAGACCGCCGTGAGCTTGGGCGCGGGGATCCCGTTGTACGGATGAGTCATTGGTCCACTTCCTCAAGGATGCGGTTCAGGATGTCTGCGGTCTTTTCGGGCGGTTCGCTCTCTACGCTCAGGCGTTCCATGACCTCGCTGTAGCGCTCAGAGTCTTCCCGCTTGTCCAGGTACAGGGCACTGGTCAGCTGCTCGAGGTACACCACGTCCGGCAGGTCATGCTCGGGGAAACGCAAGATGATGAACGACCCGGCCTCGGCGGCGTGCCCGCCGAAACCGAACGGCATCACCTGGAGCGTGATGTTCGGCTCCCTGGCCGCCTCGATCAGGCGTTGCAACTGGCCTTCCATCACGCCGGCCCCGCCGATGGGGCGGCGCAGCACCGCCTCGTCCACGACGGCCCACAGCCGGGGCGGACCGGGCTTGGTGAGCACCTGCTGCCGTTCCATACGGAGGTTGACCCGGTGCTCGACCTCCTCCGGATCCGCCGCCCGCTGGCCGTGCTGGACGACGGCGCGCGCGTAGTCCGCCGTCTGCAGCAGCCCGGGCACGAACTGGATCTCATAGCTGCGGATGAGCGACGCGGCCTCTTCAAGGCCCACGAAGACCTGGAACCAGTCGGGCAGCACGTCGCTGTATTTGTGCCACCAGCCGGGCGAGTTGGCCTGCCGAGCCAGGTCCACCAGGGCGGCCCGCTCGCCGGGATCGTTGACCCCGTACAACGTCAGCAGGTCGGTGACGTCGCGCTCCTTGAAGCTGACCCGGCCAAGCTCCATCCGGCTGATCTTGGATCCGGAGGCGCGGATCGTGTAGCCGGCGTCCTCGCGGGTGATGCCCCTGCGCTCACGCAACCTGCGCAGCTGGGAGCCCAGCAGGATGCGCAGCACAGTCGGGCCGCTGCCCGGCTGTACCGAGACCACGTCGAAGCCCTCAGGGGCGCCGGTGTCCGTCGCAAACACCTTCTCGTGTGCGGTCCCCGCCATGTCCCACGAGCGCACCTATCGGCCGGTCCGTGCTGAGATGCACAACTCTTATGCACGTGCATCCTGCGTTGCAGGTGCAAGACACCTCCGGAATGATAGCGCTTGTGGCCCTCAGTGCACGAGCAACTGCACCGTGATACTTCCCCGCCATCCCCCGGATGACCTCAACCGCCGGACTGCGGGGTGTCCGGCGCGGCCAGCACGGAGTAACGGAGCCTGGCGATCACGTGCGTGTCCGGGACCGGCCGGGGGGCCAGCGGGTACAGCCAGAACAGGGCACCGGTGGCCGCCTGCCGGGGTGTGCAGATGAACTCGCTGGTCACAGCGAAGATCCGGGCTGGTGGGCCGGCCACGCAGACGCGCAGGCCGCTCCTTACCGCCTGTATGAGCAGACCGTGGGTGTCGTACTGGACGTCTATGGTGCGCAGGACGATCAGGCGCCCGTGGGCACGGTCGGCCACGGCGGCCATCGCGGGGACCAGGGCAGGCTCGCTGTCGTGCACGTCAGCCCGGAGGGCCGGCGACACGAGGCCGGCGCCCAGGGCGACCAGGAGCGCGCCCGCCGCGACGAGCCTGGCCGTGCGGGCGCTGCGCAGCGCGGTGGTCAGGCCGGCCGCGATCACGAGGAACATGAGCAGCGGCACCGACCAGTAGAAGAACCCCACGTAGCGGGAGTTAACGGTGTCGAGGCCGCGGACACCGTAAAAGATCATCCCCGCGGTCGTGACCGCGCAGATCCACACGGCGGCGAGGATGAACCGGGGCAGCCCGGCGGCGGATGGCCTGGCGGCGATCCGGGGGCCTAGTTTGATCGCGATCGCGAGCGCTGCCGCGGTGGCGGCCGCCATGACCAGCAGGCCCAGCCAGAACGGCCCGGGTGCCCAGTACCAGAGCACCCACTGGATCACCTCGCCCAGCGAGTGGTGGCCCGCCCGGCCCGAATGGGCGTAGTGCCAGTACATGCCGAACTCCCCCGGCCAGTGCAGGACGAGGTCAGCCACGATCGGCAACCCGAAGAGCGCGCTGATGGCCAGGGCCGGAACGTAATGCGACCTCCGGTCGCGAAGGAACCGGCGGACGGCGTCCCACGGCGCGCGCCGGGCCGGCCACAGTGCCGCGGCGGCCGCCGCGGCGACGATCAGGGGCACGAAGAACAGGAACTCGGCGTGCCCGTGGATGTCGAGCCAGCCCGCGGCGGCCAGCACCCCCAGGTGCGAGGTACGCCCGGCGGCCACCGACGCGGCCGCGACCACGAACACCAGGAAGGTGGGCACGTACAGGTCGGGCATCCAGTTCGCGCCCAGGATGTCCCGGTTGATGACCACGGGCACGTTGACGTCCACGGCGGCGGCCAGGCCGATGACCAGCGCCACCGTGACCGCCGCCGCCCGGATCGACCCGGCCCACCGGTACACGATCCAGGCCACCGTGGCCACCTCTGCGCTATTCAGCAGCAATATTGCGATTAGCTGACCATTCCATGGCGTCGGTACAATGTGCAGCACATCACGGAACAGCCACTGCCCGCCCGCCATCACGTACAAATACGCCGGGCCGGGATGGAAGAATCCTTCCAGCGAGTAATTCCCGTGCAGCAGCGTGAAATGCATGGCCTGCAGCACCAAGATCGAATTAGCTGCCTCGTCGGCCGTTTCGTAGAGCCGCCTCGTGAACAGGAACGGGCTACGGGCGAGCAGGAGGGTGGCCACGGCTGCGAACGCGGCCAGCCATACCCAGCGACCGGAGACGGGCGACGCGGAGCGTCGCGCCGGCGCGACCCTCGCCTGGGTGCTCTCGTCCTTGACGACCAACGAGGATCGCTGTCCCCCGTGGTTCTGCAGTTCGATGCTGCGTGCGATATGGGTAGCGGTATATTACGTCGTGGTCCGCCATTACCACGCGGTCGGCACCACTAAATTACTTGGCCATAGCCGAGAAATGCTCTTAGCCTTCCTTCTCTTTGCTAGGCATTTACTCTGCGGCCTGGGCACCGCTACCACGGCCTCGTCGGCGCGGGCGAGCGCGGCAGGCGCGCCGGGAGCATGCGGGGAGCCACGCCCGCGAACCGGGCCAGGCGTGGGCCAAGGCGGGCCGGGGCATAATATCGGCGGCAATGACCGGTGCCGCGCTGCATCCTGCCGCCGAAGCGCTCGCCTGGCGACAGAGGGCAGCCCGGACGAGCCCTGATCGAGGCGCGAAGCCAATGGCCTCCGATCCAGGGCTGACGGGGAGGATTCCGTGCGCAGGAGGCGCGCTATGGGGCAGTGCGCCTGTCCCGTCTCATGATCCCGGCCGCGGGCAGCCTGGCCCGGAGCGGCTGGGTTCGGCTCCCGGCAGAGACGGCCCGGAGATGACCGCCTGGTGGCCACGCCGCCGGATGACCCACAGGTCGCCTGCCATCGCCTCCGGATGGACGGCCGGAGCCGGGATGGAGCCGGCCGGCCGCGTGGTGCCGCCGCTGACGGACGATGGACAGACGGCCGAAACCGCGCCGGCGAGCGACGCAGCCGTCGCCGGCGGGCGGCGGGTGATCTCGTTGCGCCTGGGGGCCCTGGGGGAGCTGTTCCATCCGCCGGCGACCGACCTGTTCAGCCATGATCGCGGGTACTACTACGCGACCGGGATGGACTTCGTGATCAGCGAGCTGCGAGGCCGCCCCTACTCCCGCCGCCCGGTCCGCCTGGAGATCAGCTTGCCCGCGGCCGAGATGGCGGAGGGCTCGGATCAGGCGGTGGCCCGCGCCGTCCGGAGCTACTGTGAGGCGCGGATCCGCTACAACTATGCGGAACGGCGGGCCGCGCTGGGCGACGGCGTGGTCTCCCTCAGGGTCGGGATCCCGCTGGCGGCCATAGGGATAACCTTGGCGACCATCTCCCCGACCGGCATCGTCGGCACCGTGCTCGGCGCGGTACTGACCTGGGTCGGGTTGTGGTACCCCCTTGATCAGCTGTTCTTCTACCCGTTGGAGAGCACGCGGGAGAACCGCTCGCTCCGGCTGCTGGCGGACGCGCAGGTGGTGGTCCGGCCACGCGCCGCCGCGGATGCCGAAGACCCGCCGCGGTAACTGCCCAGCGGCCGGCGGGCACCGCAGTGACTTACCTGGCCGACTGGCGCGGCCCGGCCCTCCCGGCCCCGGCCTAGCGCGCTGACTTGGGGCTGGCTTTGCCCGATGCCTTCGCGCTGGCCTGGCGTGATGCCTTCCGGCCGGCCTTGAATCCGGCTTTGGCACCGGACTTGAGGCCGGTCTGGTACGACGCTCCGGCGATCTGCCTGGCCCGGGTCCTATCCCGGCGCGCGGACTCGACCGTGTGCTGGGCGCGCCAGGCGAGCGACGGGTGGCCGGCGGTGTCCACCGCGGCGAGCATGAGGCCGCCGAGCATCGAGAGGTTCTTCAGGAAGTGGATGCGCTGCGCCGCCCGCTCCTGCTTGTCGTCGATCTCCCAGAACCGGTGCCCGGCCAGGGTGGTGGGCAGCAGGGTCGCCGCGATGGCGAGGGCCGACAGCCGCGGGAGGCGGCCCATGCCGAGCAGCAGGCCCCCGGCGAACTGGACCGCGCCGTTGATGCGCACCGCCTGCTCGGTCTCGTTCGGCATCAGGGCCACGCGTTCGGCCAGGGGCTGGACCACGGACTCGGCCCGCGGGGAAACCCGCTCGGGGTTCATCATGGCGTCGAAGCCCTGCAGGATGAAGATCGAGGCCAGCATGGGCCGCGCGGCACCTCTTACTAGAGCCATGCAGGACCATTGCCCAGCCTGCGGGCTTTGTAACACTCTGGCGCCGCGGCCCGGGTAACCGCGGGGTTCTGGCTTGCGGCAGCCCCCGGTAACTCGTAGCATACTCAGTATGGTACGAGCCAGGGCTGGGTCATGAGCGTCCCGCACGCCTTGCTGGCGCTGCTGAGCGAGGGGCCTAAGTACGGCCTCCAGCTGCGTCAGGAATTCGAGGCGCGGACCGGCGAGGTATGGCCGCTGAACGTGGGCCAGGTGTATACCACCCTGCAGCGGCTTGAGCGCGACGGGCTCGTCGCGTCCGACGACGCCGGGCGCGAGGGTCCGCAGAAGGGCTTCCGGATCACCGCGCAGGGTGAGCAGGAGCTGTCTGGCTGGCTGCGCACGCCGCCGGACCTGAGTTCCCCGCCCCGCGACGAGCTGGTGATCAAGGTCCTGGTGGCGCTGCGGGTGCCGGGTACCGACGTGCACGACGTGATCCAGGTGCACCGTCGGTACGTGGTGGAGCTGATGCAGCAGTGGACGCGGATCAAGGACGACGCGGCCGAGGACGACGTGGGCCTGGGGCTGGCGGTCGACGCCGAACTGTTCCGGCTGGACGCCGTCGTGCGGTGGCTCGATGCGGCGGACGGGCGCCTCAAGCGAGCGATGGCCAGCGCCACGGACGCGGCCCTGGCGTCGCAGGGCCAGCCCGCGGCGGCCGTCTCGGCGTTGCCGAGGCCGCGGCGGAGGGTGGGGGCGCGGCGGTGACCGCGCTCGAACTGCACGGTGTTTCCAAGGTCTACGGCGCGGGGGCGACCGAGGTACGGGCGCTCCGCGGCATCGACTTGTCGGTCGAGGTCGGCATGCTCGTGGCCGTCATGGGTCCGAGCGGATCGGGCAAGAGCACGCTACTGACCATCGCCGGCGGCCTCGAGGAGCCGACCAGCGGCGAGGTGCTGGTCGGTGGGGCGGCTCTGTCCACGATGTCGCGCAACGCGAAGGCCCGGCTGCGCCGCCGGTCGATCGGCTACGTGTTCCAGGACTACAACCTGCTGGCCGGGCTGACCGCGGCGGAGAACGTTGCCCTGCCGCTGGAGCTCGACGGTGTCGGGGCCAAGGCAGCACAGGCCGCCGGGCTGAAGGCGCTGAACGAACTCGGCCTGGCCGACCGGGCATCGTGGTTTCCCGATGAGCTGTCCGGAGGCGAGCGGCAGCGGGTAGCGATCGCCCGGGCCGTGGTCGGCGAGCGGCACCTGCTGCTGGCCGATGAGCCTTCGGGGGCACTCGATTCGGTCCATGCCGAACAGGTCATGCGCCTGATACGCGCCGCGTGCGGGCGGGGCGTGGCCGGCGTGATCGTGACGCACGACGCCCAGCTGGCATCGTGGGCAGACCGGGTGATATTCCTGCGCGACGGCCGGGTGGCCGACCAGACGTCGCCGCTGCAGGGCCCGGAGTCGCTGCTGGCTCCCACCCAGTAGGGCCGGACTCGGCGCCGCACGGCCGTCCGCCGCGACTGGCGCCAGCGCCGCTATGGCGGCGAGGGCCGGCCGACGCTGGCCAGACGGTGACACGCGATCGCGGCGGCGGCGACCACGTTGAGGGAGTCCACGCCGGCCGCCGTCGCCTCGGCGGCCATGGGTATGCACACGGCGTCGTCGGCTTCATGCCGCCAGCGCGAGGATAGGCCGTCGCCCTCGGTGCCCAGCATGAGCGCGGCCCGCTCCCCGGTTACCGCGGCGTCGATCGGCACGCCGGCCTGATCGGGGGTCAGGGCGAGCAACCGGAATCCGGCCGTGCGCAGCTCCGCCAGCCCGTGGTACCAGTCGGTCATCCGGGCGTACGGGATGGCGAACACCGCGCCCATGGAGACCCGCACGGCCCGCCGGTACAGCGGATCGGCGCACCGCGGCGCGAGGACCACCGCGTCCATGCCGAACGAGGCCGCGCACCGGAAGATGGCGCCCAGGTTCGTGTGATCGACAATGTCCTCGAGCACGACGATGCGGCGGGCGCCGGCGAGCACATCACCGACCTCGCGGCCGGGGAGCCTGGCCATCGAGCCCAGCACGCCCCGGTGCACGTCGAAGCCGGTCACCTGCTCGGCCACCAGATCCGATACCACGTAGGCGGCGGCCGGGCAGGCATCGAGCAGATCCGCTACGCGGCCCAGCCTGCGCTCGGTGATCAGCAGTGACCGCGGCGGATAGCCGGCGGCGAGCGCGCGGCGGATGACCTTCTCCCCCTCCGCGACGAACAGCCCGTGCGCGGATTCGAGACTCTTGCGCAGCCTGACGTCGGTGAGGCGCATGTAGTCGGCCAGCCGGGGGTCGGCCGCGTCCTGCACCTCGACAATCGTTGCCACCCGCCCAGTCTCCCGTACCAGCGGGCCGCGCGGACCCGCCCGGCCGGCGGGTCATCAGCCGCCGGACGGCCAGGGCTCGCACGGCCGCCGCGGGTCGTCGCGGCGCAAAGACCCGATCCACGCGTCCTGCGCACCCCCCGGCAGCGGGCAGAACCCGCGCACCGTCCCCTCCACCCGGAAGCCGCACCGCCATGCCGCCTTGCGGGACGGCCAGTTGCCGACGACGGCGCGCCAGTGCATCACCTCGATGCTGTCCTCGCCGAAGGCGTAACCGAGGACGAGGTGGAGGGCTCGCGCGGTAACGCCGTGCCCCCGGGCCTTCGGATGCAGGCCGTAGCCGACCTCGGCCGTGCCCGCCCCGGTCGGGCGGTAATCGATGGATCCGGCGAATGGCCCCGGCTCCGGGAGCGGCCCGAGGTCGATCGCCCAGGACCGGACCGAGGTAGGGGACGATGCCTCCCACTCCCGGCCCATCAGTTCGAGGAACTCCCGGGCCTGCCTCGGGCCATAGGGCCGGGGCACGGTGGTGAACCGCATGCTCTCAGGGTCGGTGCATTGCTCGACGATGGCCACGGCGTCCTGCGGGCAGTGCGCACGCAACCGCACCGTGCCGTCGGTGAGGACGGGCACGTCGTCAGGAAATCGCCGCGGCATCAGTCCAGGAAACCCGCCGCGCCGCGGCGCGGCAACCCGATTCCCCGCCCCCGCCGCGGAGACGGGAAGCTCCGCCCCGCCGCAGCGAGCGGGCCGCGCAAACCCGGCCGGAAAATCGGCGCAGAAAACCTCAGCAACCGTGTGAACCCCCCGGCTTGGCCGCGCGTCCTGAACATGTGAGGCCCGGCGAGAGCGGGGCGCCGGGCCTCATGCTAAGACGTGGAGCCTGGCGAGAGCGGGGCGCCGGGCTCCATGATTGTGACCGGGGGCCGCAGGCGTGTGGCCCGGCGAGAGCGGGGCGCCGGGCCACACGAATACCGAGCGGGGATGAACGTGAGGCCTGGCGAGAGCGGGGCGCCAGGCCTCATGATTTTTGACCGGGGGCCGCAGGCGTGTGGCCCGGCGAGAGCGGGGCGCCGGGCCACACGAACTCTTTCCTCTTTCCGGGACAGTGGATCCGAGTCAGGCCGTGGGCCGGCGCCGCAACTCATCGCGGAGCCGAACCGGCAGCGCTGAAACTCATAGCGGAGCCGAGTCGAGCATGCGGTGCGCACGCCGGATCAGCACCGGGACCGCCTTGCCCTCCTGGTCGAACCCCTCCCCCACCGTCTTGCGTTGCAGGAACCTGGCGTTGATGCCCTCGAGCACGACCGCGAGCTTGAAGCAGCCGAAGGCCATGTAGTAGCCGATCCCGGACAGGTCGCGGCCGGTCCTCGCCGCGTAGCTGGCCGCGAACTCCGCCCTGGTCAGGAAGCCGGGACCGGAGGTGGCGGTCGCGCCCACCTGGACGTCGGCCCACTCGGTGTCCCCTGGATCGGCCCAGTAGACCAGCGTCAGGGCCAGGTCGGCGAGCGGATCACCCAGCGTGGCCATCTCCCAGTCGACCACGGCGGTGATCCGCGGATCAGCGCCGATGGCGAGCAGCACGTTGTCCAGCCGGAAATCACCGTGTACCAACGTTCCCTCGCTGGTTTCGGGCAGCCCGGCCTCCAGCCTGGCCACCAGCTCCGCGTAGCCCGGCACGTCGCGGGATGCGGACAGCTCCCACTGCCGCTGCCAGCGGGTGAGCTGCCGGCGCAGGTACCCCTCGGGCCGGCCGAAATCGCCGAGCCCGGCCGCCGCCACGTCCAGTTGGTGAATCGCGGCCAGCATCTCGGCCAGCCGATCCGACACCAGGCGAGCCTGTTCCGGGGTGATCATGGCGGCCTGGTCCTTGGTCCGCACGACCAGGCCGTCCACGTACTCCATCACGTAGAACGGCGCGCCGATGATCTCGGTGTCCGAACAGAAGGTGACCGGCCGGGCGACCGGGATGCTCGTACCGTGCAGGGCCGAGATCAGCCGGTACTCCCTGGCCATGTCGTGTGCGGTGGGCAGCACGTGCCCGAGCGGCGGACGCCGCAGCACCAGCCGGGCCGGGTCCGAGGGCGCCGGGAACTCCAGCCGGTAGGTCAGGTTCGACCGGCCGCCCGCGATCAAGCACACCGACGGCAGGCGGTCAGCCGCGGGCACCCCGTTCGCGGTCAGCCACCGGGCGAGCCGGGAGACGCTGTCGATTCCGGGGACCGTGCCTTCGGCCGGGACCGCGGCATCCGCCTGGACCGGGCCGCCGGAGGAGGCCGCGCCGTCCGCTGTCATCGCCATCCTTGCCTTCCCCGCCGGTAACCCGGCTCTAACCTGCACCTGGCCGTGGCCGGGAACTGCGTCACTCAACCAACCATGAATACCAGCTTCCGGGCAATAACCCGCAGCGAGCCTATGGACTAATCACCCGCCCTGACGTAGGCAAGTGGGAGGAGAGGGCAGGGCCAGAGGTCTAGACCGCTGCGAGGGAGTGCCGTGGGAGAAGCGTGGATGCCGGGGGCCGATCATGTTCGTGGCGTGACCGACGGGGGTCAGATGAAGGGGGGCGCCCCCCGGGTGGTCTGGCTGACCCTGGGCGCGGATCCGCAGCTCATCTCGGCGCATTCGGCAGCTGAGCGCCTGAACCAGCTCGGCCGTCCCTGCCACCTGGTGTGGAACCCGCTGACCGGGCAGACCGTGCAGCTCATTCCCATCGTCCGGGCCGCCCTGGCCCTGGGCGTGGCGGGCGACGTGGACCGCGAGGGGCCGGCAGGCGCGGCCGCGGGCGCGGACCCGGCCGGCCCGCTGGCCGCGCGGCCGAACGGCGGGGCCGCCGACGTGCATACCGAGGGACGGCTGTGCGTCCAGGTGGGCGTGGTCGGATTCTCCCGCGTGCCGTTCACCTTCACGCCGATGACCGGGGTGAAGGCGATCCTGGACTGGCTCGACTCCTGGCAGATCGCGCGGCGCTGGCCTGCCGGGCGCCCGGCCCCGTCCGGCGACGCGCACGCCGCCGTCCGCAGTCGCAGGCTGTGGGCGTGCGGCGGTCACTTCGGCGCCTCCCAGGTGCCCTGCTGCCTGGCCCCCGGTCCCGGCGCCATTGACGTGGAAAAGCTGACCGGGGTGACGATCCCGCTCGCCCGCGGTGCCGCGGCATCGCGTGAGCACGAAGCACAGCGGGCACGGCCGGCCATGGTGAGCAGCATGACCGGCGTGCACGTGCAGGCCGGCGACCAGGCCGACGCCCTGGCCGGGGTGGGCTGAGGACTACCCGGCCAGGACACCGCGCAGCACGCCGGCGGCCGCCGCGACCTGAGCGAGGGACAGCCCGCCGTAACCGAGCACCAGTCCCTGCGCCGTCACGGGCCCGGCGAAGTAGCGGCGCAGCGTATGCACCTTCACCCCGCGCGCGAGGGCGGCCGCAGCCACCTCGTCCTCGCTGCCGCGGTGCAGTTCCAGCACCACGTGCAGCCCCGCGGTGTCGCCGCGGAGCGTCGCCGGCACCGCGGGATCCCCGAGCGCGGTTACGATCGCATCCCGGCGCCGCGCGTACTCGCGGCGCATTCGCCGGACGTGCCGGTCCAGGTCCCCGGTCTCGATCATGGCGAGCAGAGCGCGCTGGGCCGCCTCGCCGGTGCGGTCGCCCAGGCTCTCCCGGGTGTCCGCCAGCCGGCTGACCAGGTCGGGCCGGGCTAGCAGCCATCCCACCCCCAGCGACGGCGTCAGCGTCTTGGCCGTCGTGCCGAGGTAGGCCACCATGTCCGGGTCCAGGCCGTAGAGCGCGGGCAGCGGGGCCACGTCGTAGCGGAACTCGCTGTCGTAGTCGTCCTCGACCAGCAGGGCCCCCGTGGCCCGCGCCCAGGCCACGAGCTCCTGACGGCGCGGCACCGGCAGCCGGCCGCCGAGCGGGTACTGATGGGCCGGCGTCGAGTACACCAGGCGCAGGTCGCCGGGCAGCCGGCCGGTGACCAGGCCATGGGAGTCCACCGGGCAGGGCACGACCTGTGCCCCCCGCCCGGCCAGGGTGGCGCGCCCCACCGGATACCCCGGCTCCTCCAGCCCGGCCCGCTCGCCCGGCCGCAGCAGCGCGGCGGCGAGCAGCGACAGCCCGCTGGCCACACCGCGGGTGATCAGGATGTGGTCGGGCGTGCAGTCGAGCCCGCGGGTGCGGCGCAGGTAGCCGCAAAGCGCCTCGCGCAGCGACGGGAGGCCGCGCGGATCCGGCCACAGGGACGGCACCGCATCGCCCGCCCGCCGCCAGGCCCGGCGCCAGGCGGCCTGGTCGATGCCTGCCACCCAGGGGATCCCGGGCCGCATCTCGGTCACCGGCGCTCCCTCGTCGCGGGGCGCCGGGCCGCCGTCCCGCTGCTGACCTTCCGGCCCGGCGTGGCCTGGAGCCCCGGGCGGGCTGGGCCGGGCCGGCATCTCCCGTCCGCCGGCCGCCCCCCGCGCTACGTACGTGCCGGAGCCGTGCCGCCCCTCCAGCCAGCCCTCCGCGAACAGCTGCAGGTAGGCGTCGGTGACCACGGTCCTGCTGACGCCCAGCGAGGCGGCCAGCGACCGGGACGACGGCAGCCGCTCACCGGCTTGCAGCCGGTTGCCGGCCACGGCCGCGCGCAGCTGCCCGGTGATCTGGACCGCCATCGGCACCGGCCCGCCGCGGTCGAGCACGAGCGGCGGCTCCACGGTCATCCGCTGCAAAAGTGGTCACCCTCTTTCATCGTGAAGTGGCACTTGCGACCAGTCCACTTGACACCCTACCGTCGAGCATCATGAGCATTCAGACGCCGCTGTCCGCCACCCGGCGCACCAGGCTCCGCCGCTTGCCCGAGCGCGGGCGGACCGACCGGGACGACCTGTACGCCGTGCTCGACGCCGGGTTCATCTGCCACCTCGGCGTCATCTGGGACGGGGAGCCGCGCGTGCTGCCCACCGCGTACGGGCGGATCGACGACGTCCTGTACCTGCACGGCTCGACCGCCAACCGGACCATGCTCGCCGCCGACGGGCAGCCGGCCTGCGTGACCGTCACGCACCTGGACGCGCTGGTCTGCGCGCGTGCGGTCTTCCACCATTCGATGAACTACCGCAGCGCGATGGTGTACGGCACGGCCAGGATGGTGACCGATGAGGCCGAGCGACTGGCGGCCCTGCGGGTCATCGTGGAGAACATGATCCCGGGCCGGTGGGACGCGTCGCGGGCTCCCACGCGCAAGGAACTGGCGGCCACCGCCGTGCTGGCGATGCCGCTGGGCGAGGCGTCGGTCAAGGTCCGCACCGGGCCCCCCGCGGATGACCCGGAGGACTATGACCTTGACGTGTGGGCCGGCGTCGTGCCCGCGCGGGTGGAGTTCGGCCGGCCCGAGTCCGACACCGCGTTGCCGGATGGAATCCCGGTCCCTGAGCACATACTCCAGCGCGCCGCGAGACCGCTCGATCGGTAGCCGTTCGGTAACACTCACTCCTCGACACGGCCGCCGAGGCTCTAGGCTGGGCAGATGACCGACGGGCTCGTCTGGATCGACTGTGAGATGACCGGCCTCGACCTGGCGCGCGACGCGCTGATCGAGATCGCCTGCCTGGTGACCGACGGCGACCTCAATCTGGTCGACGACGGCATCGATGAGGTCATCAAGCCGCCCCCCGAGGCGCTGGACCAGATGGCCGACGTGGTCCGCAGCATGCACACCGCCTCCGGGCTGCTGAACGTCCTGGAATCGGGCATCACGCTCGCTGAGGCCCAGGAGCGGGTACTCGACTACGTGCGCAGGCACGTGAAGGAGCCGCGCAAGGCTCCGCTGTGCGGTAACTCCATCGCCACCGACCGGTCCTTCCTGGCGCGCGACATGCCCGAGCTCGACGCGCATCTGCACTACCGGATGGTGGACGTATCCAGCATCAAGGAGCTGGCCCGCCGGTGGTACCCGCGCGCGTACTTCGCCAGCCCGCTCAAGACCGGCGGGCACCGGGCGCTGGCCGACATCAAGGAATCGGTGCGCGAACTTCAGTACTACCGCGAGGCGATATTCGTGCCGAAGCCCGGGCCGGACACGGCGACCGCGCGGGCCATCGGGGCCCGGCTCGCGGGGCCTCCGCCCGGCGACGCGGAGCCGAAGGCCGACCCGCCGCCGCCTGGTGGTTCCGGTTCGGACCGGTAAGCCGGTCCCGCTATGCTTGCGGGGTGCCCGTCGCCGTCGGCGTGGGGCGACCTTGGTGGGCGTAGCTCAGTTGGTTAGAGCGCCAGGTTGTGGTCCTGGATGTCGGGGGTTCGAATCCCCTCGCTCACCCCATCGAAAAACCGCACTGATCAGCGGTCCTTGCCGTTCTGCCTCGGGAGCCGGACCCGCTGGGAGGCTCTGAGCGGGGCTCGATGCCGTCAGCGCTGAGCCTGCTCGTCTGCGCCTTCCTCGCCCTGGCGCCAGTTCCGGGCGAGCGCGACGAGGCCGCGAACCACGTCGGGAGGCAATCCCGGGGTGCTCGCGAGGTGCCATAGCGTCGGGTCCTCATACTCGGCATGGCCGCGGTCTGGCGAGCCCACGCTGGGCTCGCCGCCGGTCAGTATCCGCCGGCACGAGCCAGGGGCCCAGGCGAGCCGATTCTCGACCATGCCAAGCGTGCTGGGGGAAACCCGCTGGCCGTTCTCGAGCTTCCCCAGCGTGCGCTCGGTGACCCCCGTCGCCTCGGCGAATGCCCGCCTGTCCCGCATGCCTAGCTCGACCCGGCGTGCGACGACGTAATCAGCGAGCCGCCGCCAGTCCTCCCCGGCCATATGACCGTCCCTCCGCGAGCCGCCGCCAGCCCCCACGCCGGCCACGTGACCATCCTTACCTGAAGAAGATAGAAGAGTCTAGCCCTTGTGCCCGCAGCTAACGCCCAGGATCTGCGCCTCTCTTCTCAGCGCACCTTGTTCATGCTCTTTACTTCCTGTCTCTACTCCTCTAGTGTGCTGAAACAGGGAGATAACTTCTTGTTTCTTCCTACAGATGTTCGGATCTGGGCCGGTTGCCGGGATCCAGCGGAGCCCGGACCGTCACCCAGGACGGCAGCTGGCGGCCCCGAGGAGGGGGGCGGGGCCGCCTGCTGCACCGGTAGTACTGCGGCCTAGCCGACACGGCATGATCTGAGCGTCGCCAGCGGTCCCGGTGCTCCTAGCCGGCAGGTCCCGAGGTCGGCGGGCTAAGCGGGCTCGGCGCGGCAAACCCGACCCTCAGCACGGTTTGGTCAGTACCGAGCGTGACCTGCTGGATCCATGCGGGGTGGAAGGGGGCTCGCTGCGCGTGGAAGAACTTCCGCATCCAGCGGACGTATGCCCCGCGGGTGAGGTGCGCCACCCCGCCGGCCGTGGCCAGGTCCACCGACCGCTGGAGGCTGGCGGGTCCGCCACCAGGCGACTGGTCGACGAAGTCCACGATCCGCACCGGGTGGTAATGGGCCATGGTGGCGACGAGCAGCGGCAGCCGCGGATCGACATCGCCGCTCAGCAGCTGCGCCCTGGCTGCGGCCGAGAGCACGATGCGGCCGTTGCCCAGCAGCAGGGCGCCGGTAGCCTTCCTGGCGGGCAGCGCCGTGCGTTCCACCGCGCGATATCCGGCGGCGCCGCCCGGATAGACCCACCTGATGTCGATCCTGGCGTTCCCCGAGCCGAAGCTCGCGATGACTATCGGAGCGTAAACGGAGGACAGCCGGCCACCGAACTGGGCTCGGATATCGGCAGTAGCGACCACCAGCACAGAGTTGAGAGGATCGGGCGCCTCGGGCCCAAGCGGCCACAAGCTCCCGGACTGGAAGCCCTTCTTCTTCAGGTCCGCGCATACCCGGGAATCGCAGGACACCATTACGGCCGGGCTGACCTGCCGCATTATCCAGGCTTCGGCCTGCGATCTAACCTCAGCCTCCGTCGGGTGTCCCGGACCAGCGCCCGCGTGAGTGCCCCCCGACCCCCCCGACGGTGCGCCGTGCGAGCGAAGCATGAAGGCCAGCCCGCCAGCACCGGCAACGAGCAAAATCGCGACCAGAGCCGCCGCCACCCGTCGGCGCCACCAGGGGCGGCCACTTCCCTGCCGGGCCGGCCGAGGCTCGGCTCCCGGACCGGCGTCGAGCAGGTCACCGCCCGTGCCGCGCGGCCCCTCCGCGGATGCGGCAGACACGTGCTGTGCCGTGGATGTCTCCTGGTCCGCGGCCAGAGCGGAGGCCGCCGGCGGGAGCGGGCCCACCAGCTGTACCCCGGCGGCCACCAGCTCGCTGAGCGCCTCTCGGGCCGACGGCCTGGCGTCTGGGTCCTTGCGGAGGCAGCGATGGACGAGGGCGCCAAGTGGTTCGGGAAGGCCGCCCACCGCGGGCTCGGAATGAAGGATCGCGTAGGCGGTGGCGGTCAGCGACTCGCCCCTGAAGGGCAGCTCACCGGTGCCCGCGAAGACGATCGTCACGGCCCACGACCACATGTCGGCCGCCGCGGTCACTCGCTCGGCGGCCAGCTGCTCGGGAGCCATGAACGCCGGGGTTCCTATGGCGACCTGACCGGAAAGGCCGGTGGTCATGCCGGGTACGGCCGCCAGCCCAAAGTCGATCACCACTGGCCCGTCGGGCCCGAGGAGGACATTGCCGGGCTTGAAGTCGCGGTGCACCATCCCGGCGGCATGCACCGCGCCCAGCGCGGTCAGCGTCGCGACGGCAATGCGTTCCAGTGCCGCGCCGCCGCGAGGTCCGAACTGCTCGACGACCTCCACCAGCGATGGCCCGCTGACGTACTCGCTGACAATGAACGGGCGCCGCTCGAAGATTCCCGCATCCAGAACCTGCGCGGTGCAGAACCGGGCGACCCGCTGCGCCGCGGCGACCTCTTTCAGGAACCGGCTGCGGACCTTTGGGTCCGTGGTCGGCGGCAGGAGCTTGACCGCTGCCTGGCTTTCGGTGGGACCGACGGCCAGGAACACGACACCCTGACCGCCTTCACCAAGGCGGCCCAGCAACCGGTAGACGCCAACCTCGCGCGGATCCGTCTCGCGCAAGGGAAGCATTCCGGACATCGCTGACTCTGTGGATGCCACCAGGCCATTGTGCCCTGGCGGCTCAGCGCGCAGTGCGATTTCGCTTCGCCAGGTGCCTGCCGTAATTTCCCCGGCGTGGTACGCCGGCTACTTCGTCAGCGCCGGGAGCGGTAAGGATCTCGCGTCAGCCGTCGCTTTCCGGCCATAGCTGGATGCTGCGCCGTGCCGCATCGAGGATGAGCTGCGCGTCGGCGCCGGCCCGGGATTCGCCGATGTCGAACGCTGGCCACTCGCAGACGAACTCCAGCGGTCCCGCGGGCGGCAGCGGCCACGTCCACCATCGGGAGACGAAAGAGTGCGGCCCGCCGCCGCCGGCGAACGGGTACAGGACCGGCCCCGCTGGCTCAGCATCGTGGTCGGGCCTGTGGCCGGGGCTGCCGACGGCCTTGCTGCCGTCGGCGAACTGGAGGCCGAAGCGGAAGGAGCGCCGGGCTGCGGCCAGGTCACGCGGGCCGCCGGGCATGTGCTGCTCGGGGTGGCCGGCGCTGGGCCGGATCCGCGCGGTCATGAAGATCTCGATGCCGGCGGAATAGGCGGACAGTCCGGTAACCGCCGCGGCGACCTGGTCGGTGCGCGCGAGCACCAGGGTGTCGATCGGGACAATGCCGGGAATTTCCGCCTCCGGCGGCTCCCACGGCTGATGCCTGCGCGGGGCCTTCGGCTCGGGGGCCGGCAAGTCGTCAAAGAATCCCATCCGGCCATTGTCGGCCGTGCCAGCGCGGCCCGAAATGGAGCGACACCCACATTGCGGTGGGCCTAGGCCCACTCGGCGCCCCGCCTGCAAGGGCCTGCGAGCAGGCGCGGCGGCGGCCGGCCCGTCGCCGGATGGCCCTGACGCCGCGGTCCGGGCCGGTAGACGGGCCTGGACCGCGGCGGGGCCGGGCTGTGGCGGGGCCGGGCTGCGCCTTCCGCGGACGGATTGGCCGGACTCAGCCGTTGGCGCTTAGCCGGTCGAAGTAATGGCCCTTGCCCAGGTCGTCGAGGAGGCCGGGCTGGGTCGGCTGCCAGCCCAGCAGCTCCCGGGTTAGCGCGCTGGAAGCCGGGGCGTCAGCCCCGATGAAGGGCGCGAGCCAGCGGAAGTGCTCGCCGGCCTGCTCCGGCGCAACGGAGGCCACCGGCACATTCAGGTGGCGTCCGATCACCTCGGCGATGTCACGGACGGGCACACCCTCGTCGGCGACCGCGTGCAGCGCCGAGCCCGGCGGGGCCTGCTCCACCGCCAGGCGGAACAGGTGCGCGGCGTCGAGCCGGTGCACGGCGGGCCAGCGGTTCGACCCGTCGCCGATGTACCCGGACACGCCGTTGTCCCGAGCGATGCCGACCAGGGTGGCCATGAAGCCGTGGTCTCCGTCGCCGTGCACGGTGGGGGGGAGCCGCAGCACCGACGAGCGGACGCCGCGGGACGCGAAGGAGAACATCAGCAGGTCCGTCTCGGCCCGGATGCGCGGGCCGCCGCTCAGATGCGCCGAAGAGCCGGGATCGCGCCCGTCGCGTTCGGTGGCGACCCGCCCGGGGGCCAGCATGAGCGTGCCCGCGGCGATGACGAGCGGCCGGCCCGAACCCGTCAGCGCCTCGCCGAACGTCTGGACCGCACGGCGGTTCGCGCCGGCCGCGGCCTCGAACCCCCCCGAGAACGCGATGTCGTGCTTGAACGCGAGGTGAATGACGCCGTCCGACTCGGCCGCGGCACTTCGCAGGATGTCGAGGTCGTCTATCGTGCCCCGCTGCACCTGGGCCCCGGCCGCGGCGATGGCGGCGGCCGAGGCATCCGAGCGGGCCAGCCCGGTAACCTCATGACCTGCGCCGATAAGCTCGGGGACGACGGCGGAGCCGATCCAGCCGGACGCACCGGTGACGAAAACACGCACGAGAGAACCTCCCGATGGCAGACCGTCCCCACCCGGGGGCAGCCGGTTCGATGTCAGTTACTGTCATCACGATAGCACCGATGTCAGCCTCTGTCATCACGTATCATCTGGGCATGGGCCGGTGGGAACCCAACGCGCGCGGACGCCTCGAGCGGGCCGCCATGGAACTGTTCGTCGCGCGAGGATTCGAGCAGACCACGGTGGCGGAGATCGCCCAGCGGGCCGGGCTCACGGAGCGTACCTTCTTCCGCTATTTCGCGGACAAGCGCGAGGTCTTGTTCGCGGGCGCGGGCGCGCTGCAGGAGCTGCTCGTGCGGGCGGTGGCGCAGGCCCCCGGTTCCGCGACGCCGCTCGGCGCCATCGCGAGCGCCCTGGAAGCCGCGGCCCCGCTGTTCGCCGAGCGCGGCGACTACCCCAGGCGCCGCCAGGCGGTTATCGCGGCCAACGCCGAGCTTCAGGAGCGCGAGCTCATCAAGCTGGCCGCCCTGGCCGCCGCGATGGCGGGAGCACTGCGCGAGCGCGGCATCCCCGAGCCGACGGCCAGTCTCGCGGCCGAGGCCGGGATCGCGGCGTTCCGCATCGCGTTCGAGCGCTGGACCACAGAAGACTGCCGGCCCGAGCTGGCGAAGCTCATCCGGGAATCGCTGGACGAGCTCAAGGCCTTGACCGCGGGCTGGTGATCACCAGGCCCAGGCCCGGCAGGCCGGGGTGGCGCCGCCCGGCGCAGTCCTCGCGACCGGCGTCCCAGCCGGGACCGGCTTCCTAGGTTTCTTTAAGGTCGCTGGAGGGCCGATCTTGGGCCTCGTCGATGGACTTGGGGCATTCCATCGCAGAGGAGCCCCCCGTGTCCGTTCTGCATCGTCGTCTCGCCATGGCCGCAGGTGGTACGCCGGCTGCGGCAGCGCGTGCCCGACGGGGCCATCGACACCGAACTGCACCCGTGCCTGGTGCATATAGACCCTGCTGCGGCGTCGCGCAGGCCAGCAACGGCATGGCCGCCGTACAGACCGGGCCGCACGGATCGACGTTCAGGCTTGCGTTCCCCCCGCTTCCGAGCGCTGTCGGCATGTAACGGGAGTCACCAGGCTGACCGGGACCGTTCCTGAGTACGGTGGCGGACAAGGGGAAGGGCCACCACCGGGCGGCGCGCGGCGACGCCCCGGGCCCGCAGGCTGAGCACGGCGAGCGAAGAAGCGAGGCACGCCAGTGAGCGAACAGGGCAGCGGTACGCACGGCCCGGTCCGTGATGACGCGATCAAGCGCCAGGACGAAGCCGAGGCGCGGGATTACGTCGAGGAATGGCCCGAGCCTGAAACCGAACCCGACGACGAGACCGAGCGGGAGGCGACCTGGGCCCCGGGGGCGCGGCTGGCCGACTCGTCCACGCCGGAGGACTGGGAGGCCGTCGAGCTGCGCAGTGATCTGGCCCGCCGCCTGGACCGCACCGTCTGGCCGGCGACCCGGGAGCGGCTGCTGGAGATCCTGACCGAGCGCAACGCGGGGGACCGGCTGCTCGAGCTGGTGACCTCGCTCCCGGAGGGGCCGCGCTATGCGAGCCTGCGCGAGCTGACCCGGGCGCTCGGCCTGGAGCCCGAAACGCGCGGCTAGGCCGGACACGGACTAGAACCCGGACATGGACTAGAACACTGCCCGGCCATCGGCCGGGACCCGGTGGCTTCACCCGCCTTCGGTCGCGTGCGAACCCGGCTGATGCCGATCACGCGGCTGGCTATCGCGGCTGGCTATCGACCGGAGCAGCGGGGCACGGGATGATGAATCCCAGGAGGCGAGCATGCGGGTACTGATGATCGCGCCCCCGGGGGCGGGCAAGGGGACTCAGGGCGCTTTGATCGCCGCGCACTTCATCATCCCGCACATCGCGACCGGTGAGCTGCTACGCGATCACGTGGCGCGGCAGACCCCTCTGGGCCAGGCGGTTCAGGCGTATCTCGACCGCGGCGAACTGGCTCCCGACCGGCTCGTGCTCGACATGGTGCGCGAGGCGATGATCGCCGCGAAGGCGTCCGGAGGCGGGTACGTCCTGGACGGAATCCCGCGGAACCTGGCGCAAGCCCGCGCGGCCTACGAGATCGGCCTCGAACTCGGGATGACCGCTGATGTCGCGCTGCATCTGCAGGCCGACGACGCAGAGCTCACGCGGCGCCTGCTGGCGCGGGCCGCGCTCGAGCATCGCTCGGACGACACCGCGGAGGTCATTGCCCAGCGCCTGGCCCTCTACCACGAGGTGACGTTTCCCATCGTCGCGTGGTACCGCGACCGCGGAATCCTGGTCTGCGTGGATGCGATGCGTTCCAGGCTTGAGGTCGGGCGCGAGATCCTGGCCGCGCTCGAGGCGCTGCGTCCCTCCCTGGATCGGGCGCCCTCGCCGGAACGGCTCGGCCCGGACCTCACCGGCCTGGGAGAGGCGTTCGGCGCGACCGGCTCGGCCGCCGGCAAGTCCCAGTGAGCCAGCCGGGTTCCCCGGCCGGCCGCGCCGCCGGGGTCAGCGTGCGGCCGGCCCGGGCTACCGCCGCGAGCGGCGAGGCCCGAACTTGATCCAGGCCACGACGGCGATGATGGCCAGCAGCACCAGGGGGGAGAACAGCAAGTGCACGGCGAAGCCGAGCACGGTCAGGGCCACGATGGCGATAAGGACAAGGGCGATGATCCCGAGCATGGCGATCGGTCTCCGTTCAGGTCAAAGCGGTTGGGCGGTCAGGGTTTAGCGGAAGGCGCCCCGGCTCAGCCGCCGGGCTTCGCGCTCGTCGGTGACGGCGGCGAACCCGGCGTCTGCGGTGGCTGCGTTCATGCTTCAAGGCTGCCGCCGACGGCGGCCCCCGTCGATCGGGATCAGCCCCGGTTCGCACCCTGGTACGCATCCCGAGGGCATCAGGGTCATCCCTGATCGCGATCGGGGATACCGGCGGGCCTGCCCGCCATGCGGACGATGCTAGGACCGCGACTCTTCCTTCACCGAGTCGCCCGCGCCGCGCTTGCGCCCCCGGACCAACGCGGTGACCTCGTGCGTGATGCCGATCGAGGGCCCGCCGATCAGCTCCCACGACCGGGCGATCCCGATCAGGAAGCAGACGATCACGAGGATCGCGATCGTATTCACCGCGCCGGCAACGTCCTGCCCGGCGATCACCTCGGCTCCCTGGATCAGCTGGACCACGAATAGGACGGCCAGCCCGGCCAGGAACACCGCGTCACGCACCGTGCCCCATCGCACCTGGTGCAGGCGGATCAGTGACAGCAGCGACGCCATGACGAACAGGAGCCCGGTGGCCGCCACGGCCACCGAGGCCGGCCCGATCTTGTGCCCGGGGATCAGCGCCAACAGCGACACCACCAGCGCGTTGGTGAACGCGGTGAGCGCCGCCGCGGCGCGTACCCGGTGCACCGGCGCTCCCTCCTCATCGCGGACGAGGCGCCCCGAGGACACCGAGATGGCCACGAACAGCAGTCCGATCAGCGCGCCGGCCACGCTGCCGCTCGCCACGAAGAAGTCATGGATGTTCGCAGGGACCACGTGATCATCCTCTCCCCCCGCCGCCCTCCAAAATAGCGGCCGACCCGGAGCCAGGCCGGGCGTACGGGATTCCGCAGACGGCTGGGTGTTCAGGCGAAGGCGGCGGCCACCGGGGCGAGGCGGAGCACGTGCTCGGGACCGGTCAGGTCGGGAAGGGAGACGAACACGGTCTTGACGCCGCGGTCGGCCAGCAGCCGGTAGCGGCCGATATGGTCGTCGGCGGTGCCGGCGTGATGGCGCCGGGCGAAGGCCGCCGCCGCGGTCCTGCCGCGGAGCCTGTCCACGATCAATGCCGCATCCTCCCGGTCCCGGCCGATGACCGGGATGTCGAGCACGGTCACCTCGGCCTGCGCCGGGTCACGCCCCGCCCGCAGGCAGTGCTGGCGGAAGACGGCGAGCTTGTGGTCCAGCGCGGCGAGGTCGGAGGGAAGATTGCAGCCATCGCCGAGCCTGGCGGCGATGGCCAGCGTGCGCTTTTCGCCGCCGCCGCCGACGATGACCGGGATAGGTGACACCGGCCGGGGATAGCAGGTGGTCTCCGGCAGCCAGACCCGCTCGCCGTGGTATTGCCTGGTGCCGGGCTGCCACAGGGCGCGCATCGTCTCGATGGCCGACTCCAGCTCGTCGAACCTGGCCCGGGCAGGCGGAAACGGCAGGCCGAACCCGGCGTGCTCGCGCGCCCACCAGCCGGCCCCGATGCCGCAGAACGACCGTCCGCCGCTCAGCGCGTCCAGCGTGGCGACGGTCTTGGCCAAGATCCCCGGCGCCCGGAACGTTACGGGCGTCACCAGCGTGCCCAGGCGAAGGCCTGGTTCCAGTCCCGCGAGCATCCCGAGCGTCACCCACGGCTCGGGAATCGGCTCCCAGGCGCGGCCGACCTGGGGAATCTGGATCAGGTGGTCCATCAGCGCGATTCCCTGCAGGCCAGCCTCGGCGGCGGCGCGGGCCACCGCGGCCAGCCAGTGCGCCGGGCCTTCCGGGTCATCAGTCCAGGCAAATCGCGAGAGCTGGAGCACCAAGCCCATCCGGACCGGCCGCTGCTGCTGCTCGCTGGCCGCCGCCCTCGCACCGGGGGTATGCGAGGCCTCGGGCTGAGCCGGTCCGGCGGTTGTCACCAGATCCCATCCCTCGGCACGGATCTCCGCGGCCGCCGCGCGCATCCGCCGCAGCTGGCCATCGAGCACGGCCGCGGGTACCCCCCGGTCGCGCGCACGGTTACGGCGGCGGCACTGCGCTGGATCGGTGTCGAGGAGCACGGCGACGGCGGGCATCCCGCTGCTCCTGGCCAGCTCCAGGTAGCCGCGACGCCGCGCCGAGTCGAGTCCCAGCGTGTCCACCACGGTGGTCAGGCCGCGGCGCAGCCGGGCCGCGGTTATGTGGTCGAGCAGGGCGAACGCGTCGGCCGACGCGTCCAGGTCGTGCTCCCCGCTACCGACCAGCGCGCGCAGCCGGTCGGACGAGACCACCTCATGCGGGCGGTAGCGCTGCGCGGCCCAGGCCGACTTCCCCGAGCCCGACGGCCCCACCAGCACGACCAGCGCAGGATCGGGAAGCGGCACAGCCGCCCCTTCCGCCGGATCCACATCCCCAGCTTGGCAGATGGCGCGGCGGCAGCCGATCACGCCGCGGCCGCGGCGGACAAGATCAGCAGGTCGAGGATGCGCACCTCGGTGAGCTCGTAATTGCGCGTCGCGAGGTGCTGCCGGGCCGCCCGCAGCGCTGCCCGGTTGCGGTCGAGGTCGCGCTTGTAGCCGCGTACGAGTCCGATCGCCCGCTCCGCGAACCGTGCCTCGGCTCCGGGGTCATCGCCGGTTAAGTACTTCTGCACGATGCTGTCGAGCAGCGGGATCAGCGCCGGGCGCTTCGGATGCAGCGCCTTCGTCGTCTTGGCGAAGCCGACCCCCCGGATATCTGCGAACGCGTCGAAGAGCTGCCTCAGCGCCAGCCACGGCACCGAGTCCGCCGCTCCGGCCAGCGAAGCCTGGGGAGCGATCGCCCGCAGGGCCCGCTCGATCGCCCGGCGCCGCTCGAGGACCGCCGCGATCTCGGCCGCCGAGATGCGGGCGCCGTCCCGGTTCGCCCGCCTGAGGTCCGGCTCGCCGAACGACGCGGACCGCGCGGGCTCGCTGACGTCCAGACGCCAGCGGGCTTCCACGAACCCGAGCACAACCCGCAGGGGATCGTCGATGACGAGGCCGCTGCGCAGGACGACCGGCTGGGACGAACTCGTCACCCGGTCATCGTAGGTGGTTCAGGACCCGCTAGCCGCGCCGGCGACCGCGGCGCCGATCGACCGAGCCTCGGGACTGACGACCGCGCCCGCGACCAGGACGGTCGGCGTCGCCTCCACTCCGAGCGCGGTGGCGCGCTCGGTCACCCGCGAAGGCCAGTCCAGGTAACGCCCCTCGGCCAGGCAGGCGGCGAACGCCGCGTCGGCCAGGCCCACGGCCCGGCCGAGGTCGGCAAGCTCGGCGTCGCTCAGGCCCGGCCCGCCCTCGGGGGGCTGGCTGACGAACAACTCGTGTGCGTACTCAGCGAATCGTCCCCGGTCAGCGGCGCAGCCCGACGCCGCAGCCGCACGCGTCGAGTAGTTCGTCGTCGACGCCTCGTCGAGGAAGTTCATCGGATGGTAGACGAGGCTGATCTGTCCGGCGGTCACCAGGGCGGCCAGCGCCGGCCCGGATGAGAGCTCAAACCGGCGGCAGAACGGGCACAGGAAGTCGATGAAGGTGTCGACGCGGACCGGGCCGTGCCCGATCACTATGCCGTCACCTTCGGGCGTCGCGCCTGCCGGAAGACGGCTCGGTACTGCCGGATCGGTCACGGGTGCCTCCTAGGGCGGTGCCGCGCTTGCATCGACCCCAGGGTAACGGCCGTTCAGCCGGGGTTCCCGTGGTCGTGCTCGTGGCCATGTCCGTGCGCATCATCTGTACCGGGCCCGCCCTCACGGGGCGGGTCGGCCTGCATTCAACAGCCGGGATGGCCGTGGTGGCCGCAACAACCCTGGCGAGTGCGCAGCTTGACCAGGGTGTTGGACACGGCCTCCCGCAGCTTCACACCGAACGGGGCGTCATAGTCGGCCCAGTTGGAAAACATCGTCCCGGGGCTGGGTCGCGGCCGTGGTTCCTGATCGGGCTGTGGCATAACGCCAACCATAAGCCGCCGTGGACCTCGCCGCATTGACCGCGCCGTGATCGGCGTCCAGGGCGCCGGGACTCGCGCCGCGGGAATAGGCCCGCAGCCTCCGCCGTTCTGTGCATATATATGCAAACGCATATTCCCAGGGTCCGTTTCCCCGGGCGCCTGCCGGTGCGGCGGGGAAACATTGGAGGACATCGCATGCAGTTCGGGATCTTCTCGGTCAGTGACATCACCCGCGATCCGGTGTCCGGAGAGACGCCGAACGAGGCGGAGCGGATCGACGCGATCGTGCAGGTCGCGCAGAAGGCCGAGGAGGCCGGGCTGGACGTGTTCGCGATCGGCGAGCACCACAACCCCCCGTTCTTCTCCTCGGCGCCGACGACGCTGCTGGCGTTCATCGCGGCGACCACGAAGCGGCTGATCGTGTCCACGGCGACCACGCTGATCACGACGAACGACCCGGTGCGCATCGCGGAGGAGTACGCGATGCTGCAGCACCTGTCGAAGGGGCGGATGGACCTGATGCTGGGGCGCGGCAACACGGCCCCGGTGTACCCGTGGTTCGGCCAGGACATCCGGCAGGGCCTGCCGCTGGCGCTGGAGAACTACAACCTGCTGCACCGGCTGTGGCGCGAGGACGTCGTGGACTGGGAGGGGAAGTACCGCACGCCGCTGCAGGGCTTCACCTCGATCCCGCGGCCGCTGGATGACGTGCCGCCGTTCGTGTGGCACGGCTCGATCCGCACCCCCGAGATCGCCGAGCAGGCCGCCTACTACGGCGACGGCTTCTTCGCTAACAACATCTTCTGGCCCAAGGAGCACTACGCGCGCCTGATCCGGTTCTACCGGCAGCGCTACGCCCACTACGGCCACGGCAGCGAGAAGCAGGCG
>DASXLW010000241.1:0-1972 GCA_036496025.1 Streptosporangiaceae bacterium
CTGGTCATCGCGCTGGGCGCGGCCGGGGGGAGTTACCTGTGGCTGCGGCGCACCGTCGGGAGCCCGAGCCAGACCGCGGCCGCCTACCTGTCCGCCTGGCAGCGGGGCGCCTACCCGGCCATGGACAAGGTCAGCCTGAACGTCCCGCGTTCCGGGCTGGCCGGCCCGCTGAAGCAGGCCGCCGCCGAGCTCGGCGTCCGGCGGCTCCGCCTGTCGCCCGGCCGGGTGACCGCCGCCGGCGGATCCGCCCAGGCGCAGTTCACTGCCGAGGCCGTCCTGGCCAGCGGTCACACCTGGCGATACCAAGGCCGGCTGCACCTCATCAGCAAGAACCGGCACTGGTGGGTGAGCTGGAGCCCGGCCGCGATATATCCGGGGCTGCGCCCCGGGGACCGGTTCGTGCTCAGCGCCGCGTGGCCGGCCCGGGCGCAGGTGCTCGCGGCCGATGGCACCGTGCTCAGCTCCCCGACGGCGATCGCCAAGTCCGGGTCCCTCGCGCTGCTGACCGGCAACGTGGTCGCGGCCACCGCCGCGGAGGCGAAGAAGCTCGGCCCCCCGTACAAGGCCGGCGACCAGATCGGCCAGGGCGGGATCGAGCAGGCCTACCAGCGTCAGCTGGCGGGCCGGCCGTCGCTGACGATCCGCATCGAGGCTCCAGGCCACCGCGTCGACGCCACCGCGGCGCGCTTCCCCGCGGTGGCCGGGAAGCCCGTGCGGACGAGCATCGACCTGCGGACGCAGCTAGCCGCGTCGCGGGCCGTGTCCTCCGCGGGGACGGCCAAGCCGGTTGACATCGTGGCGATCCAGCCGTCCACCGGCAAGGTCGTGGCGGTGGTCGAGCGGCCCGGCGGCTTCGACCGGGCACTGGACGGGATCTTCCCCCCGGGGTCGACATTCAAGATCGTCACCGCGTCCGCGCTCGTGCGGAAGGGGCTGCGCCCGTCCAGCACCGTGCAGTGCCCGAGCCAGGTGACGATCGGCGGCCGGACGTTCCACAACGACAACAACGAGCACCTGGGCGCTACCACGCTGCGAACCGCGTTCGCGGTCTCCTGCAATTCGACGTTCGCCATGCTCACCTCGCAGCGGCTGACCGGTGCCTCGCTCGGCTCGATGGCTGCCACCTTCGGTTTCAATGCCAACCCCGTGCTGGGCATCCCGGCGACGCTCGGCCGGTTCACCACTCCCCGGGCGCCGGTGGATCTGGCGGCCGCCGCCTTCGGCCAGGGGAAGGACCTGGTCAACCCGCTCAGCCAGGCTAGCGTCGTGGCCGCGATCGAGGATGGCACGTGGCGGCCGCCGCAGCTGGTCACCAGCCCTGCCCCGGCGCAGCCGGTCCGGCCGCACGCGGTCCCGGCCACGATCCTGGACGCGCTGCGCCCGATGATGCACGCGGTCGTCACGATCGGCACGGCGGCCGGGGTCGGCTTCCCGCCGGGCGTCTACGGGAAGACCGGGACGGCCCAGTACGGTCCGGGGCCCAACCCGCCCTCGCACGGGTGGTTCATCGGCTACCGGGGTGATCTGGCCTTCGCCGTGCTGGTCGAGGGCGGCGGCACCGGGGCGGACAGCGCGGGCCCGATCGCCAACGCGTTCCTGCACAGGCTCTGAACCGGGCCGTCACGGCCGGGCGGTCCGGTTCCCTCCGGGCGCGAGACGGTCTCGCCGACTGGCCAGGAAAGCCCGCTCGGCGCCGTTGGCGGTCCGGGCGATGGCCGCATCGTAAGCTGTCACCGCGTCGGCGCGCCGGCCCAGCCTGCGCATCAGATCGGCTCGCGTCGCGTGAAACAGGTAGTAACCGTCCAGGCTGAGCTGGTCGGCGAGCTCGAGTGCCGCGGCCGGGCCCTGCACCTCGGCCACGGCCACGCACCGGTTGAGGGCCACGACGGGCGTCGGTGACACCGTGATCAGCTGGTCGTAGAGCGCGAGGATCTGGGCCCAGTCGGTCTGCGCGGCGGTGGCCGCGTCGCTG
>DASXLW010000242.1:0-19630 GCA_036496025.1 Streptosporangiaceae bacterium
AGCGGAGATCAGGCCCCGTGGCCTGATCTCCGCTACTCCCGGTCAGGGCGCTGCCACGATCTTCCCGAGCAGGCCGTGCGACTCGCCGTCAGGCCCGGCGGAGAACAGCAGCTGGCCGGTCTTGGCCGCGTTCCCGTTGCCGAACATCAGGCCCCACAGCCCGTCGATGACGATCGGCTGGCCGGACGGCCGCCGCAGCTGCCCCAGGTGCCGGCCGGTGGCCGGGTTGTAGGCGTTGATGTGGCCGTTGCCGAAGTTGCCGACGAGCAGGTCCCCGCCGAACTGCCCGAAACTGCGCGGCGCCAGCGCCAGCCCCCACGGCGAGTCGAGCGCGCCCCGGGTGACCAGCCGCCGGACGAACGCGCCGTCGTTGGTGAACACGTCCACGAACCCGTGTCCGGGCCCGGCGACGTCGTCATGCAGCGTGGCGTCCTGCTTGGCGAACGTCACGTACAGCATGCCGTTGATCTCCGCGATGCCGAACGGCCCGTAGCCGGCCGGAAGCCGCGGATCGACGAACAGCCCGCCGGGCAGCTCGGCCGGCTTGAACCTGCCGTCGTACGCCTCGACCCTTCCGGACCTGAAGTTGGTGGCGTACAGGTACGTCTTCCCGTTGGACGCATTCGCGATGGCCAGGCCCTTGTACACGGCATTGGCCCCGTTGTTCCTGGCCACCTCGGTCACCGTCGAGGGGTTGGTCCCGTTGGGGTTGACTCCCGGGCTCCAGCCGTCGATCGTGCCGTTCTCGGTGTCGAAGATGAACATCGACGAACCCGAGCGAATCTTGTCACGGACGATGAATGATGACGAGTCGGAGTTGAACACCTGCCCGGTCGGGGCCGCACCGGTGACGCTCACGATGAGCGGCGTCTTGGTCACCGACCTGGAGGTCGGGCCGGCGGCGTACAGCGTCGCCGTGTTCGAGCCGTTGTCCGCCACCCACAGCGGCGAGCCGGGCGTGGCGTTCGTGCCCGGTGACGCGGCCAGCCCCCACGCGTTGACCAGGCCGGCGTCGATCAGCGGCGCGTGTCCGGGCTGGTCGGAGACGAGATTGATCTGGCGGTACGCGCTGGTGTGAGCGCCCGCCGGGGCGGCGCCCAGCCCCGCGGCCAGCGTGGCCGCGGCCGCGATCGCGGCCGCGGACCATAGGCCGCGCCGGACGCGCGGTGCGATTAAGCGAAGCTGTCTCATGGGTACCCTCCTGCCGTTGGCTTCACTTCCGGGAATCCGCGCGCCCGTAACGGACGGCGGGCCCCTGACGGGGTTCACGTACCGCGGAAGGAGATGGTTCAAGGAACAGCAAAAATTTATCAGTGACACGCATAGCGCGCACCGCCGGGGCTCTGATGGCATCAGCTCGCACGGAACGTCGCAGGAGGAGCATGAAGATCAGGCACCCGTCGCTGACCGCCCTGTTAGCGGCCGGCCTGCTGGGGGCCGCCTTCCCGGCGGCGGCCGGCACAGCGGCGGCGGCCGGCGCCCCGGCGGCCGCGACGGCCATCGGTCACGGGCACGCCCGCCACTGGACCGTCGAGCGGCGGTGGAGCCGCCACAACGACTGGGAGCCGAACATCGCGGCGGATCCGTCGTCACCGTGGCTCTACCAGATGACCACGCAGTACGGCGGACCCTCGGCGTGCCGCCCGGCGATGGGGCACTGCATCTTGTTCCGCTCGTCGCCGGACCGGGGCCGGTCCTGGCAGCACAGCCGGATCATGCCCACGCGGCAGTGCCCTCCCGGTCAGGCCTGCCGGCCCGCGCGCTGGCAGAACGACCCGGTGCTGGCCGTCTCGGCCTCCGGCGTCGTCTACGCCGCGTGGATGAACGGCTGGGACGTCACGTTCGCGAAATCACGCGATCATGGCCGGACGTGGACGCGGCGGCACGACTTCCGGCGCGCCCTGGGCGCGTCGTTCACCGACAAGCCCTGGATCGCGATCTCGCCCGGCGGCAAGGACGTCTACGTCGCGTTCAACCGGAGCAACTCCTACGTCGCCGCCTCGCACGACTACGGGCGGACCTGGTCCAGGCCGGTGCGGACGAACCGGGACGGACGGTACTGGTTCGCCGAGGCAGGCGCGGTGGCGCCGGACGGGCGGGTGTTCTTCGCCGAGAGCGCCGAGCACCAGAACGACAAGGGCACCGTGCGGCTCGCGGTGATCTCCTCGGCGACCGGCGGTGCCTCGTGGCGGACCACGTTCGTGGCGCGCAGCCAGCAGCAGCCGCCGTGTCCGGTCCGCGACTGCCCGCACGACTTCTACGGCGCGCAGATATCGCTGGCCATCGACCGCGCCGGGACCATCCTCGCCGCCTACGTGGCCAGCACTTCGCCCGGCAGGCCGATGAAGCTGCTGGCGATCAAGTCGGCCAACGGCGTGTCCTGGAGCGCGCCGGCCGCGCTCGGATCCCGCGGCAGCAAGGTGGGGGCCGACTTCCCGAAGGTCTCGGCCGGCCCGGCGCCCGGCGATTTCCGGGTCGCCTGGGAGGACGACGGCAACGGGCCCGGCGGGTGGAACGTGTGGTACCGGGCCACCAGGAACCGGGGAGCCTCCTGGAGCCGCGCCGTCCGGGTCTCCGCCCGCGGTTCCGGTGCGCCGTACAAGACCAGCGCGGGCTTCCGGTTCCCCTACGGCGACTACTTCGGCATGACGGTGGACAGCCGCGGTACCAGCTACCTGGCGTGGAGCGAGGGAAGCAGCTACGACGGCCCGGGCAGCACCTGGTGGGCCCGCGACTAGGGCACGACCACCGTTCCGGTCGCGGTGACCGCGGTGACCGGCTCGGCCAGCACCACGGCCGCCGACGGCCCGCGACCCGGGTCGGCCCGGCAGGTCACGCGCGCCTCGAGGGCGAGATCGCGGCTGCGCCGGCCCACCCGGGTCACGGTCGCGGTCACCTCGAGCACGTCGCCGGCCAGCACCGGCGCCCGGAACTGGATGTCGGAATAGGACGCGAACAGCCCTTCGTCCCCGTCGGACCGGATGCACAACTCGGTCGCGGCGTCGCCGAACAGGCCGAGGACGTAGGCGCCGTCTACCAGGTTGCCGCCGTAGCGGGCGTGGCTATACGGCACATAACGGCTCTGGGTGACGGCCAGGCCTTCCGCCGCGGTCACGGCCGGGCTCCGGTCGCCGAGCCGGGCCGTGACGGCAACGCCAGCGCGTGCACGAGATAGCTGGCCACCTCGGACGGGGTCGTGCCGCGGCCGAAGACCCGGTCCACGCCGAGGTCGCCCGCCATCCCCGGGTCGAAGCGCGGGCCGCCGACCACCAGCACGGGGCGGGTCCGCCCCGCCGGCGCCTGGTCCGGGTAGGCGGCGCGGAAGGCCGCCGACAGCTGCCTGGTGTTGGACAGGTGCGCGTCTTTCTGCGTGACCACCTGGCTGACCAGCACCGCGTCCGCGTGCTCGGCTCGGGCCCTGGACACCAGGTCGGGCACCAGCACCTGCGCGCCGAGGTTCACCACCCGGATCTCCCGGTAATTCTCCAGGCCCTTCTCGCCGGCGTGCCCCTTGACGTTCAGGATGGCGTCGATCCCGACCGTGTGCGCGTCGGTGCCGATGCACGCCCCGACGACCACCAGCTTGCGGCCGAACGCGGAGCGGATCCGCAGGTTGACCTCGCCCGGGGGGAGCAGCGCGAACTCGCGTTCGGCCACCGTGACCTGGTCCAGGTCGACCAGGTGGCCGACCCGGCCGTAGACGATGAAGTAGGTGAAGTCGGGCCCCATGCTCTTCGCGTGCACCACCATCGCGGGCTCGAGGCCCATCTTGGCCGCCAGTTGCAGCGCGGCGCCCTCGGCGCGGGCCCGCTCGGCGCCGTCGCCGAACGGGACCGGCAGCGTGAACGAGAGCTGCACCCGGCCGTCGCCGGTCGTGTCCCCGTACGGGCGGATCACGGTCATCGGCCGGCCTCCAGGGTTTCAGCCTCCAGGGAATCAATCGCCGGATTGACGTAGCCGTCGGCGCGCTCGATGACCCCGTCCAGCCCCCGGCCGCCGTCGGCGGGCCGCCTGGTGAGCCCGAACGTGCCGTCGGCGATCGCCGCCAGCAGGCCGTCGTCGCCGATCTTCCGCAGCAGCGCCACCGCCTCGTTCAGCACCTGCGCGGCACGGCGCGCGACGAACCCGCCCGGCTCGGGCCGGAAGCTCTCGCCCAGCCGGCCCGCCGCCTGCCGCACGTAGCGCACGTTCTCCAGCGCGAGGTCACGATCGGACAAGAACGGGGTGTGAATGCCCTCGGTCATCATCCCGATCAGCAGGATCGACTGACCGGTCATCATGCCGCACAGGTTGAAGAACGCGTCCAGCAGGTAGCCGGCGAACACGTTGCCGGTCATGTGCTTGGTCGGCGGCATGTACTTCAGCGGCGCATCGGGAAACAGCTCGCGGATGAGCTGGGCGTGCGCGAGCTCCAGCAGGAAGGAGTCGGGCACCGCCGGGTTGATCTCGAACGCGTGCCCGAGGCCGAGCTGCCAGTCGGCCAGCCCGGCCTCGCGGCCGAAGTACTCGTTGAGCAGCTGGCTGACCACCACGGTGTGCGCGGCGTCCACCGCGTCCGCGGTGGTCAGGTAGTTGTCCTCGCCGGTGTTGATGATGATCCCGGCCCGGGCGTGCACCTGCCGGGAGAACCGCTGGTCGATGAAGGTCCGGATCGGGTTGATGTCCCGGAAGATGATCCCGTACATGCAGTCGTTCAGCATCATGTCCAGCCGCTCCAGGCCGGCCAGGGCCGCGATCTCCGGCATGCAGAGGCCGGAGGCGTAGTTGGTCAGCCGGACGTAGCGGCCGAGCTCGCGCGACACGGCGTCCAGGGCGGCCCGCATCAGCCGGAAGTTCTCCCGGGTCGCGTACGTGCCGGCGTAGCCCTCCCGGGTCGCCCCCTCGGGCACGTAGTCCAGCAGTGACTGGCCGGTGGACCGGATCACGGCGATGACGTCGGCGCCCTCCCGCGCGGCGGCCTGCGCCTGCGGGATGTCCTCGTAGATGTCGCCGGTGGCCACGATCAGGTAGATCCAGGGCTTCGGCGGGTCGCCGACCTCTCGCAGCATCCGGGTACGCTCGCCTCGCCTGGCGTCGATCGCCGCGATGCCGTCGGCGACGGCGCGGCCGGCGGCGTCCGCGGCCTGCCGGGCGGCGGCTCCTTCCGGGATCCGGAACGGGACCTGGCCGGCCGCCGCGGCCCGGGCCAGCGCGCCGAGATCAGGGTAGCCGCCGGCCAGCATCGCGTCCCAGACGGGCAGCGCGACCCCGTGCTCCAGGCCGGCCCGTTCGCGGACCGCGTCAGCGAGCCGGTTCACCCACGGCATGCCCTCGTCGTCGGCGCCGTCCAGGCCGGCCAGCCGCAGCACCGCCCGTTCCACCGACACCGTGGTATGCGTCCTGGCCAGGTCGACGATCGGCCGTCCTGCCTCGGCGGCGAGCTTGCGCGCCTCGGCCACCGCGGCGGAGTCGAGTCCGAGCCGCTGGGTCATGGCCTGCCCCCTTCCGGGATGATCCTTCTCTCGAACAGCGACCGTACTCCCGGATCGTCGCGGATCAGGCCGAGCGCGAGTTCCGCGTGCCCGGGTACGTACCCGTTACCGATGAGCATGGTCACGTCGGCGGCCAGGCCCTCGGCGCCCAGCGCGGCCGCGCTGAACGACGTGGCCATCGAGAAGAAGATCACCGTGCCGCCCGGGGTCCTGGTGGCCAGCACCGAGCCGCCCTCGCAGCCGGGCACGTCCACGCAGACCACGGTGACGTCGGCCGGGCCGCCCGCCCGGCCCACCGCGGCGGCCACGCCTAACGGATCGCGCGCGTCCGCGACCGTCACCTCGTCGGCCAGCCCGGGCTCGTCGGCGCTGGCGCTGAGCACCCCGGCGTCCCGCAGCGCTGCCGCCTCGCGGTCGTCCCTGACGACCCCGATGACCCGGTGCGCACCCGCTCGGCGGGCGGCCGCCACCGACAGCGACCCGCTCTTGCCCGCCGCGCCGATCACCGCCACGACCGGATCCCGGCGCGCCGCCACGACGCGCTGGGTCAGCGCCGGCGCCCCGCACACGTCGAGCACGGCCAGCGCGAGCGCACCGGGCAGGTCATGAGGCAGCACGGTCGCGATCGACCGGCCGAACAAGATCGCGTGCCCGGCGCACGGCACCTGCTCCGAACGGGCATCCCAGCGGGCCAGCCCGCCGGTGATCGCCAGCGGGGTCAGCGACAACGACACCAGGGTCGCGATCCGCTCCCCCTGGTGCAGACCGAGCGGCGAGGCCGGACCCACCTCATCGACCACCCCGGTGAGCATCCCGCCCGACCCGGTGACCGGATTCTGCATCTTGCCGCGCTCGGCCACGACGGCGAGCACGGCCGAGCGCATCGCCCCGGGGTCACCGCCGTGCGCGTCGTGCAGCTGCCGGTAGGAGGCGGCGTCCAGGTTCAGCCGCTCGAGCCTGATGCGGACCTCATCCGGCCAGATCGCGGCGCGCGCGTCCAGCCGCCAGGCCGCCTGCGGCAGCACGCCGGAGGGCTCTGCCACCCGGTGCAGGCCCAGCGGGGAACCTGGGTTAGCGGTCACGGCCGTCCTCTCTGTGCACGCCTACTACGATCCGATCTATATGCTGCCCCAGCGCGGCCAGACATGCTGGCCTGGCACAACGGAGGCATCCGCAGATGAGCGACACCGGTCAGGCCACGGCGGGTGAGCCGAAGGGCAGCTGGCGGGAGCCGGACGTCCCTGAGCAGGCCGGGCGCACGGCGCTGGTCACCGGGGCCAACTCAGGCATCGGCTTCGAGACGGCCCGGGTGCTGGCCGAGCGCGGCGCGGCGGTCGTGCTGGCCTGCCGCGACCCCGGCAAGGCCAGCGCCGCCGCCGCCAGGATCGCCGCCGCCGCGCCCCGGGCCAGCCTCAGCGTCGTCCGGCTGGACCTGGCGTCCCTGGCCTCGATCCGGGCGGCCGCGGAGGAGCTGCGGGCGGGCCACGACCGGCTGGATCTGGTGATCAATAATGCCGGGCTGATGATGCCGCCGTACGGTCGCACCGAGGACGGGTTCGAGCTGCAGTTCGGGACCAACCATCTCGGCCACTTCGCGCTCACCGGGCTGCTGCTCGACCGGATGATGGCGGTGCCCGGCTCCCGCGTGGTCACGCTCAGCAGCAACGGCCACCGGATGGGCCGGATCGATTTCGGCAACCTGCAGTGGGAGCACGGGTACCGCCGGCCGGCCGCGTACGGCCGGTCCAAGCTGGCCAACCTGCTGTTCACCTACGAACTGCAGCGGCGGCTGGCCGCCGCCGGCGCGGCCACCGCGGCCCTGGCCGCCCACCCCGGCACGAGCCGGACCGAGCTCACCAGGCACCTGCCGGCCTGGATGCGAGCGGGCGCGCTGGTCGTGCCGAACCAGAGCAGCGCGATGGGCGCGCTGCCGACCCTGCGCGCGGCCACCGACCCGGGCGCCCAGGGCGGCGAGTACTACGGCCCGGCCGGGTTCGGAGAGTTCACCGGCCCGGCCAGGCGGGTGCAATCCTCCGCGCGCTCGCGCGACGGCGAGGCCGCCCGGCGGCTGTGGGACGAATCGGAGCGGCTGACCGAGGTCACCTACCCGGTGTAACCGTCAGCGGCCCGGCCCCCGCCGGGCCGCTGACGGATTGCCCGTCCTACAGCTTCACCGGCCCGGATGCCTTGATGATCTGCTGGAAGGCGACCGGCGGCTTGGTCCTGGAGCACTTGCCGCCCGAGCGGGCCGCCACGGCGAGGATGCTCAGCTGGTACTTGCCGCTGCCGCTGATCCCGGCGTACGCGCCTGTTCCGCCGGACAGCGCGTAGGTGCCGTGCAGGCTGATCGTCATCAGGCAGGTCTTCGGGTTGAAGGACTGTGACCCGGTGCCCTTGGAATGCGCGATCTTGAACGAGCCGTTCGAGAACACGGCCGTGTCCACCTTGTTGCCAGAGTGGTCGACGCCCCCGGCGGTGAACACCCCGCGGGCGATGATGCTGGAAGTGGATGAGGTGGCGGACGTGGACATGATCTGGAACTGCTCGGTCCCGGAGGCGTTCGTGTGCGCGGCCGCGGCCGCGACGCCGGACACGGCGACGGCGCCGGCGGCGACCAGGGTGGCGGCGGCACCGAGCAGCCGGCTACGGACTTTCAGCATGATGATTCTCCCCAAGGATGCAGTGGATGGTCCCGGACGCTGCGGCCGGGAACCCCGACGCACGGGACACTACGGAAGCCGCGGGCCGCGCGTGAACGCGGAAATCCACAGGTTTTGGACGCCCGCGGGCGGCTCGTCCGCCCCGCGCCGGACCGTGGCGCCGTATTCTGCTTGCCATGCGGGGCCAGGTATTCGGCCGTGACGCCGAGATGGGGGCGGTGGACGGGTTCCTGGCCGGGCTGCCATCCGGCCCCGCCGCGCTGGTGCTGGCCGGGATCGCGGGCGCCGGGAAGACCACGCTGCTGCAGGCGGGGTTAGAGAAGGCCACCAGCCTCGGGTACACGACGCTGCGCACGGCGCCGTCGCACAGCGACATGCGGCTGGCCTTCGCGGGCCTGGCCGACCTGCTCGGCCCGCGGCTCGACGCGGTGCTGGCCGGCCTGCCGGCCCCGCAGCGGCGCGCGCTCGGCGTCGCGCTGCTGGTCGAGGAGGCGTCGTCGGTGCCCCCGGAACCGCGGGTGATCGCGGCGGCGTTCCGGACCGCGCTGCTGCTCCTGGCGGCCTCGGCGCCGGTCCTGCTGGTCATCGACGACGTGCAGTGGCTGGATACCCCGACGGCGGCGGCCGCCGGGTTCGCGCTGCGGCGGCTCGCCGGCGAGCCGGTCGGCTTGCTCTGCGCCCAGCGGGTCGAACCCGGGGCGCCCGCGGCGCCGCCGTTCGAGCTGGACCGGGGCCGCCTGGACACCGAGGTGCTGTCGCTGGGCGGCCTGAGCGTCGGGGCGCTGCATCACCTGCTGAGCACCCGGCTGGCCACGTCGTTCTCCCACCCGACGCTGCGCCGGATCGAGGCGGAATCGGCGGGCAATCCGTTCATCGCCCTGGAGATCGGCCGCGCCCTGGCCCGGCGCGGCATCACCCGGCTGGCCAGCGGGCCGCTGCCGGTGCCGGCCACGCTGGCCGGGCTGGTCGGCGAGCGGCTGCTCGAGTTGCCGGCACCGGTGCACCGCGCGCTGGAGGCGGTCGCGATCATGCCCGGCGCGCCGCTGGACCGTTACCTCGCGGCCGCCGTGGCCGCCGACAGCCTGGACGCCGCGGTCACCGCAGGCGTCCTGGACGCCGACGCCGGGCGGCTGCGCTTCTCCCACCCGCTGCTGGCCTCGGCGGTGCTGGCCGCGATCGGCCCGGCCCGGCGCCGCGGGCTGCACGCCTTCGCCGCGGCCAGTGCGGCCGATCCCGAGCAGCGGGCCCGTCACCAGGCGCTCGCGGCCGACGGGCCGTCGGTGCCGATCGCGGCCGCGCTCGATGACGCGGCCCGGGTGGCCGAGCTTCGCGGCGCGCCCGCCACGGCAGCGGAGCTGCTGGAACTCGCCGCCTCGGTGACCCCGGACGGCGATGCCGACGCCACCCATCGCCGATTGCTCGCCGCGGGCAGGCTGCTCGCGCTGGCAGGCGAGACCCACGCCGCGGCGGAGGTCCTGAACAGCCTGGCCGCCCGCACGCCACCCGGCCCCCGGCACGCTGAGGTGGTGGCGCACCTCGGCTGGAACAGCGAGGAGGATTTCGAGGCCTCGACCCGGCTGCTGGAACAGGCGCTGGCGGAGGCGGACGGCGCCCCCGAGCTCAGTGCCAACATCCGCCTGTTCCTCGCCGACAACTGGGCCATCCGAGGCGACATGGCGAAGGCACGCACGGAAATGCGCCACGCGCTCACGCACGCCGAGCAGGCCGCCGCTCCGGGGCTGCTGGCGACCGTGCTCGCTCAGGCCTTCCTGTTCGACTGGATCGGGGGCGGCCAGGCCGACGAGGACCAGCTCGAGCGGGCGCTGGAACTCGAGCGCGGCCTGGGCTCGGTGGGCGTGCTGGGGCCGCCCAGCATGGCCGCGGGCCTGTACATGATGGGCGTGGGCCGCCTGGACGAGGCGCGGGACGCGTTCGAGCGCGCGCTGTCCCGCGCGGAAGCCGAGGGGGTGGAGTACACCCGGTCGGACGTGCTGCTGCGGCTGTCGCTGATCGCTTCCCGGACCGGCGACCCGCGCCGGGGCGCCGAGCTGGGCGAGGCCGCCCTGGAGATCGCCGAGCAGCTCGACCTCGGTCAGCTCACCAGCGCGGTGCTGTTCGGATGCGGGTTCGCGGCGCTCCACCTGGGCCAGCTGGACCGGGCCGGGGCGCTGGCCCAGCGCGGACTGGAGCTGTCCGCCCGGGTCGGCGACCGGGTGTACCTGCTCTGCCACCACGCCCTGCTCGGCTCGCTGGACCTGGCCCGCGGCGATTACGCCGCGGCGGCCGGGCGGCTGCGGCCGCTGGCCGGCCCGCTGGCCGGTGTCGGCCGCCGCGCGAACACCCAGAGCATCGCGCCGGACATGATCGAGGCCATGATCGGCGCGGGACACCTCGGCGAGGCCGCCGCGCTGCTGGCCGGCCTCGAGCACTGCTACCGGGATCCGGTCACGGCGGCGGCCGCCGCCCGCTGCCATGGCATCCTCGCGGCCGCGCGCGGGGATCTCGCCGGCGCGGCGGCCGAGCTCACCAGGGCGCTGCAACTGGGCGACCTGATCACCCGCGATCCGGTCGAGCGCGGCCGGACCATGCTGACGCTGGGCGCGGTGCAGCGACGGCTCAAGCAGCGCCGGTCGGCCCGCGAGACGCTCGGCGCGGCGATCGCGCTCTTCGAAGGCGCGCACGCCGCGCTGTGGGCGGCCAGGGCCCGGGAGGAACTGGCCCGGGTCAGCGGCCGCCCCGCCCGCCCCGGCGAGCTGACCATGACCGAGCGGCGGGTGGCCGAGCTGATCGCCCAGGGCATGAGCAACCGGGCCGCGGCCGCGGACCTGTTCGTCACGGTCAGGACCATCGAGTCCACCCTGACCAAGATCTACGCCAAGCTCGGTGTGCGCTCGCGCACCCAGCTCGCCAGCCTGCTGCGTGACCAGGGGAACGAGTCAGAAGGTGTGGATCTCCGCGTTTACGTCCAGGCGCCCCGGGCCTAGGTTGCGGTACATGCGCTACCTTGCCGAGTTCTACCTCCCGGGCCGCGGCGTCGACTTGGCCGACCTGGCCAGGCGGGCCCGCGCGAGCGCGGAGCAGTCCAGCCGCAGCGGGCCGGCCGTGCGCTTCGTCAGCGCGATCCACGCGCCCGAGGACGAAAGCTGCTTCGCCATCTACGATGCCGATTCGCCGGCCGGGGTCACCGCGGCCGGATCGCTGGCCGGGCTCGTGTTCGACCGGATCGTCGCCGTGGCCATGCACGACGCGAACGACGCGGCCGGCGAGCCCGGATAGCGTCCCGGTACGCTCGGCAGATGGCCCGCAGCAGCGAACAAATCAGCCCCGAACTAGACGCCTACGCGGTCGCGCACAGCAGCCCGGCGGACGAGGTCCTGACCTCGCTCGCCACCGAAACCCAACAGCGCTACCCGGACAGCGCAGGCATGCAGATCGGCCCCGAACAGGGCACGTTCATGACCCTGCTCACCCGCCTGTCCGGAGCCCGCCGCGGCCTCGAGGTCGGCACCTTCACCGGCTATTCCTCGATCTGCATCGCGCGCGGCCTGGCCGACGGCGGCCGGCTGATCTGCTGCGACGTCAGCGAGGAATGGACATCGCTGGCCCGGGCCTACTGGGACCGGGCCGGGGTAGCCGACCGGGTGGAGCTCCGGCTGGGCCCCGCGCTGGACACGCTGCGCGCGCTGCCCGCCGAGGCCGCGTTCGACCTCGCGTTCATCGACGCGGACAAGGCCGGCTACATCGGTTACTGGGACGAGGTCGTGCCGAGGATCAAGCCGGGCGGCACGATCCTGGTGGACAACACCTTCTCCCACGGACGGGTGATCGACACCGGCAACCGCGACGCCGTCGTGCAGGCGATCAGGGACTTCAACGACCACGCGGTCGCCGACGACCGGGTGGACCTGGTCATGATCCCGATCGGCGACGGCCTGACCATGGCCCGCAAGCGGTAGCGCGGGCCCCGGCTACGCTGGGCGGGTGGGCACCAACGTGGGCACCGGCCCCGGGGAGATCACGCCAGACGGCTGCGCGGTCGAGTTCTACGCGCTGCTGCCCGCCATGGGCGAAGCGCCCGTCGTGCACGCCGCGGTACCCGCCGGAGCGTCGATCCTTGAGCTCGGCTGCGGGACCGGCCGGATCCTGCGTCCGCTGGCCGGGCTCGGGCACCCGGTGCTGGGCGTGGACGAGTCGGCGGCGATGCTCGCCCGGGCCGGCGACCTGCCCACCGTGTGCTCGCCGATCGAGACGCTGCGCCTGGACCGCACCTTCGGTGCCGTCCTGCTGGCCAGCACGATGATCAACACCAACCCGGAGCAGCGGCGCGCGTTCCTGGCCACCTGCCGCCGGCACGTCAGCCCCGACGGCGTCGTCGTGATGCAGCAGACCGCGCCCCGCTGGTTCAGCGGCGATGAGCCATCCCAGCCGGAGGTCGCGGGCATCCGGCGGGTGGTCCGGGCGGTGCGCCGGACCGACCGGTACGTGGACGTCGAGGTGGAATACCACGTCGGCGACCGGACCTGGACGCACGCATTCCGGCCGCACCAGATCAGCGACCAGGAGCTCGCGGCGGACCTCGCGTCGGCCGACCTGGAGTTCGGCCGGTGGCTGACCGAGGACCGGTCCTGGTTCACCGCCCTGCCTGCCCGGTAGCCCGGACGGCCCGTCGGCCAGCGCAAACGCCCGGACAAAGGACCGGGCGACTGGCAGCATAGACCTGCTGGCCGACAGCCGCGGCCCGTGTTTACACCGATGGAGAGCCGATGGGCGCGCCGACTGACCCGGTCTATCTGCGCGTCCTCGCGGATCTGCGCGCGCAGATCCGCGACGGCGTGCTCGCGCCGGGGGCCAGGGTGCCGTCCCGCAACGCGATCATGGCCAGGTACGGCGTCGGCGAGACGGCCGCCAAGCACGCGCTGCAGGTGCTGGCGGCCGAAGGGCTGATCGAGGCCAGGGCGGGGTCGGGGTCCTACGTGCGCCGGATCTTGCCCGTGCGCCTGCTGGAGCACGACCGGCTGCACTATCCCGGCTCCCCGTTCGGCCTGGCGGCCCAGGTCAACGGGGACGCGGTGCGGATGGGGTGGGAGCACCACGCGGAACAGGTACCGGCGCCGGCCTCGGTGGCGGGCCGACTGCGGCTCGGGCCCGGTGACGACCTGGTGATGCGCACCAGCTACCTGCTCACCGCCGACGGGACGCCGGTCCAGCTGGCCACCAGCTACGAACCCGTGGCCATCACCGCGGGCACGCCGGTGCTGCTGCCCGAGCAGGGGCGGTTCGCCGGGCGCGGCGTGATCGCCCGGATGGGCGCCATAGGCATCGCGGTGGACCAGGTCACCGAGGAAATCGCGATCAGGCCGTCGCAGGCGGCCGAGGCCGTCACGCTGGCCATCGCGCCGGGGGCGCCGGTGATCTCCGTCGAGCGGGCGCACCTGGCCGGGGACCGGGTGGTCGAGGTCAGCGACATCGTCATCCCGGGCGGGCAGTACAAGCTCAGGTACCAGTTCCGTTGCCACGAGTGAAGAGCAGGATCAGCCATGACTGAGCAGGATCAGCGGGTCGCGGCGGCGCTGGGCCACTGGGCGCCGCGGTTCGTGTCGAACGGCACGGACTACCCGGACTTCCAGGCCACGCTCGGCCGGATCACCCGGTGGGATGACTGGTGCCGCGAATGGGGCCGTACCGCCGAAGGGTACGAACGGCTGGCGGGGCAGGCCGAGGCCGACGGCCACCCGGTCACCGCGGGCGGCGCGTGGCGCCGCGCGGCCCTGTGCTGGCACTGGGGAAAGTTTGTGTTCACCGAGCATCCGGACGAGCAGCGGGCGGCCCACGACCGCACCGTGGCCTGCTACCTGCGGGGCGCGGGAACGCTCAACCCGCCGGCCGAGCGGGTGGAAATTCCGTACGCGGGCACCGCGCTGGCCGGCTACCTGCGCGTGCCGCCCGCCGGCCGGCCGCCGGCCGTGGTCGTGATGGTGCCGGGGCTCGACTCGGTGAAGGAGGAACTGCAGGCCACGGCGGACTACTTCCTCCAGCGGGGACTGGCCACGCTCGCGATCGACGGGCCCGGGCAGGGCGAGGCCGAGTACCGGCTGCCGATCGAGCCCGCCTACGAGCGGGTGGCCGCCGCGGTGGCCGACTTCCTGGACGGCCGCGATGACGTCGACCCGGGCCGGATGGGGCTGATGGGCGTCAGCCTGGGCGGCTACTACGCGGCCCGCTGCGCCGCCTACGAGCCGCGGCTGCGGGCGGCGGTGGCGCTGGCCGGGCCCTACCGGTTCGACCTGGACTGGGACACCCGCCCGCCGCAGAGCCGCGCGACGTTCCAGCAGCGGTCGGGAGCGAGCAGCCCGGAGGAAGCCAGGCAGCGGGCAGCGGCGCTCACGCTGGAGCAAGCCGCCCCCCGGATCACGATTCCGCTGCTGGTCGTGCACGGGCAGCGGGACCGTCTGGTGCTGCCGCAGCAGGCCGAGCGGCTGGCCGCGGAGGCGCCCGGCGCGGAGCTCGTGATGTACCCGCAGGGCAATCACGGCGTCACGAATCAGGCGTACGAGTGCCGGTCGATGATGGCGGACTGGCTGGCGAGCCATCTGGACCCGGGCTGACCTGCACCGTTCCGCCGAGGTAGAGCGCGCCGATCTCGGGATGCTCCAGCACCTCCCGGCCGGTGCCGGACAGCCGCACCCGGCCATTCTCCAGCACCACCCCGTGGGTGGACAGCCGGAGCCCGGCCCGGGCGTTCTGCTCGACCAGCAGGATCGTCTTCCCCCGGTCGTTCATCATCCGGACGGCGGCGAAGACCGACTTGAGCACCTTCGGCGCCAGGCCCATCGACGGCTCGTCCAGGATGACCACGGCCGGGTCCAGCATCAGGCACCGGGCGAATTCCACCAGCCGCTGCTGGCCGCCGGACAGGCTCCCTGCCTTTTTGCCCAGCCAGTCGACCACCTGCGGGAAGGTCTCCAGCACCCCGGCGAACCGCTGCGCCGCCAGCCGCCGGTCGCTCAGGATGTACCCGCCGAGCGCGATGTTGTCCCGCACGGTCATGTCCCGGAACAAGCTGTGGTTCTGCGGCACCTGCACCACGCCCATCTGCAGGATCTTGCGCGGGCTCTTGCCGGTCAGCTCGTCGCCATGCAGCGCTATCCGCCCGGTCCGCGGCCGCAGCAGGCCGCTGATCGCCGCCAGCAGGGTCGATTTCCCCGCCCCGTTCGGGCCGACCACGCAGGTGATCCCGCCGTCGGTGACGCTCAGGGACACCCCGCGCAGCACGTCGCTGCCGCCGTAGCCGACCGTCAGGTCGTCCACGACCAGGGCCGGGCTCGCCCGCTCAGGCTGGGAGGTCACTGTCGCCGTCATCGGTTCCGAGGTAGGCGTCGAGCACGCGGTGATCGGTGCGAATCACCTCGGGCGGCCCGGTCACGACCGGCGTGCCGTTGTCGATGACCGTCACCCGGTCGCACAGGCCCATCACGAACTCCATGTTGTGCTCGACGATCAGGAACGTGGTTCCCTCCTGGTTCAGGTCCCGGATCCGGTCGGCGATGACGCCGATCAGGGTGGGGTTCACCCCGCCGGCCGGCTCGTCCAGCAGCACGATGGCCGGGCTGGCGATCAGCACGTAGGACAGCTCCAGCAGCTTGCGCTGCCCGTATGACAGCGTGCCGGCCGGGACGTCGGCATGCCGTGCGATCCCGGTGAACTCGAGCAGCTCGATGGCGCGCCGCCGGGTGGCCGGCCCGCCGGCCCGGGCCAGACGGCTGCGCAGACCACTCAGGCCCCGCCCGGAGCCGTTCGGGAGCCGGTCATGATGCCCGGCCGCGACGATCATGTTCTCCATCACGGTGAGCCGCGGGAAGACCCGGGTCAGCTGGAAGGTGCGGCCGATGCCGGAGCGGAAAACCCGGTCCGGGGGCGCGTTCGTGATGTCGGCGTCGCGCAGGTAGACCCGGCCGCCGTCCACCCGCTCGTAGCCGCTGATCACGTTGAACAGCGTGGTCTTGCCGGAGCCGTTCGGGCCGATCAGGCCGGCGATGCTGCCCGCGTCGACCTCGACCGTGCAGTCGGCCAGGGCGTGCACTCCGCCGAACGCCTTGGACACGGCCTCGGTCCGCAGCAGCGCGGTCATTCGCCGGCCTTCCTGGCGGCGAGGGCCGTCTCCGGGGCTGCTGCCTCGGCTGGTACCGGCCCGCGCGGTGGCCGCCGCCGGTCCAGCCAGGCGCGCCCGGCGGTCAGCCATTCCTCCGCGCTCGGGACGAGGCCGCGCGGCAGGAACAGGATCACCAGCAGGAACAGCGCGCCGAGCAGGATCTGCGACAGGTAGCCGTTGGTGAACTGCAGGGTCAGCTGCTGCTGCAGCGGTTCCAGGATGAGCGCGCCCAGCACCGGCCCGGCCAGCGTGCCGAACCCGCCGAGGAACGCCATCAGCGCCACGGTCAGGTCGAAGGTGGGATCGAACACCGTCTCCGGCAGGGCCTGCCCGATGAAGTAGAACCAGAGTCCGCCGACGACCCCGGTGACGAAGGCCGAGATCACGAAGGCGGCGAGCTTGCTCCGCATCGCCCTGACCCCCAGGCCGCGGGCGCGATCCTCGTCGTCCCTGATGGCCCGCAGCTGCAGCCCGAACTTCGACCTGCGGATCTGCCAGGACCAGGCGATCGTCAGCACCGCGATGATCAGCCCCGCGTAGTAGAAGGGGTTGTTGTAAGTGGCCGGATTCCACTGCAGGAACGGCGCCGACACGCCCTGGTTGCCCTGGGTGAAGGCGAGGTTGAAGGCCAGCAGCTGGAAGATGAAGAAGATCGCGATCGTGACGACCACGAACGTGTGCCGGCGCACCCGCAGCGCGACCAGCCCGAACGGGACGGCCACGGCGGCCGCGGCCAGCCCGCCCAGCGGCAGGGTGGCGAAGATCACGTCTCCGGCCAGGTGCTGGTGCCAGGCCAGCAGTCCCACCGCGTAGGCGCCGGTGCCGAAGAAGACCGCGTGCCCGAGGGAGACGTAGCCGGTGTTGCCGGAGAACATGCTCCAGCCGGTGACCGCGGCGACGTAGATGAGCGTGTTGATGGCGAACGTGGTATCCACCGCGCTGGTGTCCACCAGCGGGAAGACGACGGCGACGACCAGCAGCGCGGCGAGCGCGGGCGCGCGCCAGTACCGGGCCAGCGTCCTCACTGCGCCCTCGCTTCCTTCTTCCCGAAGATGCCGGCCGGGCGGACGCTGAGCACGAGCACGAGCGCGCCGTAGAACACCACGATGGCCCAGCTCGGCGACCAGACCACATCGACCACCGACTCCAGGGTGATCATGAAGACGGACGCCGCCAGCGCGCCCGCGATGCTGCCCAGGCCGCCGAGGATGATGATGGCCAGCAGGCGGGAGATCAGGTCATACCCGCTGTTCGGGTTGAACGCATTGACCGTGCCGTAGACCATCCCGCCCACCGCGGTGACCGCGACCCCGATGCCGAACGTCAGCGCGGCCACCCGGTTCACGTCGATGCCGACCAGCCGGGCCGCGGTCCGGTCTTGCATGGTCGCGCGGACGCTGCGGCCGAACGTGGTCCGGTACAGGATGAAGTAGATGGCGGCCACCAGCAGCACCGCGAGCCCGAACCCGAGCAGGTAGATGTCGGCCAGGTAGAACCCGAAGATCTTCACCGAGGACGTGACGTACCAGGCGCGCAGCTGGACGTCGCTCGCGCCGAACACCGAGTACAGCACGCCCTCGATGATGATCGCCACCGCGTAGCTGGCCAGCAGCGACATGGAGGTACGCTCCGAGCCGCGCAGCGGCCGCATGAAGGCCAGCTGGATGACCACCCCGAGCACGAACATGGCCGGGACGGTCACCAGCAGGCCCACGAACAGGTCGATGTGCAGGTGCACGGACAGCACGTAGCTGAGGTAGGCGCCGAGCACGACCATGATGCCCTGCGCGATGTTGATGATGTCGAGCACGCCGAAGATCAGCGTGAGACCCACCGCCATCAGCGCGTAGACACCGCCACCGAGGATCCCGCTGACGATGGCTTCGTAGAGTTGGCGACCCATCTCCGCTCCGCGTGCCGGCCCGGCTCAGCTGCCCCAGTGCGGCTTCGGGTTGAGTATCGGCTGGGAACCGGCCGCGCTGCTCGGCAGCACCTGCACGAACTTGGCGGTCGGCTGCCACTGGAATATGAACATGGTGGCGGTCGTATTCTCCCCGATCGTGTTGAACTTCGCCGCGCCCTGCACCGTCGGCACGCTGACGCCGCTGTGCAGGTAGGTGATGATCTTCTTGTTGTCGGTGCCCTTGGTGGCGGTGATCGCGGCGGCGGCGACCTGTCCCACCGAGTACGCCTCGGCCACATCCGCGTTGATCCCCGAGGGGGTACCGCCGTACTTCGCGATGTACGCGTTGACCATGGCATGGCTCAGCGAGTTCGCGAACCCGCCGTACCAGCCGTTCGGCACGAAGATCCCGTTGGCGTTGTTCGTCCCGACCGCCTTCAGGAAGGCGGCGCCCTGGTCCGGGCCCGAGGAGGCGGCCATGATCGTCGGGTTGTAGTGCTGCTGCTCGAACGCGGTCATGAACGCCGAGACGGTGGGCACGTCCACCGAGCCGAGCACGACCATCTGCGCGTTGGTCGCGGCCACCTGGTCCGCGCCGGCCTGGTAGTCGGGGTTCTCGGCCGGGTACACCTTCGAGTACACGGTCTTGATCCCCGCGGCCTGCAGGATGTGCTGCGCGGTCATCACCATCGGGTCGGCGAACGGGTCGTTCACCATCGGGTAGGCGGCCGTCTTCGGCCGCTGGCTAGGCGGCAGCGTCGCCACCCAGTGCGCGAACAGCACGAGCTGGTTCGCGATCGTCGGGCTGGGGTCGAAAACGTTCGACAGGTGCAGCTGGAAGACCGCGGGCCCGCCGCCCGCGCCCTCGATCATCGCGTACCCGTAGCGGGACGCGACCTTGGCCGACGGCACGGTGAGCAGCGTGGAGAACGGCCCGAACACCAGGTTGGCGTGGTCCGAGCTGATGAGCTTGGTGTAGTTGGTGCTGACCGTGGTCGGGTTGCTGGCGTCGTTCAGGATGACCAGCTTGACCTTGCGCCCGCCCAGCAGCCCGCCGTGCGTGTTGACGTAGTTGGCCCAGAGCTGGTAGCCGCGGTCGAAGGCCTGGCCGTCGGTCGAGAAGTCGCCGGTCAGCGACAGCGAGGCGCCGATGACGATCGGGGCGTGCGAGCCGCTGCTGCTAGTGCTGCCGCCACCGCTGCTGCACGCGGCCAGGGTAACGGTCGCCAGAGCCGCGGTGGCCGCCAATGAGCAGAACCGGATGTGTCCAGGTCTCATCCGGGTCCTCCTTCCTGAGCTGGCCGGCGACGTGCTCCACCCGCGCCCGGGCGGTGGCGGGACGACGCCGGCCGCGATGATGCATGGCCGAGTTGACGGAGCTCTGAGAGGGCCGGACCGATCGCCGGGAGACCGATCCGGTCTTGGGCGGTGCAACCGTTTGCGTGTA
>DASXLW010000243.1:0-10383 GCA_036496025.1 Streptosporangiaceae bacterium
GGTTGCTGGCCTTGGCATGGTGCGTCGAAGCCCGCTGGGACGGGGCGGCCGGGGAGGAAGGTGACGCGGGCCCCGTCGTCCCCCGCCGCCCGGCGCTGACGGACGACTGCGCCGCGGGGCGCTCGTGGGGAGCCGACTGGCTGGTCAGCAGCCAGGCCACCAGGCCGCCGAGTGCCGCCACGACCACGGCCGCTACCACGATCGCCCGACGGCGCGGCGGCGCCGGCTGGCCAGCCGGGCGCGGCCACGGCCCGCTCGCCGGAGGCGGCCAGGGCCCGCTCGCCGGAGGCGGCCACGGCCCGCTCTCGCTGGTTGGCTCGCTCGCCACGGGCGGCAGTGTCCCGATGATCAGGGTCGGCGTTGATTCACTGGCCGCAGGCGGGACCGTCCGGGTGGCCGCGGGCGGGGGTGGTTCGCTGGGCGCAGGCGGGGCTGTCCTGATGACTGCGGCCGGGGGTGGTTCGCTGGCCGCAGGCGGGACCGTCCGGATGACTGCGGCCGGGGGTGGTTCGCTGGCCGCAGGCGGGGGTGTTCCTTTTGGCCGGGGCGGCAGGGTCCCGGTGGCCGCCGAGGGGGGTGATTCGCCGGGCTCGGGCGGCCAGGGCCGGGCGGGCGGAAACTGCGGTGGCTCGTCCACCTGGGGCAATGGCGCACCGCAGGCGCAGGACCCCGCGAGTGGGGGAACCTCGCGTCCGCATTCCGCGCACGAACTCATGCCCATCGCCCCCACCATAGAGCCGACGATTCCCCGTTTCAGCCACTCCACGCTCAGCATGCACGTGACCACGCCTCGACGCGAGGACCGGCGGCCGTTCATTAGCACGAGCATTAGCGGTGTGGTAGCAGCGCCAATGCTTCGCGTTAACGGTGAATCCTGGCCGCGGTCACAGACCGAGCCAGCCGCGGTCCTCGGCAATCCGCAGTGCCTCGGTGCGGTTGCGCGCCCCGGTCTTCTGGATGCAGGCGGACAGGTAATTGCGGACCGTTCCCTCCGAGAGGTACAGCTTGGCCGCGATCTCGCTGATCATGGAACCGTCGGCCGACGCCGCGAGCACGTCGCTCTCCCGCGGCGTCAGCGGGTTGTCCCCCTCGGCCAGCGCCGCCGCGGCCAGATCCGGGTCGATGACGCGGCCGCCGGCCAGCACCGTGCGCACCGTCTCGGCCAGCCGCTCGGCCGGCGAGTCCTTGACCAGGAACGCCGATACCCCCGTCTCCATCGCGCGGCGCATGAACCCGGGGCGCCCGAACGTGGTCAGGATCACGATCTTCAGGGCCGGCTTCGCGCGGCGCAGCGCGGACGCGGCGCTCAGCCCGTCCAGCCCGGGCATCTCGATGTCGAGCAGCGCGACCTCGGCGTCGTGCTCGGTCGCGGCGGCCACGACCTCGTCCCCGCGGCCGACCTGCGCGACCACCTCGATGTCGTCCTCGAACGACAGCAGCGCGGCCAGCGCCTCCCGGATCATGGCCTGATCCTCGGCGATGAGGACGCGGATCGGCCCGCGCGGCTGGCTCGGCCGTGCGGGCGAGGGGGGATCGGTCACAGCCGAACGTTAACGCGCATTGGCTCAGTCCGGTCGCGCCGGCACGCTCGCGGGCGGTGCCGTCTGCCCGCGCACGCCCGGGTCCGCACGACGCCCGCCCACGCCCGGGTCCGCGCGATGCCCGCCCGCGCCCGGGTCCGCCCGACGCCCGTGCACGCCGGGGTTCTCGCGCGCCGCGCCAGGCCGGCCGGGGTCACAGGCGCCGGCGGCTGGTGCCGACGCCGGAACGGTCGCCACCAGCCGCAGGCCGCGATGGCCGCCGCCGTCGGCCCTGACCTCGCCGAGCGAGAGCCGGCCGCCGAGTGCGGTCAGCCGCTCGGACATGCCGCGCAGGCCGCTGCCCGGCGTCGCCTCAGGACCGGTCCCGGGCCGGGCGGCCAGCCCCTCCAGCCCGTGGCCGTCGTCGCTGACCTCGAGCGACAGCTCACCGTCGCGCTGGGTCAGCCGCACCCGGCAGTTCCGCGCGCTCGAGTGACGGATCACGTTCGTCGTGGCTTCGCGCAGGCACCAGGCCAGCGCCGCCTCGGCTTCGGGGTCGAAGGTGCCGGACCGCAGCGTCAGATCCGGGTCGTCGTCCAGGTGAATGCCGGCCGCGTCCAGGGCGGTCCGGGCGGTGATGATCTCCACGGCGAGCGTGGGACGGCGGTACCCGCTGACCGCGTCCCTGATGTCGCGCAGCGTCCCCCTGCTGACCTGGCTGATGTCGCTGGCCTCGCGCACTGCCGCGTCACGGTCCTTCGATTCCGGCAGCCGGGCCAGCAGCTTGCCGACCAGCTCGGACTTGAGCGTGATCATGGATAGCGACTGTCCGGTCAGGTCGTGCATGTCGCGAGCCAGCCGCAGCCGCTCCTCGCTCGCGGCCAGCTTCGCGACCGTGTCGCGGGCCATGCTGAGCTCATGCACCAGCGTCGCCTGATACCGGAAGCCGGCCATGGCCCAGCCGATCAGCACCACGGGCAGCAGGTTGAGCAGGAACGTCGTCGCCGAGGCGTGCGTTACCCAGCCCAGCACGGCGTAGCAGGCGCTCACCCCGAGCACCGCCCGCATCGCGGGCCTCCGCCCCGGCACCACGAACCCGGTGGCTGCCGAGACGTAGATCCACAGCGTGAGCCAGTCCGAGCCGTAGACGACACAGGCCACCGCGGCCAGCACGAAGAGGGCGGCCAGGCCCACCCTGGTCATCCGCCAGCTCTGGTTCCAGGTGCAGATGACGTAGACGTAAATGACGCAGAACGCCGCCGCGATGGCCAGGCCGCCGGCGATCCACAGCGCCGAGTGGTGGTGACCGAACAGCTGGTAGACCGGCGCGATGAGGTAGACGAGCCAGACCCCGGTGAACAGGAGCCGCATCACCCGCCCCTGCCTGGGCAGCACCCGGCCGGTGGTACTGAGGGTGACAGGACCGCGGGATTCGGTCATCTGCGCCATCACCTCACTGCCCTGTGTCGTTTCCATGCTGCCACCTGTCCCGGTCACCGGCGCAGTGCCGTAACTCCATCACCGGTCATGACATATGTCACGGCCGGCGCGGCGCGCCGCCAGGCCCAGCCCGCCGGGGCGACTCAGGAGGCGGCGATGCGGAGCGCGGCCGCGACCAGCCGCTCGGCGCGGTCGCGGGCGGCGGGCTCCTCGGCGGCCGTCTCGGCCAGGAACCGGTCTGGGTCCCCCCCGGCCTGCTCGACCTCGGCCCGCCCGCCGGCGTCTAGCCAGCCGCGGAGCTGCGCCTCGTCGACCTCAGGATGGAACTGAACGGCCAGGTGCCGGCCAAGCGCGAAAGCCTGGACGCCCAGCGCATTACGGGCCAGCAACCTGGCCCGCGGCGGCGGATAGCACTGGTCACTGTGAAATTCCAGCCACGGGCCCGCCGGGATGAGCGCCGGGTCGACCGTGTCGACGACCGTCCAGCCGACCTCCGTCCGGGCGGCCGGCCCGACCCGCCCGCCGAACCCCGCGGCCAGCAGCTGAGCCCCGAAGCAGATCCCGAACACGGGCACGCCCGCCTCGTCCGCCTGCCGCAGCCAGGCCAGCTCCTCGGCGATCCAGTCCGCGTTCGGGCCGCCGGAGTAGACCGAGAAGGTGGCGCCGAGCACGACCACGTGGTCGAGGCCCGCGGGCTCCGGCAGCGCGCCCTCCTTGGGGAACATGTGCACGGCCAGGTCGGCGCCGCGGCTGGCGAACGCGTCGCCGATGAAGCCCGCGGAGTCCTCTTCGTGGTGGCGGACGACGGTGACGCGCATCGGGCGGCCTCCATGCCGGAGATCTGGTCAGGTACCAGGCTATTTTGACCGGTCGGGCGCGAGTACGGCCGGCGGCTCAGTCCGGCGAGCCGGCCAGGCTCGGGACCTCGCCGCTGCCCGCCGGGTGCTCGACCAGCGCGAGAATCCGGCTGGACATGAACCGGGCGGTCCGAACCGGCGTCCCGGTGCGGGTCACCTCGCTCACCTCGACGATCCCGCGCCGGGTGGCGATATCCACCCGACGGCCTGCCCGGGTGGCCGCGACTTCGTAGGTCCTGGTTCCCTCGCCGGCATCGATGACGACTTCGACCCAGTCTCCCTTCACACCAACTCCCACCTTTCGAACTTCAATTCGATCATACCTGGCCCGCACTGCTGACAAGATCTACCAGTTCGGACCCGGTGGTGCCGGCGGCCCGGGTCCGCGGAGCGCGGTTAGCCGCTCTCCCCGCTGGCGCGACGGGCGCGAGCGCGCCGCTTCCCCTCGTGCATGGCCTGCACCCGGGCCACCGGTATGGCCCGGCCCTCCTCGATCAGGTCGGGGCTCAGCCGCTGCGGCGCAGGCATCAGCTCGGCCCATGGATCCCGCTCCGCGATCATCCCGGCCGCGGTGCGCACGGTGAAGTCGGCCGGGGAAACCTGCTCCAGCTCATCCCAGGGCACCGGAAACGACACCGGCGTACCCGGCCGGACGCGCGGACTGTACGCCGCGGCCACCGTCGCCCCGCCGGCCCGGGTGGAATCGAGGAACACCTTGCCGCCGCGGTCCTCGCGGATGAACGCCGTCGTGGCGAGCACCGGGTCGAGCCGCTCGGCCCGCGCCGCTACCGCGCGGGTGGCGGCCGCCGCGCTCTCCGTCGTCACCTCGGGTTCGATCGGCACGAACACGTGCACGCCCTTCGCCCCGCTGGTCTTCACCACGCCGGCCAGGCCCACCCCGGCCAGTGCCTCGCGGACGCACACGGCGGCCCGGACGGCCAGCGAGAACGCGTCCGGGGACGGCGGGTCGAGGTCCAGCACCAGATGGGTGGGGTGGTCCCAGCGGCCGGCCTTGAACAGAGTCGGGTGGTATTCGATCGCCCGCTGGTTGGCGAACCACAGCAGCGTCCGGCGGTCGTTGCACAGCGCGTACGACACCTCGCGGTGGGAGCTTTCCGCCCACAGCGCGATCGACTGCACCCACGGCGGGGTGTACTTGGGCAGGTTCTTCTGCATGAACGGCGGCTGACCGCGGAGCACCCGGATCACCGATAGCGGGCGGTCCCGCACGACGGGGATCATGCGGTCGCACACCGCGTCGAGGTAGTCCACCAGATCCCGCTTGGTCGCGTCCGCCCCGTCGAACAACGGCTGGCCGAGGTTGGTGAGCGAAACCCCGGCCCGCACCTCGTCACTGGTCATCGCATCACTATTCTCGCTCAGCCGGGCTGGAGCAGGTCCCACCGGTTACCGTAGAGATCCTCGAACACGGCTACCCACCCGTAAGGCTCCAGGCGAGGGGGCTGGCAGAAGCTGACTCCCGCCTCGCGCATCCGCCGGTAGTCCCGCCAGAAGTCGCCGGTGTGGAGGAACAGGCATACGCGGCCGCCGGTCTGATCGCCGATCCGTTCCTCCTGGGCCGGGATCGCGGCCCGGGCCAGCAGCAATCCGGTCTCGATCGCACCCGGCGGGCAGACCACAACCCAGCGCTTGCCGCCGTCCAGCATGGTGTCCTCGACCAGGTGGAACCCGGCCGCCCTGACGTAGAAGTCGATCGCCTCGTCGTAGTCCCGGACCACCAGCGTGACGAGCCCGATGTATGCCATCCAGACATGATCCACTATCTCCGGTGCCCGCGGTGCGGAAATGCCCCGGCCATGTTGCGCCGCGGTATCACCTGCCGCCCCGCGGTTCACGCGAGGGTCATCGCGCCCTCATTATCAACAGCGATAACTCGGCCGAAGCAGGCGGTTAATCACTTGAACGTCAAATTACTACAGCTCTGTAGACATTGCGATGGAGCAAACGCCGGGTACACGAGGCGCCACTGGAACGTATAGCAGAGGTCAAATGCCAGAGCACTATTGACCTCCGTCGGACCGCGACGTAGCGTGAATTCATTATGCCCTGGGGGATATTCGGACAATAACTTCGGTTATCACGTCCAAATTTTAACCGGCTACGCGATCTGGGGAGCAAGAATGCACAATGTCCTGCGCAAGGCTGCCATAGGCCTGCTGGCTGGCGCGGCCGTCGTGACAATGACGCTGCTGGCGGCGGGCAGCGCGGGGGCGGCCACCGCGGCGCCGGCGGCGCCGGCGGCGCACGCATCGGCGGCGCTGAAGTGGCCAGTCACCGGGCCGGGATCGAAGGGCGAGCGGGTGGTGGCCATCCAGTACCTGCTCAACCAGCAGATAAACGCGAAGCTTGCGACGGACGGCAACTACGGCCCCAAGACGACCGCGGCCGTCAAAGCCTTCCAGAGGAAGGCCAAGCTGCCGGTGGACGGCATAGTGGGCCCCATGACCTACCCGAAGCTCATCATCACGGTCAAGAAGGGGAGCAAGGGACCGGCCGTATCGGCGGTCCAGCATAACCTGCACTTCGCGTATGGTTTTAAGAGCCTGATGGTCAGTGGCACATTCGGCAACGGGACGCTAAAGGCCGTCAAGTCCTTCCAGAAGAGGTTCAAACTGACGCAAGACGGCATCGTCGGTGCGAGCACATGGAACGCGCTGATCATCCACGAGACGTAGTTCCGCCACTTCACCGGCACGCCCGGATAGGCCGCCGGCCCGCGACGACACCGCGGGCCGGCGGTCTGCTGGCGGGTTCGGGGCAGCCGGACATCGAGTTACGAACCGGATAACGCAAGGACATGCGCTGCGGCAATTCGCGGCAGAAGCAACGCCAACGCGGGAACGCGCGCATATAACACCGGAGCAGGAACCGGCCGGGAAATCCCGCCCTGCCGCGCATCGCCCGCGGGTGGCCGGCTGCGCGGCCGGATCTGCGACGCGCGGGCCGCCCACACCGGTACTGCGGTGATGAAGGCGGGCGATCCGCGCCGTTGATCGCCTAGCCTGCTGAGCGTGGGCGGCTCCCTCAGCGAGATCCTGGCTCGCGCCGCGGCGGGCAGCCCGCCGCCACCCGACGGCGGGCTGACAATACTGCCCCAGCCGTCCGACCGCGACGCTGGCGTCATCGCGTTCACCGCGCACAGCGTCGTGTTCGCGAACGTGACCGCCGACTGGGTGCACACCCGCATCCCAGCAGGCGACCTGTCCGCGCCGATGGGCCCGCGATTCCTGCAGGCGCTGGCCGAACGACTCGGCCGCCAGGCCGCCAGCACCGACGTGCTGACCGTGGCGGCGGCGCTGGCCGGGCCGCCGGAGCTGCGGCTGGCGCAGGTCGACGGCAGCGATCATCCGCGGGCCCGGCGGGCCCTCCGCTACCGCGACGACCTCGCGGTCTGGGCCGGCGACGGCGCGGTCGTGCTGATCGGCCGGGGCGTGGCCAGCCGGTGGGAGGTGGCGGTGGAGGTGGACCCGGCGCGGCGGAACGAGGGTATCGGCCGCTGCGCCGCCCGCGCCGCGCGTCACCTGGTCCCCGCGGGCGAGCCGGTGTGGGCGCAGATATCACCCGGCAACGTGGCCAGCATGCGGGCCTTCCTGGCGGCCGGCTTCGTCCCGGCCGGCGGCGAGGCCCTGCTGGTCCAGCGCTAGCCCCGGCCGACGAACGGCATCTCGGTGGCCATGACGGTCACGAAGAGCGCGTTGGCGTCCAGCGGGAGCGAGGCCATGTAGAGCACCGCCTCGGCCACATGCCGGGCATCGAAGGTGGGCTCGGCCATCAGCGAGCCGTCGGCCTGCCGTGCGCCCCGGCTGATGGCCTGGGTCATCTCGGTGGCGGCGTTGCCGATGTCGATCTGGCCGCAGGCTATCCCGAACCGGCGGCCGTCGAGCGCGATCGACTTGGTCAGCCCGGTCATCGCGTGCTTGGTGGCCGTGTAGCCGACGCTGTTCGGGCGCGGCACGTGCGCCGATATCGAGCCGTTGTTGATGATCCGGCCACCGGCCGGGGACTGGGCTTTCATCATCCGCACCGCGTGCTGGGCGCATAGGAACGCGCCGGTCAGGTTGGTGTCCACGATGTGCCGCCAGTCCGGCAGCGAAACCTCGTCCACCGCGCCGGCCGGGCCGAACACACCCGCGTTATTGACCAGCAGGTCCAGCCGGCCCCAGCGCTCCCGGACCGCCTCGAACAGCCGGGCCACCGATTCCGGCACGGTGACGTCGGCCGGGACCACCAACGCGGACTCGTCAGGCGCGGCGGCCGCGGTCTCGGCCAGAGCACCTTCGCGCCGGCCCGCCAGCGCCACCCGCCACCCGGCGGACAGCAGGGCCTCGGCCATGCGCCGGCCGACCCCGGAGCCGGCCCCGGTCACGACGGCCACGCCGGTAGTTGTCATGGCCGCTAGTATGTTGGGCCGCTCACTCGCCGGGCGCGGCGGGGCTGGCCGGAACCCCGAGCGCGTGCTCCCCCGCGGGGCGAAACCGGCTGCGACACTGGGGGGCATGGACCCCTCCTCGCCCGTGCCGCTGGCCGAGTCCAACCCCTTCCCGGAGGCGATCGATCCCCGGCTGCGCCGCCAGCTCACCTTCCTGATCGAGGCCGACCGGCTCAAGACGGTGCTCAGGCAGTCGCCGCTGGCCGCCGCGGACCGGCGGGAGAACGACGCGGAGCATTCCTGGCATCTAGCGCTGATGGCCCTGGTCCTGGCCGAGCACGCCGACGAGAAGATCGACGTGGGGCACGTCATCGCGCTGGTGGTCGTGCACGACCTGGTGGAGATTTACGCCGGGGACACCCCGCTGTACGACGTGGCGATGGCCGCCGACCAGCAGGAACGCGAGACGGCGGCCGCGCAGACGCTGTTCGCGCTGCTGCCGGCCGACCAGGCCGCTACGGTGCGGGCGCTGTGGGACGAGTTCGAGGCCGAGAAGACCCCGGAGGCCAGGTTCGCCAAGGCCGTAGACCGGCTCGAGCCGCTGCTGCTCAACTGGATGGCTCGCGGCGGGACCTGGCGGACGCCGGGAGTGACCGCCGATGACTCGCGAGCCCGTAAGGCGGTCATCGCGAACGCGTCGGCCTCACTCTGGCGGGCGGGGAAGGAACTGATCGACGAGAGCGAGCGCCGGGGCTGGTCCCGGCCGGGGCGGCTCGCAGCCCGCCATCGGGCCGACCACCGCGATAAACGCGGGCAGGACGGCGGGGCGGCCTGACGTACGGTCACGGCGCCTCGCGGGGCGGTGGCCCAGCCGCCGTCGGGTGCAGGACCGGCTGGTAGCCCGCGCCGAGCACCGCGACCGTCGCCCGGGGGGTGAGCACGCTCACCCGGGCGCGGCCCGGCCTGGTCCGCTGCTCCCGGTAACCACTGTGGGTCCAGGCCAAGAGGCGGGGACCGAGCACCAGCCACGGCCGGGCGGCCAGCTCGATCATCGTCCCGTCCGGCAGGTCGGCCAGCGGCGCCTGGTAGGCACGCCGGGCGCCCGGCCCGGTCAGCCGGTCGGCGTGCAGCCGGGCATCCATCGCCGCGGCGCTGACCGGCTCACCGGGGTAAGCCTCGGCCCAGGCCCGCTTGTACTCCTGGTACCGGTGGTACCGGCATTCCCCGCACGGCCGGTGCCCGGCGGCCAGGCCAGTGGCCTCGTCGAGGAAGTACAGCTCGGTCAGCCGGCCCGGCTGCCACTGCGTCCGGCGCCGGTTCTTGAACTCCAGCACGCAGATCAGCCACAGCCGACCGCGCGAGTAGCGGGCCAGGCTGCCCCCGGTGTCGAGAAGCTGGCCCCGGTTGCCCCAGAACATCCCGCGGTCGGCCACGGCGGCCAGTTCCCCGTACGGGGTCACCCGGTTCTGCCGCGGCACCGCGCACCTCCGCTCCGTCGGTCCAGCCCGGCGACGAGCGTGCCCGGGTGCCAGTCCGGCAGCCGCGCCACGACCTCGCCGCCAGGACCGACCAGGGCGGCCAGGCCGGGGAAGTCCTCGTCCACGGTCGAGCCGGCCTGCGTGGTCAACGCCACGCAGGCTCCGGTCCGGGCGGCGTGGCGGCGCGCGTCGGCGAGGCCCTGGGACTCCCACCAGGAATGCCCGGCCCGCCAGCTTTCGTCGTCGGTTCGCCGGCCGTAGAGGCCGGGAGCGGCGCACAGGAAGATGACCTCGGCGCCCGCCGCGGCCGGCTCGTCGAAGGGGTAGTCGACGCGGCTCTCGGCGCAGATCGCGATGCCGAAGCTGAGCTGGCCCAGTCGCAGCAGCGCCGGCGCGGTGCCGGGGGTGTAGGCATCCTCGCCCTCGCCGAGGTGCCGCTTGCGGTAGGCGCCGGCCAGCCCGCCCTCGCGGGCGTATACCTGCGTGATGTGGGCGCCGCCGCCGTCGCCCCGCTCCGCGACCCCGAAGACCGCCGCCACCGAGTACTGCCGGGTGAGCCCGGCCAGCGCGCGCACCGGCTCGGAGTCCAGGCGGAGCAGGTCCCCCGGATGCGCGACCGGATCCACCGACCCGGTGAGCGACATCTCGGGGAACGCCGCCAGCTCGCAGCCCTCGTCCCTGGCCCGGGCGAGCACCTC
>DASXLW010000244.1:0-21665 GCA_036496025.1 Streptosporangiaceae bacterium
CGACCGGGCGGTTCGAGGTCGGCGGCCCGATGGGCGACGCGGGCCTCACCGGCCGCAAGATCATCATCGACACCTACGGCGGCATGGCCAGGCACGGCGGCGGCGCCTTCTCCGGCAAGGACCCGTCCAAGGTGGACCGCAGTGCCGCATACGCGGTGCGCTGGGTGGCCAAGAACGTGGTCGCGGCTGGCCTGGCCGACCGGTGCGAGGCCCAGGTGGCCTACGCGATCGGCAAGGCCAAGCCGGTCGGGCTGTTCGTGGAGTGCTTCGGGACGGAGCGGATTCCCGTTGAGCGCATCCAGGATGCCGTGCTGAGCGTGTTCGACCTGCGCCCGGCGGCTATCACCGCGGACCTCGACCTGCTGCGCCCGATCTACTCGCAGACCGCCGCCTACGGTCACTTTGGCCGCGAGGAGCCCGACTTCTCCTGGGAGCGCACCAACCGCACCGACGCGCTGCGCGCAGCTGCGGGTCTGTGACCCAGCTCAGCCCGGGGAACGCCATCCAGCCGCGCTGAGCGTTGGTCGCGTAGCAGCGATACCGAGGCTCCGCGTTAGCGCGGATCGCCGCACGCTGTCTTACCGGTCGAGACGCCGGGGAGCCTGGAGCCGGGCGGAATGGGTGCTCGGCTCTGGTAGGACGGACACGTGTCGGAGCTGAGCGAACGCGCGCCCCGAGGGGCGCGCCGGGCCGCGGGGTCGCGCGGCCGGTCACGGCGGGCGCGTCCGGCTCCGGTTGCCGCCGAACGGCTGCCCGTCGCCCGGGTCGCGGTCGACGTCTCGCTCCCGCACCTGGACCGGCCCTTCGATTATCTGGTACCCGAGCGGATGGCTGACACCGCCCGCCCGGGCTGCCGGGTGCGGGTGCGCTTCGCCGGCCAGCTCACCGGTGGGTACCTGCTCAGCCGGGAGGCCGCCAGCGAGCACCCGGGCCGGCTGGCGTTCCTGGAGCGGGTGGTCTCGCCCGAGCCCGTTCTGACGCCGGAGATCGCGGGCCTGGCCCGCGCGGTGGCCGACCGGTACGCGGGCACGCTCGCCGATGTCCTGCGACTGGCCATACCTCCCCGCCACGCCGCGGCCGAAGCCGCGGAAGGAGCAGCAAAGCTCGCCCGCGGGCCCCGCCCGCCCGCCATCCAGGCCGACGGGCCAGCAGAGGCCGCCCGCGAGCCCCGCCCGGCCGCCATCCAGGCCGACGGGCCAGCGGAGGCCGCCCGCGAGCCCCGCCCGGCGGCAGTCAAGGCCGACAGGCCAGCCGCCCCCGTCCCGCGCTCCTCCCCGCCCTCGCGCTCTACCCCCGGCCCGCACTCCGTCCCGGGCCGGCACTCCGTTCCGGGCCCGCACTCTGCCCCCGTCCCTCGTCCTGACCCGGGTCCATGGGCACGCTATCCGGCGGGCGAGGCGTTCCTGGCCGCGGTGGCCGACGGCCGGGCGCCCCGCGCGGCCTGGTCGGCCCTGCCCGGGTCGCTCTGGGCCGAAGAGATCGCGCACGCCGCCGCCACGGCCGCCTCGGCCGGCCGCGGCGCCTTGATCGTCGTGCCCGATGTCCGGGATCTCGGCCAGGTCGACGCGGCCCTCACCGCGCTGCTGGGTGAGGGGCAGCACGTCAGCCTGGCGGCCGGTCTCGGGCCGGCCGAGCGCTACCGCCGCTGGCTGTCTGTCCTGCGCGGCCAGACGCGGATCGTGGCCGGTCTGCGGGCGGCCATGTTCGCCCCGGTCCGTGACCTGGGCCTCGTCGTGATCTGGGACGACGGCGACGACCTGCACTCCGAACGGCGCGCGCCGTACCCGCACGCACGAGAGGTGCTCGCCCTGCGCGCGCACCGCCAGCAGGCCGCCGCGCTGATCGGCGGGTTTGCCAGGACCGCGGAGACGACGCAGCTGGTCCAGGCCGGCTGGGCGCACCCGATCGTGGCGAGCAGGCCCGCCGTGCGCACGCTCGCCCCGCTGATCCGCGGCACGGGCGATGAGGCCGAGCTGGCCAGGGACGAGGCCGCGGCGACCGCCCGGCTGCCCAGCCTGGCCCTGCGCACGGCTGGGGAGGCGCTCGGCCGCGGCCCGGTGCTCGTGCAGGTGCCCCGGCGCGGCTACCTCGCCGCCGTGGCCTGCGGGCGCTGCCGTGAGCCGGCCCGCTGCGCGGTATGCGGCGGACCGCTGGCCCTGGGGACCGCGGACGCGCCGCCCCAGTGTGCCTGGTGCGGAGCTTTGGCCGCGGCGTGGCGATGCCCGCGCTGCGGGCACGCCGGCCTGCGGTCGATCGTCACCGGCGCCGCTCGAACCGCCGAGGAACTCGGCCGCGCGTTCCCCTCGGTTCCGGTGCGCACCTCGCGCGGCCAGGCCGTGATCGCGTCGGTGCCCGAGACCCCGGCCCTGGTGGTGGCCACCCCTGGCGCCGAGCCGGCCGCCCGCGGCGGGTATGCGGCCGCCCTGCTGCTCGATGGCTGGATCCTGGCCGGCCGGGCCACCCTGCGCGCGGCTGACGAGGCCCTGCGCCGGTGGCTGAACGCGGCGGCGCTGGTCCGGCCGGCCGCCGAGGGCGGTCGGGTGATCGCGGTCGCCGACGCCTCGCTGCCCGCCGTGCAGGCCCTGATCCGCTGGGATCCCGTCATGCATTCCGAACGGGAGGTGGCTGAACGCGAGCACTTGAGGTTCCCGCCGTCGGTCAGGATGGGCGCGGCGCTCGGACCGCCGACGGCGGTCACCGAACTGGTGCAGGCCGCGCAGCTGCCGCCCGGCGCCGACGTCCTCGGCCCCGTTCCCGCCGCGTCCGGGGCACCCGGCACCGACGACGCCGAAGACGGGGAGGTACGCGTCTTCTTCCGGGTTCCGCGGACGTACGGAGCCGACCTGGCCCGCGCCCTCCAGGCTGCTCAAGCGGTGCGCAGCGCGCGCAAAGCCGTCGGCGCGGTTCGAGTGCATATGGACCCCGTTGACCTTATTTAGGGGTCGCTGTTGGACAGCTTCACGCTCTGGACGCCGTATGGTGCATGAGTGGCTATCTCGCCGAGGACCGCGCGTGGCACCCCGCGCCCGCCCGTGGTACGGCTCGCGCCCAGGGCCGAGCTCGCGGCGGCCGCCCGGGTGGCGCCGCTGCTGCGCGCCGCGCGCGACCTGGCCCGGTGGGCCGTCACGCGGCACGGCCCCGGCCTCACGGCGCCGGACGTCGTGTCGGCGGCCGAAGACCTCGACCTGACCGGGGAAGAGCTGGAGGCGGCCTGGCAGGTAGCAGAAGGCGCCCGGCTGCTTGACCCGGCCGGAATCGGCCAGCGCGCGGACATCCTGGCCGTGGGCGACCCGGACGCGGTGCTCGCCCTGTGGAACGACGCGCTGGGCGTGACGCTGCGCAGCGCGGAGCTGGAGGGCCTGGTCACCGCGCTCTACACGGTCGGCGGCCCGGTCCGGATCGACACGTTGTTCGAGGCGTACGAGACCGCCCGGCGGCAGGCTCCGCCCAGCGACTCCGTCCCGCGGGTAGTCGCCTCTCCCGCGGCCACCGAGGGCGGCGGCCCGCCCGACGTCGTGGCGCTCTCCGCGGCCCTGGAGACACTGGCCGACCTCGGCGTGGTCGATCTCGGCAGCGACGAGGAGGCCGGGGTGCTCACCGTGGTCCTGTCCCGGCTGGGCACCTGGGGCGTGCACGGACGGCTACGCGCCCGAGGCTGGCAGCTCCCGGTGGTCGGGCAGCTCGCCCAGGACCGCGCGGCGGTGCTGCTGGCCGCGCTGGCCGACTATGACGCGGAGGAGGGCGAGGCCGAGATCGCGGCCTGGCTGGCTCAGCGCGGGCCTACAGAGGCCGCGGCCGAGCTGATGGAGGCGGCCAGCGGAGGCTCACCTGGGCTTCGCGGTGCCGCGTTCGCCGTGCTCGACCGGGTGGGCGACGAGGCCATCCCCCCGGTGCGGGAAGCGCTGGCCGATCCGGTGCTCCGGCCGCACGCTGCGGTGTGGCTGCACGATCACGGGGAACAGGCCGACCTGGCCCGGGGGGACCAGGAGTGGCTCCTGGTGGATCTCGGCGCGGGCCTGCTCGAGGAGGCGCAGCCGGAGGATGTGGTGGCCGAGCTGCTTCCCGACCTGCCGTCGGCCGGCCAGGCGAACCTGGTGGCCAGCCTGTGGCAGGTCGCCCACCCGCACCTGATCGGGCTGCTCACCGCGCTCGGCGATCACCACCATGATCCCGCGGTGGCCAAGGCCGCGCGCAAGGCGGCGTTCAAGGCACGATCGCGGGCGGCGGCGGCCATAGACTGAACATCCACCCGGTGCAGACTGAACCTTTTTCGTCCGCCCCCCTGCACACTGGATACGCTGACCATCGCGGCGAGGATGAAAAGATTCACTGATGAGTGACGCTGCGCCGACCATCACCGTGTCACGTGTTTCGGAGGATCCTGGTGAGCGTTAGGCCGATCCGCCTTTTCGGCGACCCCGTGCTGCGCACCCCGGCTGAGCCGGTGCACGATTTCGATGCCGAGCTTCGCCGGCTCGTCCAGGACCTCACCGACACGATGATGGAAGCGCCGGGGCTGGGCCTGGCCGCCCCGCAGATCGGCGTCGGCCTGCGGGTCTTTACCTATTACGTGGACGATCAGCTCGGGCACCTGATCAACCCGTCGCTCCAGCTGTCCGCGGAGGAGGAGACCGACGACGAAGGCTGCCTGTCCTTCCCCGGTCTCGCCTTCCCCACCAAGCGGTCGGTCCAGGTCGTCGCCGCGGGCTTCGACATGCACGGCGAGCCGGTCACCCTGGAGGGCACGCATCAGATGGCCCGCTGCGTCCAGCACGAGACCGACCACCTGGACGGGGTGCTGTTCATCGACCGGCTCGATCCCGACCAGCGCAAGCTCGCGATGAAGGAGATCCGCTCGGCCGACTGGTGGGGTGAATCGCTCCAGCAGGTGAAGGTGTCGCCCCACCTGACCCACGGCGAGGCCTACTAAGCAACAGAACCGGATAACTCATGCGCGTCGTGTTTGCGGGTACTCCGCGCGCCGCCGTGCCGTCGCTGGAGGCGATACTGCGGTCGCGGCACGAGGTCTTGGCCGTGATCACGCGCGCGGACGCGCCCGCCGGCCGCGGTCGCAGGCCCGCCGCCAGCCCGGTGGCCGAGCGTGCCGCCGAGGCCGGCCTCGAGCTGCTCAAGCCGGCCCGCGCCCGCGATCCCGAGTTCCTGGACCGGCTGCGCGCGATCGCGCCCGACTGCTGCCCGGTCGCCGCCTACGGCGCCCTGCTGCCGCAGTCAGCGCTCGATATCCCGCCCTACGGCTGGGTCAACCTGCATTTCTCGCTGCTGCCCGCCTGGCGCGGGGCGGCGCCAGTGCAGCACGCGGTGCTGCACGGTGACGACATCACCGGCGCGACTACCTTCCGCATCGTGAAGGAGCTGGACGCCGGGCCGGTGTTCGGCGTGGTCACCGAGCCGGTCCGGCCGGATGACACCGCGGGCGACCTGCTCGGCAGGATCGCCGTGTCCGGGGCCGAGCTGCTGGTCGCGACGCTGGACGGGATCGAGTCGGGCGAGCTGCGCCCGCAGCCTCAACCCTCGGACGGAATCAGCCTCGCACCCAAGATCGGCGTGCAAGACGCGCGGGTGGACTGGGCCCGCCCGGCCATCGCGATCGGGCGGCTGATCCGCGCCTGCACGCCGAGCCCCGGAGCCTGGACGGAGCTCGACGGCAGCAGGCTGAAGCTCGGCCCGGTGACTGAGGCCGCCGTCCCGGGGGAGCCCGGCACGCCCGGGCTCGGACCCGGCGAGCTGCGCGTGGACCGGTCCGGCGTACTGGCCGGCACCGGGACCGGGCCGGTCCGGCTGGGCGAGGTGCAGCCCGCGGGCAAGCGGCGGATGACCGCCGGAGAGTGGGCCCGCGGTCTGCACCTTGGTGCCGGCGAACCGGTCCGGCTGGGTCCCGCGCTCCCCGACCGGGGACCGGGCTGAGATGGCTGGCCGGACCGCCCGCCGCGCCCGGAATGCCGCTTCGGCCGGGCCGCGACGCACGCCCCGCGCGGATCCGGTCCGGCGGGCCGTGTGCGACGTGCTGCTCGCCGTGGCGACCCGCGGGGCCTACGCGAACCTGCTGCTGCCGTCGGTGCTCCGCGACCGGCAGCTGAGCGGCCGGGACGCCGCGCTCGCCACCGAGTTGTGCTACGGCACGCTGCGCGGCCAGGGCAGCTACGACGCGATACTCAACGCGTGCAGCGACCGACCGGTGGTCAAGATGGACCCGCCGGTGCGCGAGGTGCTCAGGCTGGGCGTCCACCAGTTGCTCGGCACCAGGATCGCCGCGCATGCCGCGGTGGCGACCTCGGTGGACCTGGCCAAGGACGTCGCCGGCTCGCGAACCGCAGGCTTCGTCAACGCGGTGCTGCGCCGGGTGTCCACCCGCGATCTCGAGGCCTGGGTGACGGCCGTGGCACCGGATCGCCGCGCCGACCCGGCCGGGTACCTGGCGGTCAGGCACAGCTACCCGGGCTGGATCGTCGCCGCGTTCCGCGAGGCCCTCGCGGAGGATCCGCACCAGGCTCCGGAGGCACCCCTCGCGGGTGTGGAGGATGAGTCCGCGCGCGCGGCGGCGCGGACGGCCCTTGCCGGTGTGGAGGATGAGTCCGCGGGCGCGGCGGCGCGGACGGCCCTCGCCGAGACCGAGGCCGCGCTGGCCGCGGGGAACGTCGCGCCCCGGGTGACCCTGTGCGCGCTTCCCGGCCGGTCCGAGCCGGGTGAGCTGGCCGGTACGGCCGGATGCGAGCCCGCCCGGTGGTCCCCGTTCGGCGTCTACCTGGCCCACGGCGACCCGGCGTCGATCCCCGCGGTGCGCGAGCGCCGGGCCATCGTGCAGGACGAGGCCAGCCAGCTGGCCGCGCTCGCCCTCAGCCGGGCCGAGGTGACAGGCCCGGACCGTCTCTGGCTGGACATGTGTGCCGGCCCCGGCGGCAAGGCGGGCCTGCTCGCCGGGCTCGCGGCCGCGCGGGGCGCCCGGCTGCTCGCCTCCGACGTGCGGGAACACCGGGCCAGCCTGGCCGCGGACGCGCTGGCCGGCGTGCCGTCCGCGGCTACCGTGGCGGCCGACGGGACGGCCCCGGCCTGGCGGCCTGCCGCGTTCGACCGAGTGCTCGCCGACGTGCCGTGCAGCGGCCTGGGCTCGCTCCGCCGCCGGCCGGAGTCGCGCTGGCGCCGGTCCCCGCGCCAGCTGACCGAGCTGGCCCGGCTGCAGCGCACGCTGCTCGCCACCGCGATCGATTCGGTCCGTCCGGGCGGCGTGGTCGGCTACGTGACGTGCTCGCCGCACGTAGCCGAGACGCGGGACGTCCTGGCCGCGGTGCTGGACGGCAGGCAGGACACCGAGGTGCTGGACGCCCCCGCGCTGCTGGCCGGGGTAGCCGGCCTGAGCTGCCCCGCCCCGTTCGGAAAATATGCGCAGTTCTGGTCGCACCGGCACGGCACGGATGCGATCTTCCTGGCGGTGATCCGGCGGCTGGCCTGACTCGCTTCACCTGGTCAGCGCGCGACCCGCGCCCCGGACCCGGCTGGCGCCGACGTCGGCCCGCTGACCCTCGGTGTAGCCGTCCCGGTAGCCGGTACCGGTGTAGGTCACGCGCATCCGGCGGGTGACCGGGTAGGCCTGCCGGCACTCGCGCTGCACCACGTGTTCGCGGCCGGCGAGGACCAGGGCGGTGCTCTGGCCGGTGACCGGCTCGTGCCGCGCCGTCGCGGCCGCGCGGGCCTCGGCCTCCCGCACCCGCGTGACCACGGCCGAGGTGTAGCCGAGCAGCCAGCTCCGCCGGTAGGCGCGGACGCTGCGCGCGCCAGCCGGCACCTCGGTCGCGGCCAGGCCGTGCGCCATCTGGATCAGCAGCGAGGTGTAGAGGATCTCGGCCCGCTCCAGGTCAGACGCGTAGCCGAACACGTGGATGCGGGTGCTGGCGCCGGGCCCGGCGCGCGGCAGCTGGACGCACGCGCACCGGATCGCGGACGCCAGCCCGCCGAGCAGGTGCGCCTTCACGCCAGACCACGGGCTGTCCACGTCGATGATGCGGTTGGCCGGCCGGTCGGTGTCCGGCCTGGCCGCTGCGAGCAGCGCCCGGTCGATCCCGTACCGGGCCATCAGCTCGGCCGCCTTGGCGGTAAGCGCCTCCGCCTCGGCAGGGGTAACGCCCTCGGCTTCTGCCTTGGCTAGCAGCTTGCGCACCCGCTCCAGCAGCGCGCCAGGGGTGTCGGCTATCACTCGCGGTCTCCCGGTCGACGATGTCGAATACAGTATCGGGAAGCTACCCGGCCGGGCGGACAGTTTCCGACGCCCGGCGGTTCTGGCCGGACCACTCGTTGATCCCCCGGCGCGGCGGTACGCCAGGGCACCAGGGAGGGGGCCCGGCCGGGCCGGCCACCATGGTGTGATGGCCCGGTGGACCTGCCCGCGCTGCGACCGAGAGTTCGGCCGCGCGCGTCAGTCGCACACCTGCGTGCCCGGCGGAACGGTCGATGCGGCGTTCGCCGGGCACTTGCCGCGGCTGCGCGCGGTCTACGACGCGATCATGGATCACCTGGCCAGCCTGGGACCGGTGCACGAGGATGCCGTCTCGGTCGGCGTGTTCCTGAAGCGGGACCGCAAGCTGGCCGAGGTCAGGCCGCGGTCGCGGGACGTGTCGCTGGCGCTGTACCTGCCCAGTCCGGTCCGTGATCCGCGAATCGCCAAGGTGTACGGGCCGGGAGCGCCGCGCGTGGTGCACATGATCTTCCTGCGCGAGCCCGGCGAGGTCGATGAGCAGGTGCGCGGCTGGCTGACCGACGCCTTCCTGCACGCCTCGGGGGGCCCTGCCTGCTAGATCTGCCGCACGGTGAGGGGCCCGGCCCCGGGCCGGAGCTGACCCGGGGCCGGGGCCGCCGGTCACGACACCGAGACCGGTATCCCGGCTTCGGCCTGGCCGGCCGTGGCCGCGGGCTTGCGCAGGCTCCGCATCCCGACCGGCAGCAGGACGACTGCCGTCGCCGCGATGACGACCAGCACCAGCCAGGTCGGCACGTGGCCCCACTCCCCGAGGAGCAGAAGATAGCCGGGAATCGTGCACGTGGTGAACGACAGGATGAGCGTCAGCCAGCCGGTCAGCGGCGTGAGGCGGGTGATGCCGAGGCCGAGCACGAGCCAGAACAGCGCCCACAGCACGGCCCACTGCAGCCACAGCAGGCCGATCGTCGGGTCGTGGAACCTGACGATGTTGGTGATGCCGAAGGCGGTGGCCATGATCGCCACCCAGGCCGAGTACCAGCCGAGGCCGACGGGCGCCTGGCCTGCCAGGTTGGCGATCCCCACGTACAGGTAGGTGAACCCGAACAGGAAGATGCCGGAGGCCAGCAGGATGTCGTCCGTCGTCTTGGCCGTGGCGATCAGGTAGAACGGGATCGCGGTCTGCAGGGCGCCGACGAACAGGTTAAACGTGGCCGCGCCCTTGGCGTCGATCTTGCCCAGCAGGAGCAGGCCGTTGACGAACAGCACCGCCCCCACGAACATCAGTCCTACATCGGACATCGTGCCCTCCTAGTTGTACGAGTCGACCGGAGGCAGCGCGTCGTTGAGCAGGTAGTCGCCGGCGTGCATGGACTTGAAGTCGAGCGGGTTGTGCAAGGACAGCGTGCGGGCGTTGCGCCAGTGCCGGTCGAAGCCGTACTTCTCCAGCACGCTGCCCGCGCCGCACACCTTGAACAGCGTGGATCCCGCGAACATCGCGGCCTCCGCCGCGGCCTCGCGAGCCTGGCCGGTCACCACGGACGCCTCGCCCCGGATGCGCGCGTCGCCCGGATGCGCGACGGCCTCGTCGCACAGCTCGGCGGCGCGCAGCGAGAGCAGCTCGGCGGCGTCGACCGCCGTCTTCATCTCGCCCACCCGCAGCTGGGTATAGAGGTCATTGGTGGCCTGGTCGGCGGGGCTCTCGTACCACAGCCGCGCCCGCGTCCGCACGAACTCGACGGCGTCGTCGAGCGCGTTGCGGGCGATGCCCACGAACACGCCGGTGTGCACCGCCTGGTAGTTCAGCGAGGTGACCGCGCCGCCCCCGCCGCCCTCGGTGTCGGGGCTGCCCAGGCACAGTTCGTCGGGGATCCAGACGTTCTGGAACTCGGTCGTGCCGCTGGCCGTGGTGCGCTGGCCGAACCCGGTCCAGTCGTCGTAGATCGTCACCCCGTCGGCCGTGGTCGGCGTGAAGAAGACGCGCACCTCGTCGGAGCCGGCGACCTGGCAGGGGCCGAAGGTGATATCCCCGGCCAGGCTTCCGGTGCAGTAGAACTTCCGGCCGTTCAGCCGCCAGCCGTCCCCGTCCCGGGTCACCGTGGTGTTGAAGTCGTTGACGCTCTTGGTGCCGACCTCGGAGTACGCGTTGGTGATCCACAGCTCGCGGCCGAACCGCGGCAGCCACCTGGCCTGGACGGCCGGGGAAGCGAACTCCTGCATCAGCCGGATGCCCCCAGTGTGCAGCTGGTACATCTGGCCGATGTTGGAGTCGCCCGCGGAGATGGTGATCACCACCTTCATCAGTTCGGTGAAGGACCCCCCGTAGCCCCCGTGCTCGCGCGGAACCATGAGGCCGAGCAGGCCGGAGGCGCGGAAAGCCGCGCATTGCTCATAGGGGAACTTCCGCTCCCGGTCGCGCTCGGCCGCCCCGGCGCGGAACTCGTCGCGGAGCCTTTCCGCGACCCGGAGCGGATCTTCCGGGGCGATGCCCGCGATCTGCGTGGCGGTGCTTTCGGTGGTAGTCACGGCAGTGTCCTCTCGGTTGTGACGGTCGTTCGGGTGGTCAAGCGTGAGTGCGCCGGGACCGCGCGCCCGGCCAGCAGCGCGGGTGCGTGGTCTTCGGCCCAGGCCGCCGCGAAGGAGCCGAAGTCCTCGACCTCGGACTCCAGCACGAACAACCCCCGGGCCGGGACCTTCGCGCCCAGTTCCAGGAGCAGCGGGGCGAAGTGCAGATCCACCGCGAGCCGGTGGTCGGGCGTGCCGCCGAGCAGGATCGGGACCGCGCTCGCGCCGGCCAGGCCGCCGGTGGCGAACCGGTCGAGGAACGCCTTCAGCAGCCCGGAGTAGCACGCCTTGTAGGTCGGGCTGGCCACGACCAGCACATCGGAGCCCAGCACGTCGGCCACGGCCGCCTCCGCCCGGGGGTCTGCGGGATCGAGGACCCGCGGCCCGAGCTCGGCCAGGTCCACCTCGCCGGCGGTCGCGCCCGGCAGCACCCCGGCCAGTTCGGCGGCCAGCGTCCGGGCCAGGCCATGGGTCCGGGACCGCGGCCGCGGATTCCCGATCAGGGCAGTTATCCGAACGGCGCTGCCGTGACCGTTCGGCGGCGTCATGACCGGCCGAGCGAGGCGTAGCCGCCCCGCCAGAACAACAGCGGAGCGGCCTCGTCGTCGCGGGTTTCCACCTCGCGGACCCGGCCGACCACGATTTCGTGATCTCCGCCCGGCATGCAGTGCTCCACCGTGCACTCCACCGCGGCCAGCACCCCGGCCAGCCGCGGGCTGCCGGTGGGGCCGCGGCGGTGCCGCACCTCGTCCCAGACCGCGGCCAGGCCGCGCCGGGCGAAGTTGGCCGACAGATGGCGCTGCGGCGCGGCGAGCACGTTGACCGCGAACGCGCCGTGCGCGAGGACGGCCCGCAGGGTCACGCTGGCGCGGTCGAAGCAGACCAGCACGAGCGGCGGGTCCAGTGACAGCGACGTGACCGCGTTCGCGGTCGTTCCCACCGGCCTGGCGTCGGACCCGACGGAGGTGACCACGGTGACGCCGGTGGCGAAGTGCCCCATCGCGTGCCGGAGGTCGGCGGCGGAGACCGGTGCGGTGAGCTGATCGAGAGCTGTCATCGTCATCAGATCTGTCCGTGGTTGGGGGGCGGGACGGCATTGAGCAGGAAGTTGCCGACATGGTGGTATTTCCAGTCGGCGGGATCGTGGCTCGCGTGCGTGCGGGCATTGCGCCAGTGCCGGCTCAGGTCGTGCCGCTCGTCAGCGGCGCTGGCGCCGCTCAGCGCGAACAGGTCGCTGGCCACCTCGCAGGCGACCGCGCTGCCGAACGCCTTGGCCTGCGCCACCGCCACCGAGCCACGGGCCGCCGCGTGGCCGTCCCGCGGGCGCAGCGTCACCTCGTCCAGCGTGGCGGCGGCCGACGCGAGCAGCGCCTCGGCCGCGTGCACCCGGGTGGCCAGCTCGCCGTAGCGGCGGATCGTGTGCGGGTCGGCGCTGGCGCTGTCCGCCCAGCCGGCCCGCACGGCCTCGAAGAACGGGCGGGCCCGGCCGGTGACGAACGCGCCGGCGTCGCGCAGCGCTCCGCCCGCGATGCCGACCTGGATGGCGGCGTGCCAGAGCTGGGCGCGCGCGCCGAGCTGCTGCGGGACGGCGAACACGCTCTGGTACGGGACCACCAGCGCCGGGTCCACCGCCACGTCGTCGAACGTCGCGGTCCCGCTGACCGTGGCCCGCTGGCCCATCACGTTCCAGTCCTCGTCGATCTTGACACCCTCGGCGTCGCGCTCGACGAACGCCAGCACCAGGCGGCCGGCCTCGTCCAGCGCGCTGACCCCGATCCAGCGAGCCGTGATCGCGCCGGTGCAGTAGTACTTGCGGCCCTGCAGCCGCAGGCCCGCGGCGCCCCCGCACAGCCGGGTAGCCAGATCCTGGGCGTGCTGGCCGCCGCGCTCGGCCATCCCGTTGCTGAGCCGGCCGCCCGCCAGCACGTCGCCGAACAGCCGCCGCCGCTGCTCGTCGCTGCCCCAGACCGAGAGCACGTCGACGAACAGGAAGTGCGACTGCGGCGCCTGCGCGATCGCCGGGTCCACGAACGCGATGCACCGGCCCACCTCGGCGAGCACCGAAGCCGGCAGCCCGGCTCCGCCGTGCTCGCGCGGCACGGTGATCGACAGCAGCCCGCTGGCGTCGAACGCGGCCAGCTCTCGGGCCGGCACCGCGCCGGCCCGGTCCCGGTCGATCACGCTGTCGGCGATCGAGTCCGCGTACCGGCTGGCGATGGCGATCGCTTCCGCTCCGGAGCCGATCAGCGGGGGAGCGACTATGGCGGTCATCCGGTCACCGACAGCGCCAGGGCCGCCCCGTCGGCGGTCAGGCCGGCCAGGGGGTCGGGTACTGCGGCCGGGTCCAGGCCGGCCTGCACCTCAAGCTCGCGCACGATCGGCAGCACGTCCCGGCCGAACCGCTCGATCTCCTCGTGGTAGTGCAGGAACGCGGTCAGGATCAGGTCCACGCCGAGCTTGCGGTACTCGATGATCCGCTCCGCGACCTGCTCGGCGGTCCCGATCAGCCTGGTGCGGAATCCGTCGTTGTACTGGACCAGGTCCTCGAACCCCGAGTCGGCCCACATGCCCTTCTTGTCGCCGGTGGACTGCCCGGCCTGCCTGACCGCGGAGCCGAAGCCCTCCACCGCCTCGACGTGCGCCTTGGCGATGATCTCGCGCAGCTGCTCCCGGGCCTCGCGCTCGGTATCCCGGACGATCACGAAGCCGTTCAGGCCGAACCGCGGCCCGTCGGTCCGGCCTACCTCGGCGGCGTGCTGTCGCAGCTCGGTGAGCTGCTCGCGGACCCCGTCGAAGTCCTTCCCGTTGGAGAAGTACCAGTCGGAGAGCTGGCCGCCGTTGCGCCGTGCGGCGGTCGAGTTGCCGCCCTGGAAGATCTCCGGGTGCGGCCGCCCCGGCCATGACAGCGGCTTGGGCTTGAGGCTGAAGTCCCGGATCCGGTAAAAGTCCCCGGCCAAATTGGCGTGGTCCTGCGTCCAGATCCGCTTGAGCGCGGTGATGAACTCCGCGGTGCGGCGGTAGCGCTCGTCGTGTTCCAGCCAGGGCTCGCCGAGCTGGCGGAACTCGTCGGCGAACCAGCCGGAGACCACGTTCACGGCCACCCGGCCGCCGGACAGGTGATCCGCGGTCGCCACCCACTTGGCCAGCACGCCCGGGTGCCACAGCCCCGGATGGACCGCCGCGATCAGCCTGAGCCGCTCGGTGGCGAGCAGCAGCGCGAGGCTGAAGCTCGTCGACTCGTGCTGGTACTCGGCGCCGTAGCTGGCGGTGTAGCGCACCTGGCTGAGCGCATAGTCGAACCCGGCCTGCTCGGCCAGCCGGGCCAGCTTGCGGTTGTAGCCGAACGACCAGTCGGTGCGCTGCTCGATCGTGCTGGTGACCAGGCCGCCGCTGACGTTCGGCACCCAGTAGGCGAACCGCAGCGGCTCGCTGGTCGGATCGGTGGTCACGATAGCCTCCATGCGTTCGTTAGCTGTGGTCGGGTGAGGCCAGCAGTCCGCGGCGCCGCAGCACCGGCATCACCCCCTCGGCGACCTGGTAGGCCTCCTCGAGGTGCGGATAGCCGGACAGGATGAACTCGTCGATGCCGAGCGCGTGGTACTCGGCCATCCGGTCGGCGACCTCGTCGTGGCTGCCGACCAGCGCGGTGCCCGCGCCGCCGCGAACCAGGCCGACGCCGGCCCAGAGATTCGGCGACACTTCCAGCGCGTCGGTCCGGCCGCCGTGCAGTGCGGCCATCCGCCGCTGGCCCTCGGACTGGGACGAGCGCTGGACGGCCTGGGCTCGCTCGATCGCGGCCGGGTCGAGCCCGTCGAGCAGCCGCTGCGCCTCGGTCCAGGCCTGCGCGGCACTGTCCCGCGTGATCACGTGCAGCCGGATGCCGAATCGCAGCTCGCGCCCGGCCGCTTTGACCTGCTCGCGCACCCGGTCAAGCTTCTGCGCCACCGCGGCGGGCGGCTCGCCCCAGGTCAGGTACGCGTCGGCGTACCGCGCCGCGACGTCGATCGCGTCGCCGGACGAGCCGCCCAGGTAGATGTCCGGCCAGACCGGGGCGGGGACGATCCGCGCGCCGCGGATGTCGTAGTAGTCGCCGCGGAAGTCGACCCGTCCGCCGGTCCACAGCTCCCGCAGCACGTGCAGGAACTCCGCGCAGCGCCGGTACCGGTCGTGCTTGCCGAGGTGATCGCCGAACCGCTGCTGCTCGACGTCGTCGCCGCCGGTCACGATGTTCAGCAGCAGCCGGCCGTTGCAGATGCGCTGGTAGGTGGCGGCCATGTGCGCCGCCAGCGTGGGGGACATCAGTCCGGGCCGGGATGCGACCAGGTACCGGAAGCGGGTGGTGACCTGGGTCAGCGCGGCGGTCATGACCCAGGCGTCCTCGCACCACGAGCTGGTGGGGGTCAGCGCGGCGCTGAAGCCGAGCTGCTCCGCGGACCGGGCGATCTGCCCGATATAGCCGATGTCCGGCGCCCGCGCGGTGCCGTCGGAGGTGACCCGGCTGCCTGCCGCGCCGACCGCGTTCCCCAGGCTCAGGTCCGTGCGCGAGTCGCCGTTGGTCGGCAGGAACCAGTGCAGGGTCATCGCCATGGACGCTCACCTCCGGACGCGGGCCTACGGACAAGCCCAGGATGCGGAGGGTCTGCGGGTGCCGTCCAATACGGATCCACGAGGGGGCGATAGGTATTTCCTATTAAACCAACTGATTAACCAGGAAAATGGGTTAGCCTGGGCAGCAGTGCGTATCGAACAGCTGGAGTACATCGCCGGGGTGGCCCGCCTCGGGTCGTTCCGCCGGGCGGCCGAGGCGCTGCACATCTCGCAGCCGGCGCTGAGCGAGTCGGTGCGCAGCCTGGAGCGGGAACTCGGCGTCGACCTGCTTGAGCGCGGCCGCCACGGCGCGCGGGTCAGCCGCGCCGGCCGGGATCTGCTGCCGCGCATCTTCGCCGTGCTCGATTCCGTGGACCGGCTGCGGCAGGCGGCCGGCGAGCTGCACCACAGCGCCCGCCTGGTCCGGATCGGCACGGTCAGCACCGCCACCGCCCCGCTGCTGGCACCGGCCATCCGGGAGTTCCGCGAGGCGAACCGCGGCACCCAGGTCGAGGTGGTCGTCGCGCAGCAGGCCGACATCCACCGCGCGATCCTCGAGGGCAGCTTCGACCTCGGGCTGGTCAACTATCTGGAGGGCGACGACAGGCCGCCGGAGCTGGACACCACCACGCTGCTGCGCGGCCGTGCGGTGGTCTGCATGCGGCCGGACAGCCCGCTGGCCGCGCGGGACACCGTGCGGGTTGCCGACCTGCGGTCGGTGCCGCTCATCGGCATGCGCTCCGGCTATCTCATGCACCGCTACGTGCACCGCCTGCTGGCCGACGAGATCCCCGGGTTCTCCTATTCCACCGACGGCGCCGAGATGGGCAAGGTCATGGTGGCGGAGGGGCTCGGCGTCACCGTGCTGCCCGAGTTCAGCCTGATCGGCGACCCGCTGGAACTGAGCGGAGTGATCACCTGGCGCCCCCTGGCCGATGACGCGACCGAGGTCCAGCTCGCGATCCAGCGGCTGCGCTCCGGCTCGCCCGCGCGTGCGGCCGGCGAGATGTACCGCATCTTCCGGGCCCGGGCCAGGGACTACACGGACCAGCGCAGCGGCAGCGTCTCGACCCCGTAGATTCCCTCGACGCCGCCGAGTACCGCGGGCCCGTCGGCGGCCAGCCCCGGCATCCTCGGCGCGAGGAAGGTCAAGGCCTCCTCCAGCTCGGCCCGGGCCAGGTTCGCGCCCAGGCAGAAGTGCGGGCCGGCGCCGAAGGTGAGGATCCGCCCGTCCCGCGGCGCGGCGATGTCGAACTCCTCGCCCGCCGCCTGCTCCCGGTTGGCCCGCTCGGCGCATACCGCGACGATCGTGCCCGCCGGGAAGAGCACACCGCGGTGTTCCACGTCCTCCAGGCAGATCCGCGCGGTGAACGGGGTGATCGGCTCGGCGCGCAGCACCTCGTCGACCGCGCGCCCGGTCAGCTCGGGGCGGCGGCCGAGCTCCTGCCACTGTCCGGGATGCGCCGCGAAGAGCCGCATCGCTTGGCTGAGCTGGGCCTGGGTGGTGTCGATCCCGCCGGCGATCACGTTGAGCACGAGGTTGACGCACTCAGCGTGCGACAGCCGGTCGCCGGCCTCCTCGGCGGCCAGCAGCGTGGTCAGCAGGTCATCGCCCGGCTCGGCCCGGCGCCTGGTCAGCAGCGCCTCCACGTACGCGTACACCTCGGTCACCGCGCGTTCCATCTGCGGCACCTGGCTGGTCAGCGCCTGGATGTCGAACTGCCGCTGCACCCAGCCGGACCATTCGTGCAGCCGCGGCGCGTCGGCCTGCGGAGCGCCCAGCACGGTGGCGATGGTCAGCGCCGGGTACGGCTTGGCCACCGCGGCGACGAACTCGCACGAGCGAGCGCCGGGTCCAAGCTCATCCCACAGCTGCGCCAGAAACCGGCGCATCGCGGGGCGCCAGCGGTCCGCCGCCCGCGGCGTGAAGGCTGGTCCGACCAGAGCCCGCAGCCGCCGGTGCTGCCGGCCCTGCTGATTGAGGATGTTGGCGTCGATCTGCTCCCGCAGCCTGCCCGTGGTCACGCCGAACAGGTCGGCGATCTGCCGGCCGGGAAAGGCCGTCGCCCGCGACCGCAGGAAGAACTCGCCGGACTCGCGGTCGAGCACGATGAACGCCAGCGGCGACTTCGCGAGCCAGGGCAGCGCGCCATCGGTGGCCAGCTTGGCCAACCGCACGTGGTAGCCGTCCCCGGCCAGGGCACCCGCGCTGATATCGAGCTCGGGTAGGTCAAGCTCGGATACGGTCGTCATCCGGTCACCACCATCCACCCCGTGACACGACTGCGATCAAACTAAGTGTCCCGATTGTGCCCTGCTATGGAACAATCCGGGAAGTGCGGAAGAACGCAGGGCCGGCTGTCAGCGTGAAAAATCTCCGCAAGTCCTACGGTTCGCTGGCGGCGGTGGCCGACGTGAGCTTCGAGGTCGAGCCGGGCGAGGTCTTCGCCCTGCTCGGCCCCAATGGCGCGGGCAAGACCACCACGATCGAGATACTCGAGGGTTTCCGGAGCAGGGACGCCGGGGTCGTCGAGGTGCTCGGCGTCGATCCGGACAACCGCAGGACGCAGCGCTGGCTGCGGTCGCAGATGGGGATCGTCCTGCAGGAGCTCGCGGTCGAGCCCTTCCTTTCGGTGCGTCAGGTGCTCACCCGCAGCGCGGGGTTCTACCCGCATCCCCGCCCGGTCGACGAGGTGCTGGGCATGATGGGGCTGGCCGACAAGGCCGGCGCCCGGGTCAAGACGCTGTCCGGCGGCCAGCAGCGCCGGCTGGACGTGGGACTGGGCATCATCGGCCAGCCCGAGCTGCTCTTCCTGGACGAGCCGACCACCGGGCTGGATCCCTCCGGCCGGCGGGCCACCTGGGAGCTGATCAGGCAGCTCGGCAGCGAGGGAACGACGGTGCTGCTCACCAGCCACTACATGGACGAGGTCGAGGCGCTGGCCGGCCGGGTGGTGGTGCTGGCCGGCGGTCAGATCGTGGCCAGCGGAACCCCGGACGCCATCGGCGGGCGGGACACGGGCGTGGCGACGATCCGGTTCCGGCTGCCCGACGGCGTGTCCGCCGCGGATCTCCCGGTGGCCGGCCAGCCGGCCCAGGACGGCGAGATCGAGATCCGGACCGAGGACGAGGTCGCGGTGCTGCACACGCTGACCGGATGGGCGCTCGGCCGGCACGTCGGCCTGCCCGGGCTCACCGTCCGGCGGGTCACGCTCGAAGACGTGTACCTCCAGCTGACCAGGGACCCGGACGAGCCGGGCCGGACCAGGCAGGAACAGCTGCGATGACCAGCATCCAGATGACCGGCCCGACCGAGACCCGCCGGTTCTACGGCCTGAGCGATCTGCGGCTGGTCGGACAGCAGATCTACTACGAGCAGCTGTCGTTCTGGCTCAACCCCATCGGGGCCGTCTTCACCATCGGTTTCCCCCTGGTCTTCCTGATCCTGCTGGGCGCGTCCGCCGGATCGTCCCGGGTCAAGATCCTGGGCAACATCAAGCTGATCCAGTACTACGTGCCCGGCTTCGTGGCCTTCGGCGTGATGTCCGCGTGCTTCACGACGCTGGCCATCGTGCTGGTCAACCGGCGGGAGGAAGGGCTGCTGAAACGGCTCCGGCTGAGCCCATTGCCCGCCTGGGCGCTGCTCGGGTCGGTCTTCGCCAGCACCCTCCTGGTGGCGTTCGTCCAGGTGATCGTGCTGCTCGCCGTGGGCAGGCTCGGGTTCGGCGTCCACTTGCCGACCAACATCGGCGCGTTCGTCGTCGCCGTCGTGATCGGCGGGCTCAGCTTCACCGCGCTGGGCGCGGCCATCAGCACGCTGATCCCCAATCCGGACGCCGCCGGGCCGGTGACCAACGTGGTGTTCTTCGTCCTGCTGTTCCTGGCCGGGCTGTGGTTCCCGATCAAGGCCGGGTCCGGGCTGGCCCAGTTCTCCAGCTTCTTTCCCATCCGGCACTTCATCGTGGCGGTCTTCGCCCCGTTCAACCCGGGCGCGTCGCCGTGGGCGTGGCACGACCTGCTCATCGTGGCGATCTGGGGCGTCGTCGCGTGCGCCTTCGCCGTCTGGCGGTTCCGCTGGGCGCCGTACCGCAATAAGTGAGGCCGGCGGCCGCTACCACCCGGTCCGGAGAGGTGCCGCGGCTCCCGGCGCCCTAGACTCGCTACGGACATGGCTGTTCAGATATCGCCCAGCATCCTGTCGGCCGACTTCGCGCGGCTGGCCGACGAGGCGGAGGCCGTCGCGAGCGTGGCCGACTGGCTGCACGTGGACGTCATGGACAACCACTTCGTGCCCAACCTCACGCTCGGGCTGCCCGTGGTCGAGGCGCTGCTCAAGTACGCCAGCCTGCCCATCGACTGCCACCTGATGATCGAGGAGCCGGAGCGGTGGGCGCCGCAGTTCGCCGAGGCGGGCGCGCGGAACGTCACCATCCACGCGGAGGCGGCGCGGGCGCCGGTGCGGACGCTGCGCGCGATACGGGCGGCCGGTGCGAGGGCCGGGCTCGCGGTCAATCCGGGTACCGCCGTCGAGCCGTACGCCGGCCTGCTGCCCGAGGTGGACATGCTGCTGCTGATGACGGTCGAGCCGGGGTTCGGCGGCCAGGAGTTCCTCGGCCTGGTGCTGCCCAAGCTGCGCCAGGCCCGGGACCTGATCACCAGGAACGGCGGCTCGATCTGGCTGCAAGTCGACGGGGGGGTCGACGAGGAGACCATCGAGCGGTGCGCGGAGGCCGGCGCGGACGTGTTCGTGGCCGGATCCGCCGTCTATGGCGCCGACGACCGGGCCGCGGCCGTTCAGGCCCTGCGCCGGCAGGCCGAGCGGGCCACCGCGCACGCCCTCTGGGCCCGGTAAGCGCCCCGTTCCGGGCCCGCTGACGGCCCTGGCCGTCCGCTCCCGGTTAACCAGGAGCATTAGCCCTGCTCTGGCACGCCTAAGTCTTCGCCTTGTCGGGTCTGCGCGGGCGACAGGTCGCAGAGTGTCTGGAGGGAGCGCAGGAAGGCGCCCCGGTCGCCGGGAGGCAGCCGCGAAAGCAGTCGCTCCTCCCCGCGCTGAATGTCCCGCTGCACCGACTCGCGGAGCCTTTTCCCGGTCGGCGTGACCGAGAGCAGGTGCGCCCGCCGGTCGGCCGGATCGGGACGGCGCTCGATCAGCCCGCGATCCTGCAGTTCGTCCAGCACCGGGATGACCCGGGTCTTGTCCGCGCCGATCGCGGCGGCCAGCGCTGCCTGAGTCCGGGTCGGGCGCTCACCCAGCGCTAGCAGCACCGCGTAACCCCACATCGAGATGTCGTGCGCGCGCAGCACGGGGAGTTCCGCGGCCATCAGGGCCCGGCCCAGCGGAACGATCATCGCCGCGAGGTCCCGGCGGCGCGGCGCATCGTGCTCGTCGATGCCCATAAAAATACACTCGCGCCTATCGTAAGCGAGCGCATACGATTGGAGACGCGCCGGGACACCGGAGCCGAAGCCGAAGCAGAAGCCGGAGCCGGAGCCGGAGCCGCCGGAGCGGAAACCGGACAGTACGGGAGCGGGCCATGCCGCGTCATGACATCAGGGAACTGAACCGCCGGGCGGTGCAGGCCAGCGTCGAGGTGGTCTCCCAGGTCGATCCCGGGGACCTCGGCAGGCCCACGCCCTGCTCGCAGTGGTCGCTGGGCGAACTGCTGGCGCACATGACCGTCCAGCATCGCGGCTTCGCCGCGGCGGCCGCGGGCCGGGGCGCGGACCTCGCCGTGTGGCAGGCCGGCCCCCCGGCTGCGGACCCGGTCGGCGCCTACGCGGCGGCGGCCGACGCCGTGATCGCGGCGTTCGCCGCCGGCGGCGTGGCCGACAGGCAATTCGCGCTGCCCGAGATCGCCACCGCGATGACGTTCCCCGGCCGGCAGGCGATGGCCTTCCACCTCGTCGACTATGTGGCGCACGGCTGGGATGTCGCCCGCTGTCTCGGTGCCGGGTTCGAGCCCGACCCGGAGGTGCTGGCCGTCGCGCTGAAGGTCGCTCAGGCCGTCCCGGACGGGCCGGGCCGGCTCGAGCCCGGCTCCGCGTTCCGGCCCGCCGTACCCGCGCCCGTTCCGGCAGGCGCGCTGGACCAGATCGTCGCGCTGCTCGGCCGGAGCCCCGGCTGGCCGCGCTGACCCGGCCGCCGCGCTGATCCCGGCCGCCGCGCCGACCCCGGCCGCCGCGCTGACCCCGGCCGGCTGCCCCGGACGTACGACCCGGACGTCCGACCCGCCCGCAATACCGCGATGCGTTCGGAATAGCACTCATGGCACACTGGTTAAGACGAGCAAAATGCGTGCTCCGGGGT
>DASXLW010000245.1:0-26769 GCA_036496025.1 Streptosporangiaceae bacterium
GCCTCGCGACGATGTCCTCCGCGTCGCTGACCGTACCGAGCATCCGGTAGGCGATCGAGAACAGCAGCGGCCGCAGCGGCTCGTAGATCTCGGCGGTCCCCATGTCCCGGCTCCCGGCAGCTAGCCCGCCGCCTGCCGCTGCGGCAGCGCGGCACCGAGGCCGCCCTGGAAACCCTGCCGCCAGCTCGGCCAGGCGGGCAGCCAGCCGAGTTCCCGCTTCGCCTTCGCGTTCGATGAGCCCCGGATCTGGGTCATCATCGACACTCCCGTCTCCCCCGCCGCCAGCCGCCCGATCCACCGCGGCACCCGGTAGGGCGCCTTGGCCCCGATCGCCCGGGCCAGGAACGGCAGCCACTCCGCCACGCTGGCCGGCTCGTCGTCGACCACGTTGCAGACGCCGGGCGCGCCCTGCTCCAGCGCGCAGACGGTCGCCGCCGCCGCGTCGCTGATATGCAAGAACGACCAGATGCCTGCCCCGTCCCCGATGATGGGAACCTTCCTCTTGCGGATCAGCCCGACGAACGCGTCCGAGGCACCGGGCCCGTAGAAGGAGCCGTATCTCAGCACGATCCCGTCCATCTGGTCCGCTGAGGTCACCGTGCGTTCCAGGTAGCCGATCGCGGCCAGCGACTCGCGCTGCGCGGACGTCGGGCTGGGGTCGAGCGGATCGTCCTCGGTCTTGACCGGGCTGCCCTCGCGAGGGTTGGTCCAGCCGGTGTAGCTCGCCGCGATGAACCGCCGGGCACCTGCGGCGACGGCCGCCGCGAGCAGGTGATCGGTACCGGCGGTCCGCAGCTTGTTCGTGACCGCGAACATCCGGTCGAACCGGCGCAGGTCGAAGTCACCGGCCAGCGCCGTCATCTGGTGGATCACGACCTCTGGCTCGGCCCGGGCTACCGCCTCGCCGACAGCCACGGCGTCCAGGCCGTCGACAGCCACCGGCTCGGCGCCCAGGGCGCGCAGCCGGTCGGCCCGGGCGGGATTCCTAGTCGATGCGGTCACCTGGTGCCCGCCGGCGGTGAGCTGCGGCAGCAGTTGCTGGCCGATCGCGCCGGCCGCGCCGGCCACGAAGACTCTCATCGTCGGTGCTCCTTTCATGCCGGCCCGCGCGGGCCGGCTCGCACTCTGAGACGAGAGACCTCCGCCGCCCGTGACAGCGGGTGCCGGGAACGCCGAGCCGCGACCGCCGCCCGGCACTCAGGCCGGGTCGCGCTCGATCGGGCAGGTCATGCAGCGCGGGCCGCCGCGGCCCCGGCCCAGCTCGCTGCCGGACACGGTCACCACCTCGATGCCACGCTGGCGCAGCATGGTGTTGGTGGCCTCGTTGCGCTCGTAACCGAAGATCACGCCGGGGGCCACGGCCAGGTAGTTGTTCCCGTCGTCCCACTGCTCGCGCTCGGCGGCGCGGCGGTCTTCGTCGGTGGTCAGCACCACCGCCTCGCCGATGTCCAGCACTTCGGCGACCTTCTCCCACAGGTTGTCATTGCGGGACAGCCTGATCTCCCCGCCCTCGTCGGTGACGGTCCACGAGCGCAGGTGCGGGTCCAGGTAGGGATACAGCACGAACGTATGCCGGTCGACCATGGTCATGACCGTGTCGAGGTGCATCATCGCCCGCGTGGCCGGCAGCTCGACGGCAATCACCGTATGCACCTGGCCGCCGCGGAACAGCGCCTGGGCGAGTATCTCCACGGCCATCGACGTGGTCCGCTCGCCCATGCCGATCATCACCGCGCCGTGCCCCAGCACGTGCACGTCGCCGCCCTCGATGCTGGCCGGCAGGTGATCGAGGTCGTCGTCCGCGTCGTACCGGGTGAAACCGCCGCCCGCGAACATCGGGTGGTAACGGTAGATAGCCCGGTCGTGCAGCGCCTCGCGCTGGCGGGCGGGCTTGGCCATCGTGTTCACCGAGACGCCCTGGTAGATCCAGCAGGAGGTGTCCCGCTGGAACAGGTGATTGGGCAGCGGGGCCAGGACGAAGTCGTCCTTGTGCAGGAGGTCCCAGGTCAGGCTGTGCGACCGGGCCGGATGCAGGTCCGCCTTGAGCACCCCGCCGACGAGGTACTCGGCCAGGGCCGCGCCGTCCAGGTCCTCGAACAGCTTTCGCACCGGGTCGACCAGGTTCGGGCCCAGGATCTCCGGCGTGCAGACCCGGTCCAGGACGAAGGCACGACCTTCGGCCAGCTCGAGCGTCTCGCTCAGCAACCGTCCGAAGTGGTGCACCTGCACGCCCTTGCTGCGCAGCGCCTCAGCGAACGCGTCGTGCTCCTCCTTCGCCCTGCTGGCCCACATGACCTCGTCGAACAGCAGCTCCCGGACGTTCTGCGGGGACAGCCGGGACAGTTCCAGGCCGGGCCGGTGCACGATGACCTGGCGCAGCCTCCCCACCTCGGATTGGACGCTGAAGCTCATGACGACCTCCGGATTCCCGTGTCGTGATCAAACGTAACGCCCGGAGCGTCACCGCAGTCGGCGTAGGAACGGATCCTGCGGCTGGCCGGGGCTGAGCCTGATCCGGGCGGCGGACGCCCCCGCCCCGTCCGGACCGGCGATGACCGGGTCGAGGTCAAGCTCCGCGACCTCGGGCAGGTCGTCGGCCAGGCGGGAAACGCGCAGCAGCAGGCCGGCCAGCGCCCCGGTGTCCGCGGCGGGCCGGTCCTGCGACCCGGCCAGGACAGGCGCGGCCGAGCCCTCGTTGATCATGTCGGCCGCGTCGGTGTCGGTGAGCGGGGTGAGCCGGGCGGTGCAGTCGCCGAGGGCTTCCCCGGCGATGCCGCCCAGGCCGAAGACCACTACCGGCCCGAACACCGCCTCCTGCCGGACGCTGACGAACACCTGCACGCCGTCGGCGCGCGCCTCCCCGGCCGGGCGGCCCCGGGGCGGCGCGATCTGATAGCAGGCGAGCAGGTCGCCGGCCTCGGCCGGGCTGAGCCATCCGCCCGCCGGAACGGCCACGAGGAACGCCGAGACCTGTGCGCGGGCGTCATCGGCACGCACCCCGGCCAGTTCGGGGACGCGGCCCTGCTGCCTGATCCGCCAGGCGTGGTACCTGGCCGCGTGGCCGAGCGCCCGGGCCGCGCTCTCCGGGTAGGCGTAGGCGGGAATGCGCGGCAAGGGAGGCGCGACGGCCGCCTCCTGGCCGGGCAGGCCCGGCAGCCCCGGCGGGCTTGCCGCCGGCGGGAGCAGGCGCACCGCCTGCGTCTGGTCCAGCACGGCCGCGGCCAGCGGCTTGCCCAGCCGGGCGGTGGCCAGCGCCTGGCTGGGATCGGCCATGGCCGTCGGCACCGTGACCGCGAGCACCGCGTCCACCCCGGCGTCGGCCGCCACCTCGCGCAGACACGACTCGAACGCGTCCACTCCGATCATGGCCGTGGTGTCTACCGGGCCCGCCGTCACGGCGCCGGCCGGCAGCAGGCCCCGCAGCCTGCGCTGCGTGGGCCCGGAGAGGGTGGCCACGCGCAGGCCGTGGTCGGCGCAGGCGTCGGCGGCCAGCACGCCTCCGCCGCCCGCATTGCTCACGATCGCCACCCGGTGGCCCAGCGGCAGCGGCTGGCTGGCGAGCAGCGCCGCGGCTTCGAGCAACTCGCCGAGGTTGGTCGCCGCGATGACCCCGGCCTGGCCGAACAGCGCCTCCTGGGTGACCAGCGGCGTGGCCGCGGCCGCAGTGTGCGAGGCGGCGGCCCGCTGGCCCGCGTCGGACCGGCCGCTGATCACGGTCAGTACCGGCATCCGCTGCCCGACCCGACGGGCGGTGCGGGCGAACCGGCGCGGGCTGCCGAACGACTCCACGTACATCGCCGCCAGCCTGGTCTGCCCGTCCTGCTCCCACCAGGTGAGCATGTCGTTACTCGATACGTCGTACTTGTCGCCGACCGACACGAACGACGACACGCCGATGCCGAGCTCGGACAGGTGCGCCAGGAACGACACCCCGACCCCGCCGGACTGCATCACCAGGCCGGCGACGCCGCGAGCCGGCCGGTACGCGCCGAAGGTGGCGTCAAGGCCGATGCCGGGGACCGCGATGCCGAAGCAGTTCGGCCCGACCAGTCGCATGCCGTACCGGCGGCACGTCGCGAGCAGCCCGGGACCTGCCGCACCCAGGTCACCGGTGATCACCACCAGCGAGTGCACACCCCGGCGCCCGCACGCCGCGGCCACCTCGGGCAGGGCGGCGGCGCGCACCGCGATGATGGCCAGGTCCACGTGCTGCGGCAGGTCTTCGGCGTCCGGTAGGCACGGCAAGCCTTCCAGCGACGGAGCGTGCGGGTTGACCGGGTAGACCTGGCCGCCGAATCCGCCGGTGACGATGTTGCGCAAGATCTCCCGGCCCGCCGAGCCGCGGCTCCGGCTCGCGCCCACGACGGCGATCGACTCCGGCCGCAGCAGGTGGCGCAGGCTGGCCACGTCCGCGCGGCTCCCCCTGGCCGCCACCGAGTCCAGGTAGTCCTCCAGGCGGCGGTCGGCCTCGCCGGCGGGCAGCGGGAAGGTCAGCAGCACCTCGCTGTCGGCGTTCTGGCGCTGCACTGGCAGGCCGGCGGCGGCGAAGACGGCGAGCATGGCCGCGTTCTCGGTCAGCGTTACGGCCGTGAACGCGTGCAGCTTGCGCTGCCTGGCGATCGATACCAGGTGCTCGAGCAGCAGCGTGCCGATGCCCCGCCCGTGCAGGTCATCGGGAACCGCGAGCGCGATCTCGGCGGTGCCGGGCCGGTCGGCAGGCTCATAGCTCGCGACGCCGGCCAGCTCACCGCCCAGCCAGGCGAGCAGGGCCGCGTGATCCGGGCCCGGCTCGCGGCAGACCCGCCGGGCCTCGCGCTCGGCGTTGAGCGGGCTGAGGTTGAAGAAGCGCAGGTACGCGTTGTGCGGCGATAGAGCCGCGTGCATCGCGCGGACGGCCTCGGTATCGCCCCGCCCCGCGGACCGGATCTCGACCGTGCTGCCGTCGATGAGCAGCGCATACGCGGGGGTCGTCAAGCTCACCCGGGCCGGATCGTCGGCAGCCACACGAGCAGTAGACCACGGCGTTGCGGCGCTGGTTTCGGTCCCGTGTCTACGCCGCGGAGGCCGGGATCCGCGATGAGGAATCCGCCTGGGCGTCGTCATATCGGTGAGAACTGTCTGGACCGGCCCGGTGGGCCGCAGAGAGGAAGCACTCATGGCGCTCGTGGTCTGCGACATGTCCATCTCGCTCGACGGGTACGTCACCGGCCCGAATGACAGCCGCGAGAATCCGTTCGGCGACGGCGCCGGGATGCTGCACGACTGGATGTTCGACGCGGCGACCGGCGACGATCGCGCCATCCTGCAGGAAATGGTCGATGGCGCCGGCGCGGTCGTGATGGGCCGCAAGTCGTTCGACAAGAACGAGGGCGACGGCGGCTGGGGCGATGGCGGTCCCCTCGGCGATACTCGGTGTTTCGTGGTCACTCACAGCAAGCCCGCCACGTCGTACCCATCGGTGTATACGTTCGTCACCGACGGTGTGGCCAGCGCGATCGAGCAGGCTAAGAACGTGGCGGGCGACAAGGTCGTCGGCCTGCATGGCGCGACCGTCATGCAGCAGGCGCTCCCCCTCGGCCTGGTCGACGAGATCCGCGTGCACGTGATCCCGGTCCTGCTGGGAGGCGGTACGCCCCTGTTCGGCCCGCTGAGCTCGTCAATCACCCTCGAACGCACGAGTGCGTTGGTGACCCCGGCCGCGACCCACATCGGGTTCCGGGTGGTCCGGCAGGCCCCGGCCTGAGCCGCGGGTCAGTTGGGAACGGCGTCAGGCCCCGATCTGGCCGCCGCCCCGCGCTGGGAGACTATGAGGCGTGCCCGATCAGCAGAATGCGGACGGCGCGCAGGCAGCGGGTGAGCCTGGCGCCCCGGTGCCCGACCCCCCCGTGCCACCGGCCGCGAATGAGCCCGGCAGCCCGTTGCCGGGCGAGGCCGGCCCGGTCACCGCGTTCTGGCGGGATCTCGGGCTCCCCGGCCTGGTGGACGTGCACACCCACTTCATGCCGCCCAACGTGCTGGCCAAGGTCTGGGCGTTCTTCGACAGCGGGCGGGCCGCTGCCGGACAGGCGTGGCCCATCGTCTACCGGTGGCCCGAAGCCGAGCGGGTCGCCCTGCTGCGGGCGTTCGGCGTGCGCAGGTTCAGCGCGCTGCTGTACCCGCACAAGCCTGGCATGGCCGCCTGGCTGAACGCGTGGGCGGCCGGCTTCGCGGCCCGGACGCCCGACGCCCTGCACAGCGCCACGTTCTTCCCCGAGCCGGGCGCCGGCGCCTACGTGGCCGAGGCGGTGGGCGCGGGCGCCCGCTTGTTCAAGGCCCACCTTCAAGTGGGCGGTTACGACCCGCGGGACCCGCGGCTGGACCCGGTGTGGGGCATGCTGGCCGAGGCGCGCGTGCCGGTCGTCGTGCACTGCGGCTCGGGGCCGAGGCCCGGGCCGTATACCGGCCCGGGTCCCATCTCCGGTGTGCTCGCCCGGCACCCCCGGCTGACCCTGATCATCGCCCACCTCGGGGCTCCGGAGTACGGCGAGTTCCTCGACCTCACCCGGCGATATCCCGGTGTCCATCTCGACACCACGATGGCGTTCACGGACTTCCTGCAGCGGCTCGCGCCGTTCCCGGCGGCGCTGCGGCCCCGGCTGGCCGCGGCGGCAGACCGCATCCTGCTGGGCAGCGATTTCCCCAACATCCCCTACCGGTACCTGCACCAGCTGCAGGCGCTGGCCCGGCTCGAACTCAGCCCGGAATGGCTGCGCGCGGTCTGCCACGACAACGCGGTCCGGCTGCTCGGGCTGTGAGTCCGGGCGACGCGGCCGCGAGTTCCAGGCCTGGAGCCGGGAGCCGTGGAACAGTGGGATACCGACCGAGACCAGCAGCCAACCGGAATGCGCGTGATGGCAGACGTAGAACGCACCGGCCCGCCCGCCGATCAGCTGGAGGACCGCAGCGTCTACATCGTGCGGGCCTGGTTGTTCCTCAGCTCTTACGCCCCGCTGTTCGTGATCCTGGCCATCCGGTTTGAGGGCGCGGCGCTGAAGACGGTGTGCGCGGTACTGGCCGGAATCGGCTTCGGATACCTCTTCGTGGTGGTGTTCGTCGTCGCCAGGCGAGCGCAGGCTCGCGACTATCCGGTGGCTTCGGTGCAGGATGCTTCCGGCGAGGTGGCCGGCTACCTGGCCACCTATCTTGTACCATTCGTGACGGTGCCGTCGCCATCCGCAGCCGACTTGGCCGGTTACTGCATCCTGGCCCTGGTCGTGCTGGCCATCTTCCTGCGGTCGGAGCTCGCCAGGATCAACCCGACCCTGTACCTGCTGGGCTGGCGCGTCGCCTCGATCACGACGGGTCAGGCCAGCTATTACATCGTGTGCCGCCGCCTGCCCCGGCCGGCCACCGGGATCCGCGCGGTGCGCGTGGGGGGCCTGCTGGTCAGGAAGGAGCCACCCGGAGATGGGTGATGACCGCAAGGACTGGTCGGCCGTGGTCCTTGAGCCCGGGGCGGAGCTCATCGTCGGCTGGCGGCCCCGGCCGTCGCGGTTGGATGCGGCCGCGGTCGAGCTGTCGGGCGAGGTGGCCGAGGAGATCCGGTCACTGTGCCGCGGCACGCTCGATCAGCTGGCCGGCCTGACGCCCCGGCCCTACGGTGCCTCGCCTTACATCGAGCCGGACGAAGAGTACCTGGCGGTGCCGGTGACCGAGCTGACGGGCGCCGGCCGGGCGCAGGCAGACCAGCCCGATGACGACGAGGCGGCCGGGCTGTCCGACCTGCAGCGGCTGGTCGCCACCGCGGGGCTGCGGCCGATCTCGCGAACAGAGCTGCGCGAGGGCCGCTACCTGTTCTACGCGGCCATCGGCGTCGCGGCAGGCAGCGGCCAGCGGCTCGGTTTCGTGCGGCAGAGCGACCCGCACCGGGTCGCCAAGGCGGGCGGCTTCCTGGCGCTGCTGGGGCAGGAGGGCCTGGAGCATCTCGACGACCCCGTGTTCGTCCTCGAAGCCGGATTCGACCTCGTGGTCACGCCGGACGAGGTCGCCGTGCTGCGGATCGAGGCGTTCAACAGGATGTTCGCCGACCTCCACACGCTCGCCTCGGCGGCGCCCGCCAACGCCAAGCTGATCGCCGAGGTCATGCCCCGGATGAGGCAGGCCGCCATAGAGGCTCTGGCTGGGGCGGCGACCGCGCGCCCGTCGCTCGCGCGGCGGCTGGCCAGGCTCGCGCGGCCCGGGGCGGTCCCGGCGGTCACCCCGGACGACCTGTCGGCCGCTATGGCCAAGCACGGTCTCAACCCGGCCGACCTGGTCAGCAACGGCGAGATCACCTTCGAGCAGGACCGCGCGGCGGTGTTCCTCGACCTCATCGAGCAGCTCTACTACGAGACCGACTTCACCAGGGAGCACCGGCGCTCGGACCGCTACTCGCCGATCCGGCGCTAAGGCCGGCGCAGGGCCGGGCCCGGGCCGGTCACGACGCGCTCTCCGCATCGGCCCGGCGCAGCACGTCGCGCACGAACTCGGACTTGCCCTCGGCATAGCCCTCGCGGTCCTGGCGGAACTTCACGGCCAGGCCCCGCTTGAGCCGGGCATACTCGTCCCGGCTGTCCCGGTGCGCCCTCAGGTAGTCGCGGAACCTCAGCTCGTCGCGGTAGCGGGGCGAGCCGGCCGGGACCATGTGCAGGTGATGGGTGCGGCGGCTGGGGTGCGGCTTGCAGAACCAGTGCATCTCATCGGCCAGACAGGGGGCATACACGTAGCCGAGCGGGGCGATCAGGTCGATGCACGGCCGGGCGCTGTCGAGGTCGTGGACCCCGGCCAGAATGTCGATGATCGGCTTGGCGGGCAGGTTGGGCACCGCGGTGCTGCCCACGTGGTGGATACCGCCCACCACGTACTCCCCGATCACCGGCTCCAGCAGCCGGCGCTCGGCCTCGAATGCGACCGGCCAGCCCGGCCGGTAGGGCTCGATCGGGACCGCCTGATCGGAAGCGCGGCGCCGGGGCCGGGCCGCGGGCTCGGCGGCCAGCGTCGCGATGATGGTCCGCGCCGCCCTGACCAGTTCATCCGGACGGTCCAGCAGCGCCCGATCGACGTCCTCGTAGACCCAGTGTCCCCGCTGGCGGGTGCGGAACCGGAACTCGCCCTTCCAGGCGGCGGCGAACAATAACCCGTGGCTGTAGAAACCCCATCCGCTGAACATCCGCCGGACGTCCAGCCCTTCCATCGCCTTCAGCGCGCCCTCCGCCTCGGCGCGGATCTCATCTTCAATTCTCCCCACAGTGGCAGGCTACGCTCGCCGGGTTGTTACGGCTACGCTGCGTTCGGTGACCTCCTTGGTGTATTACGACGTCAGCGACCAGGTGGCAACGATCACTCTTGACTCGCCGGAAAACCGAAATGCCCTGTCCCGAACGCTGGTGGGGGAACTCACCGGCAGCCTGACGGCGGCCGGACAAGACCGGGGCGTGCGGGCGGTCGTGCTCACGCACGCCGGCCGGGTCTTCTGCTCCGGGGCCGACCTGTCGGAGGCGGGCGGCGGGTCGATGACGGACGCCACCGCCGCGATCTTGGGTCTGCTGACCACCGTAGTCGGGCTGGACAAGCCGGTGATAGCCCGGATCACCGGGCACGTGCGCGCGGGCGGCATGGGCATCGTCGGCGCCTGCGACCTCGCCGTCGCCACCGAGACCGCCTCGTTCGCGTTCACCGAGGTCCGCATCGGCCTGACCCCGGCGATCATCTCGCTGACCACGCTGGACCTCATGCCACCCCGCGGCGCGGCCCGCTATTACCTCACCGGTGAGACCTTCGACGCCACCACGGCGGCCGCCCTCGGCCTGATCACCACCTCGGCCAGTTCCGGCAACGTCGATGACGTGGTGGCCGGGCTCACCGAGCAGATCCGGGAGACCTCGCCGCAGGGCTCGGCGGAGACCAAGCGACTGCTGGCCGGCGCCCGCCGGCAGCGGCTGGCCACAGAATCGGCCGCCCTGGCCGCGCTGTCGGCCCGGCTGTTCGAGAGCGACGAGGCACAGGAGGGTATCCGCGCGTTCCTGGAACGGCGGCGCCCGGCCTGGCGTCAATGACCGCCGGGGGCCTGCGGCACCAGCTCGGCGGGGACGAGCACGTACCGGGACCGCAGGTACTCGCCCAGTCCCTTGGCCTGGGCGTCCGGGCGGGTGGTGGCGGCGACCCCGGGCGCGATCAGCCCGATGATCACGAAGTTCAGCGCGCGCAGGTTCGGTAGCTCGAACCGGCGTATCTCCAGGTCGGCGGCCTCGGTCAGCAGCTCCCGCAGCCGGTCGACGGTCAGCTCGGCGCGCAGCCACGCGTACGTCCGATCGTCTCGGGCCCAGAAGCCGACATTGGCGTTCCCCCCTTTGTCCCCCGACCGCGCCCCGCACAGCCGGCCGAGCGGGACGGCGACCCGCCACTCGCCGGGGGCAGCAGCGTGGTCGATGGCACTTTGCCTACCCCCTGATGTCGGCAATGGCACATCGGCAACACTCGCACCGGCTGGGCTGGCGGCTGGGGGGCCGGAAGCGGCCAAGGTCGCGCCGAGCGGGGTTGGGCTGGCCGCCGCACGGGCCGGGGTCGCGCCGGGCGGGCCCGTGTTGGCCGCAGTCGCCCTGGCTGGAGTCGCGCCGGCCGGAGTCGCCCCGACCGGAGTCACGCCGGCTGGAGTCGCGCCGGCCGGAGTTGCGCTGATCATGTCGGCTGTGTGCGCGACGGCCTGCGACGTTCCGTCCGGGAGATGCACGGTCTGGGTGACCTCCGCGGCCGGCACCAGGGCCGGCCAGTAGATGCCGAACGCGCTCCCCCCGGTCGGCGGCGTCGTGGCGTAGAACCCGGAGTAACCGCCGAGGGCCAGCTCCAGGGCCGCGTCGGAGAACCCCCGGCCGACCGCGCGCTCGTCCTGGCTCTTGACCGTGATGCGCAGGTGCGCGGTGGCCTGCTCGTTGGTGGGCGCGTCCGGCCGGTCGAACCGCAGCAGCCGGACGTCGGCCTCGTCGAAGGCATCGGTGCCGCCGAGCCGGGTGAACAGCAGCTGCCGGGCGTGCTCGGCCTTCTGCTCGATATCCAGGCCGGTGATCACCAGGGTCATCGTGTTCCGGTAGCCGCCCAGCATGTTCAGGGCCACCTTGAGCGACCTGGGGGGCGGTGACCCCCTGGTGCCGGCCAGCGCGACCCGGTCCGGTCCAGCCTGCTCGACGCGGACCGTGTCGAAGTGCGTGATCACGTCGGGGCCCAGGTAGGCGGGCTCGGCGATCTCGTAGAGCAGCTGGGCGGTCACCGTCCCCACGCTGACCAGGCCTCCGGTGCCGTCGTGCTTGGTGATCACCGAGCTGCCGTCTGCTGCTATCTCCGCGATGGGGAACCCGGGGTGCCTGCGGTCAGCGATCTCGTCCAGGAAGCTGTAGTTGCCGCCGGTCGCCTGCGGCCCGCACTCTATGACGTGGCCGGCCAGCACCGCGCCGGCCAGCGCATCCCAGTCGTCGCGGCGCCAGCCGTGCCACCACGCGGCCGGCCCGGAGGCCAGGCTCGCGTCGGTCACCCGGGGGCAGACCACGACGTCCGCGCCCGCCGCCAGCGCGGCGGCGATGCCCCAGCCGCCCAGGTAGGCGTTGGCGGTCACCACCGGCAGCCCGGCCTTCGCCAGCGGCAGGCCGGTATCGAGGTTGGCCAGGTCGACGCCGCGCTCGGCCAGACCGGGCAGCTGGCCGACCAGATCATCGCCGGTGATGTGCGCGATCCGGGCGTCGAGGCCGAGCCGGCCGGCCAGCTCCCGCAGCTCCGCGGCCAGCCCGGCCGGGTTGAGCCCGCCGGCGTTGGCGACGATCTTCACGCCGCGGTCCAGGCAGGTGCCGAGCACGTCTTCCATCTGGCGCAAGAACGTGCGCGCGTATCCGAGCCGGGGGTCACCCTGCCGCGCCTTCCACAGGATCAGCATGGTGAGTTCGGCGAGGTAGTCGCCGGTGAGCACGTCGATCGGCCCGCCCAGCATCTCGCGGGCGGCGGCGATCCGGTCGCCGTAGAAGCCGGAGCAGTTGGCGATGCGCACCGCGCGGCGCCCGGTCACCTGCGTCACCGGCCGCGCGATGGGCCGGTACGGAACTGGCCGGGCCGGCGGCCCGGACCCGGCGGGCCGGCGAAGGCCTGAGCGATCGACATCCACTCGGTCGCGACCGGCCCGGTGATCAGCAGCGAAGTGTCATCGACGTGGCGCCGCTGGGTCACGGCCAGGCAGAAGTCCAGGGCGCTGCCGGTGACCCGGTCGGCGGCTTCCGGCGGGCCCCACAGCCACATGTCCAGCCCGGGCGACAGCAGCTCGACCCGTACCGGCTGCTCCGGCAGCGGCCGGCCGCGGCTGGCGAAGCTGAACGGCCGCGCCGCCACGCCGAGGTGCGCCACGTGCCGCAGTCGCTCGGTTGGCTCGCGGCGGGTGCCCAGCGCGTCGGCGATGTCCTGACCGTGCGCCCAGGTCTCCATCAGCCGGGCGGTCAGCGACGACGCAGCGCTCATGTGCATGCCGAACCACGGGACCCGCACCGACGGGTGCAGCCGGCGGAACTCGGTCAGCAGCCCGGACCGGGCCTCGTCAAACCATTCAAGCAGCGCGGCCGGGGTCAGCGTCCGGTACCGCTCAGCGATGGCATCCGGATCGAAGCGGCTGGCGGCGTCGGCGCCGGCCAGCTCGGCGCTGAACTCCCGGGGCCGGACCGCCGACTCCGTGGCGGCCTCGTCGAAGTGCGCGAGGTGGCTGACCTGGTCGGCGATGCTCCAGCCGGGAGCCGGGGTGGGCCGCCGCCAGCCCTGCTCGTCCAGGCCGGCCACGAGCTCGCGCAGCACGACGGTCTCCGCCGCCACGTCGTCGGCGAGCGCGTTCATGTCCGCTGGCATGCAGGCCTCCGATCAGCTCTCTGCCCCAGGCTGGTCCCCGGCGGGCTCGCCGACCGCCGGGCCGGCCTCCGCCGACTGCCCCGCGGCAGGCTCGACGGCCGGCTGGCCGGTGTCGGCCTGCTGCCCGGCGGGGGCCTCGCCAGCCGCGTGACCGGTGTCGGCCTGCTGCCCGGCGGGGGGAGTTCCGGCCGCGACCAGGGCCAGCACCTGGCCGGCCTCGACCTGCTGCCCGGCCGCGGCCCGCAACTCGGTCACGATGCCGGCGGCCGGGGCGGTCACCTCGTGCTCCATCTTCATCGCCTCCAGCACGACCAGCGGCTGGCCGGCGGTGACGGCCGCGCCGGTCTCGGCCAGCACGCGGACGACCAGGCCGGGCATCGGCGCGAGCAGCGAACCGCCGCGGTCGGCTGCGGTCGGGCCGGCGAACCGCGGCACCTCGGTGAGCGACGACGAGCCGTCCGGGCCGTCCACGAAGACACTGGTACGGCTGTCCGCGGTGACCCGGTGCACCGAGTACGCCCGGCGGATCCCGTCGACCTCGAGATCGACGGTGTCCGGGGACGCGGCGTACGCGACGATCCGCGCGCCGAGCGGCTCGCCGTTGACGGTCAGCTCGGCCACCGCTCCGGTGCCGGCCCCGGACGTGGAGCCGGAGCCGGACCCGGGCTCGGAGCCAGACTCAGACCCGGAACCGGAGCCAGACGCGGGCTCGGAGCCGGGGCCGCGCAGTCGGTAGGAGACCGCATACGACTCATCGCCGGCCGAGTAGCTGACGCGCTGCGGCGCGGACGGGACGTTACGCCAGCCGGATGGCAGGGACCGCAGCACCCGGGCGGCGGCGCGGTGCGCAGCCTGGCCGGCCAGCGCCGCCGCGGCCGCGTGCCGATTCGTGACGGCGGCGGCCGAGCGGCCCAGCGCCGCCGGATCGTGCCGGGTCAGGTAGCCCGTGTCGGTGCGCCCGGCCAGGAACTCCGACTCGCCGAGGATGCCGAGCAGCAGGCTGCGGTTCGTGGTCACCCCGTGCAGCCGGGCGCCGGCCAGCGCCCGGGCCAGCCGACGGGCGGCGTCGGCGCGGGTCCGGCCGTGCGCGATCACCTTGGCCAGCAGCGCGTCGTAGTGCGGGCCGACCACCGACCCGCTGGCGTACCCGGCGTCCACCCGTACCCCCGGGCCGGCCGGGATGTCGAACCGGTACAGGGTCCCCGTGGCCGGGCGGAAGCCGGCCGGTACGTCCTCGGCGTACAGCCGGGCCTCGATCGCGTGCCCGGTGATGCGGGCCCCGGTGACCTCGGGCGGCAGCGGCTCGCCCTCGGCCAGCCGCAGCTGCAGCTCCACCAGGTCGAGCCCGGTGACCATCTCGGTCACCGGGTGCTCGACCTGCAGCCGGGTGTTGACCTCGAGGAAGTAGAAGTCGCCGGACGCGTCCAGGACGAATTCCACGGTGCCGGCCCCGGTGTACCCGATGACCTTGCCCGCGGCGACCGCCGCCTCGCCCAGCGCCTGTTGGAGCGCGGCGTCGACGGCCGGCGAAGGCGCTTCCTCGATGACCTTCTGGTAGCGGCGCTGGATCGAGCAGTCCCGCTCGAACAGGTGCACCACGGTGCCGCGGACATCGCCGAGGATCTGCACTTCGACGTGCCGCGGGTCGGTCACGAACCGTTCCAGGAACACGGTCGGATTGCCGAACGCCGAGGCCGCTTCGCGGCTGGCCGCTGCCACCGCGCCGGCCAGCCCGCCGGGCTCGCGGACCAGCCGCATGCCGCGGCCGCCGCCGCCATAGGCGGCCTTCACCAGGAGCGGGTATCCGGTCCGCGCGCCGGCCTCGACGAGATCGGCGCCGGGCGTCACCGTGGCACCGGGCAGCACCGGCACCCCGGCCGCCGCCATCAGCGCCTTGGCTTCCAGCTTCGAGCCCATCGCGGCGATCGCGTCCGGCGGCGGCCCGACGAAGGTGATCCCGGCCGCCGCGCAGTCGCGGGCGAAGGCGGCGTTCTCGGCCAGGAACCCATAGCCGGGATGGACGGCGTCGGCCCCGGTCGCGCCGGCGGCCGCGAGGATGAGGTCGCCGCGCAGGTAGGTCTCGGCGGGCGCGGCACCGGGCAGTCGCACAGCCTCGTCCGCCTGCTGGACGAACGGCGCGCGTGCGTCGGCGTCGGAGTAGACCGCCACCGTCGCGATGCCCAGCCCGTGCGCGGTCCGCATCACCCGGGCGGCGATCTCGGCCCGGTTGGCCACCAGCAGCTTGCAGATCTGCGCCCGGCCTGGCGCGGAGCCGTTCGGGATCACGGGGCCGTTCGGGATCACGGGGCCTGATCCGGAGTTGACGGGCACGCGATCACATCCGGAAGACGCCGAAGCCGCGGCGCCCGGCCACGGTGTTGGAGTGGGCCGCCGACAGCGCCAGTCCGAGCACGGTGCGGGTGTCGCGCGGGTCGATGATGCCGTCGTCGTAGAGCCGGGCGGTTACCGCGAACGCGTGTGACTCAGCGTCGATCTGCGCCTCGATGGCCGCCGCCCGGATCCGGTCCGCTTCCTCGTCGAACGAGCGCCCGGCCGCCGCCGCGCTGGCCCGGCCGACGATCGACAGCACCCCGGCCAGCTGGGCCGCGCCCATCACCGCGAGCTTCGCGCCCGGCCAGGCGAACAGGAACCGTGGGTCATAGCCCCGGCCGGACATGCCGTAGTTGCCGGCCCCGAACGAGGAGGCCATGGTGATGGTCAGGTGTGGCACGGCGCTGTTGGTCACCGCGTTGATCATCTTCGCGCCGTCCTTGATGATGCCGCCCTGCTCGTAGCGCGCGCCGACCATGTACCCGGTCGTGTTCTGCAGGAAGATCAGCGGCACGTCGGCCTGGTTGGCCAGCAGGATGAACTCGGTGGCCTTCTGCGACTCCTCGCTGAACAGCACGCCGCGGTGGTTGGCCAGGATGCCGACCGGGTATCCGTGCAGCCGCGCCCAGCCGGTGACCAGCGAGGTGCCGTACAGCGGCTTGTACTCGTCGAACTCGGACCCGTCCACGGTGCGGGCCAGCACCTCGCGGGGGTCGAACGGCACTTTCACGTCGGCCGGCACGATGCCCAGGATCTCGTCCGGGTCGTACCGCGGCGCGGCCGGGTTGGCGTCGGCCGGCGGCGGGCCTAGCTTGTGCCAGTTGATCCGGGCCATGATGTCGCGCCCGATCCTGATCGCGTCCTGCTCGTCGGCGGCGAAGTAGTCCGACAGCCCCGACACCCGCGAGTGCATGGCAGCCCCGCCGAGCGTCTCGTCGTCGCTCTCCTCCCCCGTGGCCATCCTCACCAGCGGCGGGCCGCCGAGGAACACCTTGGCCCGCCGGTCGACGAAGACCGAGTAGTCAGACATGCCTGGCACGTACGCCCCGCCCGCCGTCGAGTTGCCGAAGACCAGCGCGATCGTCGGGATGCCCATCGCGGACAGTTCGGTGAGGCCTGCGAAGGTCCGGCCGCCCGGCACGAACAGGTCGAGCTGGGTCGGCAGGTCCGCGCCACCCGACTCGACCAGGTTGATCACCGGCAGCCGGTTGGCCCTGGCGATCTCCCCGGCGCGCAGCGACTTGCGCAGCGAATAGGGGTTGACCGACCCGCCGCGGACCGTCGGGTCGTTGGCGATGATCACGCACTCCACGCCGGACACCACGCCGATCCCCGTGATCAGGCTCGCGCCGACCGTGAACTGCGTGCCGTAGGCGGCCAGCGTGGACAGCTCGAGGAACGGGCTGTCCGGATCGACCAGCAGTTCGATCCGCTCGCGGGCGAGCAGCTTGCCGCGGGCCCGGTGGCGTTGCTGGTAGCGATCCCCGCCGCCCGCGATGGCCAGCTCTATCTGCTCGTTCAGCTGGTCCAGCAGGGCGAGCTGCGCGTTCCGGTTGGCGCGGTAGGTCTCGCCGGCGATGTCCAGGGAGGAGGTGAGGACAGCCACGCTATCTCCTAGTACGAGCGCGGCAGGCCCAGGCTGTGCTGGGCCACGAAGTTGAGGATCATCTCCCGGTTGACCGGCGCGATGCGCATCAGGCGGGCCAGGCCGAGGTAGGGCACCAGGCCGTACTCGGTGGCCAGGCCGTTGCCGCCGTGGGCCTGGATGGCCGCGTCGACCGCGGCGATGGCGGCCTCCGCGGCCGCGTACTTGGCCATGTTGGACGACTCGCCGGCGGCCAGCCGCCGGTCGTGCTGCCAGGCGGCCTGCCGGGTCATCAGCGCGGCCAGCTCGGTCTCGATCTTGGCCTTGGCCAGCGGGTGCGCCACGCCCTGGTGGGCGCCGATCGGCGTCTGCCAGACCTGGCGCTCGCTCGCGTACCTGGCCGCCGCGCCCAGGACGTGCCGGGCGACGCCCACGCCGAGGGCGGCGCTCATGATCCGCTCAGGGTTCAGGCCGTGGAAGACCAGCCGGAAGCCGTCGCCCTGTTCCCCGATCAGCGCGCCGGGCCCGACGCGGACCTGGTCGAAGTGCAGGATGAACTGACGCTCGGGCAGCATGATGTCGACCGGCAGCACCCGGGCCTCGAACCCGGCCGCGTCGGTGGGCACCGCGAACAGCGAGAGCGAGGCGCCGCCCCGCTCGTCCTGGCCGGTGCGCGCGACCACCATCAGCGCCTCGGCCTCATCCACCCCGGAGATAAAGTGCTTGGTCCCGGTGAGCAGCCAGTCGTCACCGTCGCGCATGGCGGTCGTGGCGAGCCGGTGGGTATTGGAGCCGGCGTCCGGCTCGGTGATCGCGAAGACCATCTTGGACGTGCCGGCGGCCAGCGCGGGCAGCCACGTCTTGCGCTGCTCCTCGGTGCCGAACTCGGCGATCACCTCGGCGCAGATCGCGGCCGACACCAGCAGCAGGAGCAGCGGGGTGCCCTGGGCGGCCAGCTCCTCTCCCACGATCGACAGTTCGGTGATGCCGCCGCCCCCGCCGCCGTACTCCTCGGGCACGTTCACCCCGATGAAGCCGGCCTCGGCCAGCCGCGACCACAGCTCGGTGCACGGCTCGCGGGCGGCGGCGTGCTCGGCGTAGTAGCGGGGACCGAAGCCGCTGGCGATGGCGCCGACCGCGGCGCGCAGATCGCGGTGCTCGTCGGTCTCGGCGAAGTCCACGGCGGCTCCCTGCGGGTGGCGGTCGGTCACTAGCGACGATAGCGCTCAGAGCGAGTCCGCAAAGAGCTGCTCGATGACCGCGGCCACCCCGTCCTCGTCGTTGCCCCCGATCACGTGGTCGGCCAGGGCGAGCACGGCGGGGTGCGCGTTCGCCATGCCGTACGACGTGCCCGCCCAGGCCAGCATGGGCAGGTCGTTGACCATGTCGCCGAAGGCCGCCACCTCGTGGGCCTCGACCCCCAGCCGGCCGGCCAGCGCGGCGACCGCGGTTCCCTTGCTGACCCCGGCGGCCACCGCCTCCACCAGCCCACGCCCGCCCGAGTGGAATACCGTCACGATTTCCCCGGCGGCCGGGTCGGCCAGCTCGAGCAGCTTGTCCGCGGACAGGCCCGGGTGACGGCCGAGCAGCCGCGTCGCGTCCCGGGCGAACAGCTGGTCGTCGGGCAGGTGCGGTACCTCTTCTTCCCTGACCCAGGCCCCTCGCTGGTAGACCCCGTCCCGGATCTGGCCGTCGGCGTACTCGACGGCGATCCCCAGGCCCGGTATCGCCTGGCGCAGCCGGGTCGCCGCCTCGGCTAGCTGCCGCGCCGGGATGAGCTGCTGCGCGGTCACTCCCCCGCCGCCCATGTCATAGGTCAGCGCGCCGTTGACGCAGATCACGGTGCCCTGGTAGCCGAACGGCCCGAGAACGGCCTCGGTGTACCGCGGCCGCCTGCCGGTGACGAAGACGTACCGCGCCCCGGCGGCCTCGATGCGGTCCAGGGCGGCGGCGGTCCGCGGCGAGATGGTCCCGTCGCTGCGCAGGATGGTGCCGTCAAGATCACAGGCGACAAGCCGCGGGGGGTCAGCTCTCATGGCGGCATTCTGCCTGCCGCCCGCGCCGCCGCGAACTGACCCTGGGCCGGCGCCGTGGCTAGGCTGCTGGGATGGCCAGGCGCTTCGACACTATCCGCACCGAGCGGTTGCTGATGCGGCGCTGGCGAGAGGCGGACCGGGATCCGTACGCCGCGATGAACGCCGACCCGGAGGTGATGCGCTACTTCCCGGCCCACCTGAGGCCGGACCGGGCGGGCAGCGACGCCGGCATCGACAGGATGGAGGCGCTGTTCGACCGGCAGGGGTTCGGGTTGTGGGCGCTGGAGCTGGCCGGCACGGGTGAATTCCTGGGTTTCACCGGCCTCAACCCGATGCCCTATGGGGTCCCGGGCGCCGGCGGCATGGAGGTGGGCTGGCGGCTGGCCCAGCGCGCCTGGCACCACGGGTACGCCACCGAAGCCGCCACCGCCGCGGCGGGCGTGGCCTTCGACGGAGTCGGCCTGGACGAGCTGTGGTCGATGACGGCGGTGCTCAACACGCCGTCGCAGGCGGTCATGCGGCGCATCGGGATGACCCGGTACGCCCATTTCGAGCATCCGCGGGTCGAGCCCGGCCACCGGCTCCGCCCGCACGTGGTGTTCCGGAAGCAGCGCCCGCGGGCGGGTGACGGGCCGGCCATGCCCCGTTCGGAATGAATGGGGGCGGCAGCCCGGCTACCTCGCGGTGCAGCCGCCGGCGCGGTTGTAGAAGCCCGGCCCGGCCAGCCCTGGTCCGGTGATCAGCGGCCGGTCCTTGCCGCCGCCGCTGGGGTAGGCGGTGTCGAACCATTCGGTGAAGAACTCGCTGAGCTTGGCCTGGCAGGCTCCGCTCTGGTTGGGCATCCACTGATGGAAGGCCGCTTCGAGCTGCGCCTCGGTGATATGGCTGCCGCCGTACTCACGCTGGATCTGCTGCATCGCCTGGGTGAAGTTGGTCGGACCCAGGATCTGGCGCAGCGCGAGGTAGGCCGCGGCCGGGCGAGCGTAAGTAGCCGAGCCGGAGAACAAGCCGAACGGCGTCGGGTTGGACGGCGCCTGCAGCCAGAAGCTTCCCTTCTGGGCGTAGATCCCGTTGAACGTCTTGACCAGGCTGGCCTGGAAGGCGGCCTGGCCCTTGTGCGTGTACGGGCCGCCCGCGGCCATCTCCGCCTGCCGGGCGGTGAACAGGAACTGCGCCACGGTGGCCATGCCCTCCTTGTAGAAGGTCATGTTGTAGCCGCCCTCGGTGACGTTGTCACCCCACCACTGGTGCATGTTCTCGTGGTATAGCGTGCTCAGCCCGACCTGGCCGCGGGCGAAGGTGATCATCGTCTGCATCTCCTCCTCGAAGCTGGCCGGAGGGGTGCCGACGACGACGCCGGCGGAGGTGAACGGGTACGTCCCGTTGAACTGGCTCTCGAACTCGGTGATGTTCTGCTGCATGTTCATGATGGCGCGGTTCTTTTTCTGCTGCGCCGGGCTGATCGAGGTGTCCTGCGCCTCGTAGTACTGGATGCCGTTGTCCGCGGTGCGCTCGGTCAGGTGAAAATCGCCGATGCTGTCTTCCACCAGGTAACTGGCGATCGGCGCGCGCGAGTGCCAGTGGTAAGTGACAGAACCGCCGGGGAACTCGGCGTTCGGCTTGTTGTGCCTGGTCCATTCCAGGACGCCGTTGGCGATGACGGTCTTGCCCGCGTTGGTGGTGTCGTAGAAGTCGTAGGTGGGCTTGGCCGTCGGATGGTCGTTGAGCGGCATCCAGTCCTCGGACGCGACCGGCTCGGTGGTGACGAAGCCGCCGTCGGGAGCGCGGAACCAGCCCTCGGTGGTCCCGTCGCCGTCGTGGTGCACGCCCGGCCTGCCGGTGTACATGACCGTGACGGTGAACGTGGACCCGGACTTGACCGGCGACGACGGCGTGATCACCAGCTTGTTCGCGGGACACGGGGTGCCGTTCTGAGAGTTCTGCTTGGCCGGGTTGGTCGAGGTCAGCTGGGGCGAGCAGGCCGGGGGCAGCGGGTTGTGCCGCGGCCCGCCGACCGGATTGGCCTGCGAGGCCTCGTGGGCCAGCGGGTTGGGGTCGTTCTGCCCGTGCGGGTCGCCGGGGTAGGTCGGCTGGACGAAGTTGAACCCAGCGGGCCTGCCGTTGACGGTGACCGACCGGACTCTCATGTCGGGCCCGGCCTTGGAGTCGATGGACCTGCGCTCGAAATCCAGGCTGAAGCTGGTCAGGCACTGCGTGGCCCGGTCGGTGAGCGTGACGTGATTGCCGGACAGGAACCTGTTCGTGGTGGCGTCGTAGACCAGGTCGACGTCGGTGTGCACGCTGGTGTAGCCCCCGTTCCCGGTGTCCGGGTAGACGTGCGCCCCGAAGTGGGACAGCGTGTGGGCACCAGCTGAGCACCGGCCGGGCGCGGCCGGGCCGTGACCGACCCCGGCGAGAGCAGGCGCGGCGAGAGCGGGCGCGGCGAGTCCGGGGAGGGCGACCGCCAGCAGCGAGACCGACATCACCGCAGTGGTGTGCATCCAGCGCCTGGCCATGCGGGGCTCCTTACTTCTCGCGGGATCCGCCGTCTAGCCTGGCATACGCCGGATCCGTCAAGGCGAAGAGTTAGCGCTGTTTTGCCGCCTAAGTCTCCCCCTAACGGACCGCGCCGAGCGCCGTCTCAGATAGCGAGACGCTGGCGCGCTGCGGGCTCAGCTCAGAGCTACCGGGAGGCAGGCCGGGCCGCGTAGGTTGATCCGGCCGTTCCAGACCACGTCGCCGTCCAGCGTCAGGCCGGGGAAGCGGCTCACTAGCTGCTCGAAGGCGATGCAGGCTTCCAGCCGGGCGAGCGAGGCGCCCAGGCAGTGGTGGTGCCCGGCGCCGAACGACACGTGCTGCCGGGCGTTCTCCCGGTCCAGCCGCAGCTCGTCGGCGTCTGGTCCCCAGAAGTCCTGGTCGCGGTTGGCCGAGCCGAGGCTGGCCATGACGAACGCGCCCGCCGGGATGGTGATATCACCCAGCGTCACCGGCTCGAGCGTGATACGCCTGCTGGCCTGTACCGGGCTGTCGTAGCGCAGCATCTCCTCCACGGCGTTGGGCACCAGCCCGGTGTCGCGGCGCAGCAGCGCGAGCTGGCCCGGGTGGCGCAGCAGCGCGAGCGTTCCGCCAGCGATGAGGTTCACGGTGGTCTCGTGCCCGGCGATGTAGAGCAGCAGGGTCTGGGCGACCAGCTCGTCATCGCTGAGCACGTCGCCGCTGTCTTCGGCGTTGACCAGCGCGGTCAGCAGGTCGTCGGCCGGATGGTCGCGCTTCCAGGCGATCATCTCGGTCGCGATGCCGGTCAGCTCGGCGTCGGCGGCCATGATCGCCGCGGCCAGCTCCGGATCGGCGACCGGCTCCAGGGAACGCACCACGGTGCCGGACAGCTGCCGGATTCGCTCGTGGTCGGCGGGCGGCGTGCCCAGCATCTCGGCGATCACGGTGAACGGCAGCGGGAACGCGAGCGCGTCGACGAGATCGACCCGGCGCCGGGCCGCCGCCGTGTCCAGCATGCCGTCGACGAGCTCGGTGATGCGCGGCCGCAGTCTCTGGATGGCCCGTGGCGTGAACGCCTTCGAGACCAGCTTGCGCAGCCGGGTGTGGTCCGGCGGATCCCGGTCCAGCATGGACATTTCCTCGGCGGGCCGGGCCGCGTCCTCGCCGAATGTCGCCTCCCGCAGCTGCACGAACGGGCTGTCGGCCAGGTTGCGGTCCTCCACCGACAGGTTCGCGGCCCGCAGCAGCCAGGACACGTCCGCATACCCGCTGAGCAGCCAGAACCCGAACGGGTGCTCATACACGGGCGCGGCGGCGCGGACCGTCGCGTACTGCGGGTACGGGTCGTCGGTGAAGCCGGGCGCGAACGGGTTGAACAGTGGCTCGGCCGCCTGGGCCGCGGCAGTCTGGGACTCGGTCATCGCGGGACTCCAGTCATGCACATCGATAGCCATACACATTGATTGTCACATACTCTATGTATGTAACTATACTCTGCGCATGCAGCCGGTCCAGAGCCGCCGTGAGATGTATTCCGAAGCGACCAGGGCGGCGTTGCTCGAGGAGGCGACGGCGCTGTTCGCAGAGCGGGGTTACGCGGGAACCTCGCTGGAGGATGTCGCGTCGGCCAGCCGGGTGACCCGCGGCGCCGTGTACCACCACTTCGCCGGCAAGCAGGCGCTGTTCGAGGCCGTGCTGGACGCGCAGGAGGAACACGCGATGGCGGTGGTCGTCGCCGCCGCGACCGCAGCGGACCCGTGGCAGGCGGCGATGCTCGCCGTCGACGCCTTCCTCACCCAGTGCTGCGACCCCACGTACGGGCGCCTGGTGTGGCTGGAGGGACCGGCCGCGCTCGGCTGGCACCGCTGGCGGGAATGCGAGGAGAAGTACGCCTTCGGGCTGGTCGAGCGGTTCGTCCGGGACCTGATCGAGGCGGGCTACCTGGAGGACAGGGCGGCCGACAGCCTGGTCCGGTTCTCGTTCTGGATGCTCGGCGGGGCCGGGCTCGCGCTCGCCGAGGCGGCAGAGGCCGACAGGCCCCGGCTGCGCGAGGAGTGGGGCTACCTGATCGGCCGGACGATCAACGGGCTGCGGCGCAAGTAGCCACGGCACGGCCTCGGCAGAAGACCCGCAGCACGGCCGGGCGCACCGGCCGTATGGCATGGCACTGCCGCCGCCCGGCATCCGGGCGGCGGCAGCGTGCTCCAGACCCCGGTCAGCCCTACTTCAGCAGTGGCTTGCCGAGCGGTACCGGCTTGCCGCCGGTGGCCACCGAGGCCGCGCCGAAGAAGAGGTACACCCCGATCAGCGCGAACAAGATGACGAAGACACCCCCCGTGTTCAGCAGGCCGGTCGATGCGTTGGCCACGCCAGCGAGCACGAAGACCAGCGCGATATCGACGAGCACGAACAGCGCCGTGTAGGCCACCGGAAGCCGCAGCGTGGCCAGCGTGAGCATCACGATGACGATCAGCCAGGTGGTCAGGAACAGCTCCACGGTGCCCGTCCCGGCTGTGAGCAGGACGAACCAGTTATGGCCCAGGGCGAGCACGAGGACCGCGAAGCTCAGCCAGAACCCGCCGAAGATGCCGAAGACCGCCGCCACCGCGCTCTGGCCGACCGCGATGGCCCAGACCGTGGCGATCCACAGGCCGAGCGCCGTGGCCGCCAGGATGATCGCCAGCGGAGCGCCGAACGTGGTCGCCGGCACCTGCCCCAGCAGGGTCAGGGCGAGCGCGAAGGATCCCGCGACGAAGACCGGCAGGCCCAGCATCATCGGGTCCCCGGCCAGCAGCCCCGATGCGGCCGGCTCCGGCTCTATGAGCGGTATGCCCTCCTCCGTAGTGGCCACGCCCTCCTCTGGCCTCATGGGGTAAGAAGAGCCCTCAGCGCCTCGGTCAACCGCGGTCATAGCGCCTCCTCTGCGAAATGCCGGAGATCCACTACCGGCGGTGGACCCTGACTTCTATGTACCGCTCCCGGAGGCGGCCGCTCTTCTCAGTTTGAGCCATAGGGAGGCAAAGAGGCGGGTCAGGCGCGGTCGGCGCGCCGGACGGCACGGCAAACAGGCAAGCAGTACGGGGGCGGGAAGCCGCAGGTCAGCTGGACGGGGTGACGATCCCGTATTCGTGGATCTTGCGGTATATGGTGGCCCGCGACATTCCGAGCGATTCTGCCGCCTTGACCTTATTGCCCTTGTAGTCCAGCAGGCTCTGCACGATCGCGTCGCGTTCCATCGATTCGAGCGGGCTGAGCAGCCGGCGGCTCACGGTCCAGCACTCCGGCGGCAGGTCGCTCGAGGCGATCATCCCGGTGCGCCGGTGCTGCACCACCTTCCGCAGCACCTGCCAGAGCTGCTCGGTGTTGCCGGGCCAGCTCGACCGCAGCAGCAACTGCATCGCCTCCGGGGAGCAGATCAGCCGCGGGTACTGGTTCAGCTTGGCGATGAAGAACGGCACGAGCTCGTGCAGGTCTTCGATGTGATGCCGGAGCGGCGGAATCTCCACCGTGCTCGGGAAGAACCGGAGGAGGTCGGCCAGGCCGCCGGTCGTGGGCCGCTCGCTGAGGGTCACCGCGATCCAGAGCGACTCCTGCCGGCCCCCGGCGATCGTCTCCTGGAGCGCGGCGGACAGCGCGTGCAGCCGCCGGGCACTGAGCCGGTCGACGTGCCGGATGACCAGGCATCCGGTGCCCTCGAGCAGCTCGCTGCGGGCCGTCACCTGCCATTCGGCGTCCACCGCGTCCGCGGCGTCCAGCACGTGGAAGCGGCCGGCCGGATCCCGCCGCTGGTGCACCGCCCGGAGCAGGGCCAGCTTGCCGGCCCCCGGCTCGCCTTCGAGCGCGAGCCACTCCCCCGCCGTGTACACCGCGTCCACCTGCTGGCACGCGCGCAGCCACAGCGGCCCGGAGCCGACCAGGCCGGGCAGGAACATCTGCTGCTTCGGCGGCGCGCTCTCGCCGACCATGCGCCCGGCGCCCGGCTCGACCATCTTGACGTGGACCACCCCGCCGGCCAGCCGGTCGTCGCTGCTCAGCGGCCGGCAGTACATCCGCGCCTTGGCCCCGGTGGGCAGGTCGACCTCGATCGGAACCGGATGCCGGCTGGCCAGCGCGTCGGTGGCCTGCGCGAGCAGCACGATCTGGTCGGCGGGATCGAGGACCTGGCGCGCGTGCTCGTTCATCATCACGACTTCTTTGTTGAGCGCGAGTACGATTCCCGCGCTTCGCCGGCAGGCGCGCAGGTACTCCTGGAGCAGCTCGAACTCGCGGGCGTTGCTGTCGGTGAGCAGCGCCTGCGTGATCTGGTCGGCGGTGGTCCTGGCCAGGGTGATCAGCAGCCGGTCGGCGTCCTTGCGCCAGCAGGTCAGATCGACGGCGCCGAGCGTCACACCCGAGATCGGGTGGCGGATCGGGACGCCCGCGCAGGCCAGGTTCTCCAGGTTCTCGGCGTAGTGCTCGTGACCGAACACGTGCATCGGCCTGCCGCCCTCCAGGGCGGTGCCGATCCCGTTGGTCCCGACCGATTCCTCGGAGTAGCTGAAGCCGGGGGAGAGCTGAACGCTGTCGAGGTGCCGGTCCAGCTCGCTGCCCGTGTCCAGCCGGGACAGCACCACGCCGGAGGCATCGGTGAGGATCACGCTGATCGGCTGGGTTTCCAAGTGCTCGCGCAGCGTTCTCAGCACCGGCATGGCGCTACGGGTCAGCGAGGTGTCCAGATCCGGCTCACCGGTGTAGGACAGGTCGATCCGGTCGGCCGCGACGTTCCACCGTCGCGATCGCCACCAGGACGCCAGGATCGTGTCGCGCACATGCGGCGGCTCGGCGTTCTCGAAGGTCAGGAACCGCAGCCGTGCGTCCGCCAGCCCCTCACCGTCAGTCAAAACCGGTCGGTTCGATGCTGCCGGCGACATGGCGCCTCCTTGCCTCCCGGATCGCTCTCCGCAGGCAGGAGCCCGCGGGGTGGGGTACGCGGTCTGCGTACTTACAAAGTAAACGCGGTGTTTCGAGGGTATGTCTCATGTTGAGACCCCCGATCCGGACCTGGTGTTTTTTGATGCCTCGCCTAGGAGGTGCCCGGTGGACCAGCATGCTGAACCTCGGCCCGAGACGTTCAACCCGTGGAGCGTCGTCAACCTGGTGTTCCATCACTTGGCTGACCAGGGGCTCCATCCGATCCTCGGGGAGGCGGGCGACCCCGGGCCGCCGGCCGCTGAGTTGCTCAGGTGCCTGGGCATCCAGCCGGCGGCCGAAGGCAACCGTGAGGAATCTCGGGATACGCACCAGCACCTGGCGCAGATCCGCGCCGCGATGTTCGGCGAGGAGTGACCGGCGCGCCCGCGCGCCCGCTGAGCAGCGGATCCGCCCTGACCGGGTGTCTCATGTTGAGAGCCACAACGGTCCTCATGCGCGGTGTGATCGGCACACGAGGACCTT
>DASXLW010000246.1:0-24093 GCA_036496025.1 Streptosporangiaceae bacterium
GTGGAGCCGAGGAAGCCGCCGGTCTCGGTCTGCCACCAGGTGTCCACGATCACGGCCTCGCCCTTGCCGACGACCTCGTGGTACCAGCGCCACACCTCGGGCTCGATCGGCTCGCCCACCGTGGTCATGTGCTTGAACCGGTAGTCGTACTTCGCCGGCTCATCCGGGCCCAGCTTGCGCAGCTGCCGGATGGCGGTGGGGGAGGTGTGGAAGATGTTCACCCCGAGCCGCTCGGCAATCCGCCAGGGCCGGCCGGCGTCGGGATAGTTCGGCACACCCTCGTAGATAACCGTGGTGGTGCCCAGCGCCAGCGGCCCGTAGACGATGTAGGAGTGGCCGGTGATCCAGCCGATGTCGGCCATGCACCAGTACGTGTCGTCCGGGTGGATGTCCTGGTAGAACTTGGACGTGCCGGCGACGTAGGAGAGATAGCCGCCGGTGCTGTGCTGGCAGCCCTTCGGGCGGCCGGTCGTGCCGCTGGTGTACATGAGGAACAGCGGCGCCTCGGCCGGCATGGACACCGGCTCCACCACCGCGCCGCGGTAGTCGCCCATCAGTTCGTCGACGAAGTGGTCCCGGCCCTCGACCATGGGCGTCTGCGAGGCGTACTGGCCCTCGTGCCGGCGGAAGACCAGTACCTTCTCGACCTCCTGGCCCTCCTTGCGCGCGGCCGCCACCGCCTCGTCGGCCTTGACCTTGTGGTCGAGCAGGGAGCCGCTGCGGTAGTAGCCGTCCATCGTGATCAGGATGCTGCTGCCCGAGTCGGCGATCCGCCCGCCGCAGGCCGCGCCGCTGAACCCCGCGAACACCTGGGAGTGGATGACGCCGAGCCGCGCGCAGGCCAGCATGACCACCGGGAGTTCGGGGACCATCGGCATGTGCAGGGTGACCCGGTCACCGGCCTGCACCCCGCCGAAGTCGCGCAGCAGCGCGGCGAACTCGTTGACCCGCCGGTGCAGCTCCCGGTAGGAGATGGCCACCGAGTCCGCCGACTCCGGCTCGGGCACCCAGATCAGCGCCGCCTTGTTGGCGCTGGTCTCCAGGTGCCGGTCCACGCAGTTGTAGCAGGCGTTCAGCTTGCCCCCGACGAACCATTTCCAGAACGGCGCCTCGCTCGTGTCCAGCGTGGTGTGCCAGTACTTGTCCCAGCTCAGCAGGTCGGCGTACTCGCGGAAGCACTCCGGATAGTGCTCCTCGGTGAACCGCTGGCGGATGTCCGGGTCAGCCGCGTTCGCCTGCCCGATGAACCGGGCCGGCGGGTAAAAGTACTCCTCTTCGCGCCAGTGGACGGCTATCTGCGACTCGGAGACCTCGCCGAGCTCTTCCTGACCTTCTGTCATGGCCCGTACCTCCGCTGGAAGATCGTTAGGCGGGTTAATCGTATCGCCCGCCGGCGGGCCGGGCCAGGGGATCATCACCCCCGCGAGAGGGTTGACATCACAGCCATCCGGGGTATGTTGCTGCGCAGTCCAGCACCGGGCTGACCGGGGGGTTGGACCCAGTAAGGGCCCGGGCGCCCAGTAGACAACGGGGACCTGGCTCGCCCTCGGCGAGCCGGTTTGCGGTCCGAAGGGAGCCCGGGTCCTTTCCGTGCCGGGACGCCAACTGGTCTCGTTCATCGGTTACCCTGAGCGGTCGGCCAGATCGAAACCCACCGCGAGGAGCAGGGAGAGCGTGACCGGCAGTTATCCTCCGATCGGCACGGTGCTGGTCATCGTCCCCACCTACAACGAGCGGGAGAACCTGGAACCGGTGGCTGCCCGGGTCAGGACCGCGGTGCCCGACGCGGACCTGCTCGTCGTGGACGACAACAGCCCGGACGGCACCGGTGAGCTCGCCGACAAGCTGGCCGCCGCGGACGCCCGGATCCATGTTCTGCACCGGCCGGGGAAGTCAGGGCTCGGCGCCGCGTACGTCGCGGGCTTCGGCTGGGCCCTGGACCGCGGCTACGACGCGATGGTCGAGATGGACGCCGACGGATCCCACCAGCCCGAGGACCTGCCCCGGCTGCTGGCCGGGCTGGACCAGGCCGACCTGGTGGTGGGTACCAGGTGGATGCCGGGCGGGAAGATCGTCAACTGGCCCAAATCGCGCGAGATTCTCTCCCGCGGCGCGAACATCTACACGCGCGTGATGCTGGGCATCGCGGTCCGGGACGCGACCGGCGGGTTCCGCGCCTACCGGGCCGGCACGCTGCGGGCCATTGCGCTGGACGAGGTGGACTCGCAGGGCTACTGCTTCCAGATCGACCTCACCCTGCGTACCATTCAGGCCGGCCTCACCGTCGCAGAGATCCCGATCACGTTCGTGGAACGCGCCCGCGGTCACAGCAAGATGAGCAATGCCATCGTCCGCGAGGCGTTCTGGCGGGTGGCCGTGTGGGGGGTGTCGAGGCGGACGGCCGGGCTGCGCGCCCGGATTCGCCCCGGGAAGCGAGAGCTTCCGGCCCGGCCCTCCTGAGCGGGGACTCTAGGCGCTCTTGCGCTGCTGGCCCCGGCCGGACCGTGCGTCCCGGTCATCGCCCCCGGGCCCGCGCCGCTCCCTGATGACCGCCAGCCGCTCGGCGAGCACCTCTTCCAGGTCGGCGATGGTCCGCCGTTCCATCAGCATGTCCCAGTGGCTGCGCGGCGGCTTGGCCTTCTTCTGCGCGGGCAGGTCCACGGCCGCGGTGAACGCCGTCGCCCCGCAGACCCGGCATTCCCATACCGCCGGGATCTCCGCCTCAGCCGCGAACGGCACCGTGAAGTGATGACCCTTGGGGCAGTCGAAAGCGACCTCCCGGCGAGGTGCCAGGTCGGTGTTGCGGTCGTTCTCGTAGCTCGTCGCTCCGAGCCGGGTGCCGCGTAGTGCGCGTTCCGCCATAACGTACTGCCTCCCCAGGCGCTGACCCGTCAAGTCCGTTAACGCTGAGTTCCCGGACAAGATTCCCTTCCCGGCCAGGTTCCAACCACATCCGGCCCGCCGGATCGCCTGAGTTGCCCTGTCCGCCGGGGCCGGCCCGGCCCGCGATTACGCGCCGCTCACCCGCCGCTCACGCCAGAGGGCCGGGTGAGCGAGGGAATGCCACTGGCCACGCTCGGTCAGCACATCCCGGAGCAGGACGGTGTCATCGGTCATGATCCCGTCCGCGCCCAGGTCGAGCAGGCAGGTCATCTGGGTCCGGTCGTTCACCGTCCACACGTGCACCGCAAGCCCGAGCGCATGGGCCCGGCGGATGAAGCCGCGGGTGGCCACCACGGCCGGAATCTGCGCGCACCGCACGCCGGTACGGGCCAGCCGGCGGGCCAGCGCCGGGCCGTAGCCGGCCAGATTCCCCCCCATCCGGATCGCCGCCACCCCGGACGGCGACAGGGCGGTGCACACCGGCCGGCCCAGGGCCAGCCTGAAGGCGCGGAGCCGGCGGGCGGAGAACGAGCACACGCACACCCGGTCCCAGGCGGCGATCCGGCGCAGCGTGGCCGCGAGCGGGCCGATGGTGTTCTCCTCCTTCAGGTCGATGTTGAACCGGACGTGCGGCCAGGCGGTGAGCAGATCTTCCAGCAGCGGAATGGGCTCGGTCCCGCCGATGCGAGCCGCGGCGACCTCCTGGTACGTCATCCGCGAGATACGACCTTCGCGATCGGTGACCCGGTCCAGGGTGTGGTCGTGGAAAGCGAGCAGCACCCCGTCCGCGGTCGCGTGCGCGTCGGTTTCGAGATACGTGTAGCCGAGGCCTACCGCATGCTCGAACGCCGGCCAGGAGTTCTCCGGGTGGTGTGCGGCTCCGCCCCGGTGCGCGATCGCGATCGGCCCTGGGTGCTCGAGGAACGCGTGGCCCATGGCAGGGAGTATGCCGTCGGCGGCCGAAGAAATCTTGAACACGGCATGACCGGAAGAAGACGGACCGGTGCGCCTGGTCACGGCGCCGCCCCCCCGGCGGCGTCGGCCCGCAGCACGCGGTATCCGGTGCGGGCCGCCACCCTCGTCACCGGCCAGCCGGCCTCCTCCAGCCAGCGGTGCAGCGAGTCGGCGCCGAGGTGCCGCTGCACGACCAGGTAGGCGGAGCCGCCGGGGGCCAGCCGGCGCAGCCAGGTCGTGAGCAGCTCATGCAGCGCCTGCTTGCCGATCCGGGCGGGCGGGTTGGACCAGATCGTCTCCAGCCGCCCGGGCAGGGCCGGGTCGTCGGGCGTGACGCAGCGCACGTTGCCCAGGCCCGCGCGGTCGGCGTTACGCGCGCACAGGCCGAGGGCCCGCTGGTTGACGTCCACCGCCCAGACCGTCGCCCCCGGCGAACGGTACGCGAGCACCAGGGCCAGCGGCCCGTAGCCGCAGCCCAGGTCGAGCAGGTTGCCGGTGCGCGGAGGATCGGGCACGGTGTCCAGCAGCAGCCGGGTGCCCGGGTCGAGCCGGGCCGCCGAGAACACCCCGGCGTCGGTCTCCAGCGCCAGGTGCAGGCCGGGCAGGACGACATGCACCAGGCCGGGCCGGTGCGCAGCCTGCGGGCGCTCGGTGAAGTAGTGCTGATCCGCGCCGATGGCGATGCCTTCCCCGATAGCGATCAGCCGGTGCGGGCCGTCGGGGCGGCCTGGCCGGCCTGCTGGCCCTGCCGCGCCGGGTTGATGTACTTGCGGGTCACCCACCGCTCGACCACGAACGTGAGCACCGGGATCGTCCCCGCGGCCAGCATGAGGATGGTCGGGCCGATGGTCAGCCGCAGCCGCCTGGCCAGCAGGTACGCCGTGATCAGGTAGATGATGTACAAGATCCCGTGCAGCGTGCCGACGTCGTTCACGACGACGTCGTTGCCCGCGGCCACCTGCAGCGGTATCCCGACGAAGCAGAGCACGATCAGCACCGTTCCGGTGATGTACGCCATCACCCGGTAGCGGCGCACGGCCGCATCCACCGCACCACCTCCTGCTGTGCTCCCGGGTCCGGCCGGAACCGGAGTCGGTAACTGCCGGGCCGACCGGTCACCGGATCCCGTGCCATCGGCCGTGGTTCTTGACCTGCTCCTGCAGCCGGGCGAGATAGGCGTTGTAGGCGGCCAGATCCTTGTCCTCTGGCTCCGCCTGACCGGCCTCCTGGTCATCATCGCGGCCCGCGGAGCCGGCCGGCCGGCCGCCCAGCGCGAGCTCCGCCTCGGCAGCGTCTGTCCCGGTGTCGGGGGGAGAAAATTCATCGCGGATCGTCTTGGCCCAGAACACCACGGCGAACACCGCGAAGATGGGCCACTCGAACGTGTAAGCCCAGCTGAGCGCGTTGCCCTCCTCGGCCCGCCGGAGCTGCCAGTAGCCGAGAGCGAGCATCCCCGCCACCGACACCACCATGGCCAGGTGCCAGCCGAGCCAGCGGGGCCTGACGAGGAACCGCCAGCTAGCCGCCGGTGCGTGCTCGGCGGCCGGCCGGCCGGCCTCAGCGCTGGACATGGTCTGACTCTAGCGCCGCACCAGGGCTGATCTGCGTGGCGACCGTGCGGTTTGCCGGGCGAGCGGCGATAATCGGGCTCATGGCCCTGGCCGACGTGCTCTCGCGGCGCCGCGGGCGGGCCGCGCGGATACCCGAGCGGCTCGATGAGCTGCGCGGGCCCGCACAGGGGGTCGTGGTGCTGCCCGTGCACCTGACCTGGTACGGGCTGCGCGAGTTCGACGTCTCCGATGCTCCGAGCCGGGTGCGCATGTACACGATCGTGCTGAGCCAGGGCGAGCGCAACGATATTGCCCGGTTCTTGCACCCGGGGCTGCTGCGCCAGGACTGGCCGCACCTGCGCGCCCTCGTCACGCGCGAGGTCCGCGACGCCTGCGCTCGCCGGCTCGCCCTGCCGGCCTCCGGCTAGCACGGCATCCCGGCGGGCGGTCACCCCGCGTTGTCGCGCGGCGCCCGGCGTGCCATGGTGGCGGCATGCGCAAATACGTGATCATGGGCGTGCAGGGCAGCGGCAAGGGCACGCAGAGCCGGATGCTCGCCTCCGACCTCGACCTGGTGCACATCGGCGTGGGCGACATCTTCCGGTGGAACGTCCAGCAGCACACCAAGCTGGGCGCCCAGGTGCGGCGCACGATGGCCACGGGCGAACTGGTCGCCGACGAGACGGTGGAGGACATCGTGCGGGACCGGCTGACCGAGCACGACTGGAACTACGGGTTCGTCATCGACGGCTTCCCGCGCAACCGGCGGCAGGCCGAGTTCTTCCTGGAGAGCTACGACATCGACGGCGTCATCTACCTCGACCTGCCCGACAGCGAGGTGCGGCGCCGGGTGCTGGCCCGGCGGCTCTGCTCGGGCTGCGGCATGGACTACAACCTCATTGACAACAGCCCGGACGTGCCGGGCAAGTGCGACAACTGCGGCGGCGAGCTCGTCCAGCGCGAGGACGACACCGAGGAGGCGCTGGCGGTGCGGCTGCGCGAGTACCACGAAAAGACCGATCCCGTGCTGGAGGTTTTCCGGCGCAAGGAGTTCGTGATCACGGTGGACGCACGGCCCGAGCCCGAGGTGGTCCAGCAGGCCATCCGCAACGGGCTCGCGCTGCCGCCCTACCACCCCGTGCATGATGCCGATCAGCGGTAACCCGGGAGCGCCTGATGCGTGATATCACCGTGTTCAGCGGCACCGCCCACCCGGAACTGGCCCGCGAGATCTGCGCCTTGCTGCAGGTCCCGCTGGAGCCGGTGCGGCTGAGGCGGTTCGCCAACGACTGCCTGGACGTCCAGTTGCAGGCCAACTGCAGGGAACGGGACGTGTTCCTGATCCAGCCGGTGGTCCCGCCCGTGCAGGAGCACCTGGTCGAGCTGCTGATGATGGCCGACGCCGCGCGGGGGGCGTCCGCGGCCCGGGTCACCGTGGTGATGTCGCATTACGCCTACGCCCGGTCGGACAAGAAGGACGAGCCGCGGATCTCGATCGGCGGCAGGCTCGTCGCCGACCTGCTCGTCGCGGCCGGGGCGAGCCGGGTGCTGACCATGACGCTGCACTCGCCGCAGGTGCACGGGTTCTTCTCCGTGCCCGTGGACCACCTGCACGCGCTCAGGGAGCTGGCGGCTCACTTCCGCGGGAGCGACCTGGCCAACACCGTCGTGGTCTCGCCCGACCTCGGCCACGCGAAGAGCGCGACGGCGTTCGCCCGCCGGCTCGGGCTGCCGGTCGCGGCCGCGGCCAAGGAACGGCACAGCGACACGAGCGTCACGATCACCTCGATCATCGGCGACGTGACCGGGCGGAATGTGATCATCCTCGACGACGAGATCGCCCGCGGGACCACGATCGACGAGCTGCTGGCCTGGCTGGCCGAGCGCGGGGTGGGATCGGTGCGGGTTGCCTGTACGCACGGGCTGTTCTGCCACGGCGCGCTGGACCGGCTGGCCGCACGGCCGGAAGTGGCCGAGATCGTCTGCACGAACACGGTGCCGGTCCCGGCGGACGCGTATCCCGGCAAGCTGCGCGTGATCTCGGTGGCTCCCGCGCTGGCCGAGGCCATCCGGCGCATTCACGGCGGCGAGTCGGTCAGCGCGCTGTTCGCGCCCTGATCGCGACCCGGCCGGCGCTCGGCTGCCGGCCTAGCCCGCGCCCGCCTGCCGGCCTAGCCCGCGCCCGCGGTGTCGATGATCCAGGCGGTGATCAGCGCTTCCTCCCGCCACGCGTCGTAGCGGCCGCTGCGGCCGCCGTGCCCGGCCTCCATCCGCATCCGGAGCAGGAACGGCCCGCCCCGGGCCACGGCCCGCAGCCGGGCCACCCACTTGGCCGGCTCGTGGTAGAGGACGCGGGTGTCGTTCAGGCCGCCGGTGATCAGGATCGGCGGGTACTGCTGACCGGTCACGTTCTCGTACGGCGAGTACGCCTTCATGTAGGCGTAGACCTCGGGATCGCGAGGGTCGCCCCACTCCTCCCACTCGTTGATGGTCAGCGGCAGCGACGGATCGAGCATCGTGTTCACCGGGTCCACGAAAGGCACCTCCGCGACGATGCCGGCGAATTCTCCCGCCCCGCTGTTGGCGGTCACGCCCATCAGCAGCCCGCCGGCCGACGCGCCCCGCGCGATCAGCCGGGACCGCGACGTCCAGCCGCGTTCCACCAGGTGCGCGGCGCAGGCGGCGAAGTCGGTGAACGTATTCGCCTTGTGTAGCTGCCTGCCCTCCTCGTACCAGCGCCGGCCCATCTCGCCGCCGCCGCGGACGTGCGCGATCGCGAACACGAACCCGCGGTCCAGCAGCGACAGCCGGGGCGTGCTGAAGTACGGATCCACCGAGCTCTCGTAGCTGCCGTAGCCGTACAGCAGGCACGGGGCGCTGCCGTCCCGCGGCGTGCCCTTCGGGCAGATCAGCGAGATCGGGATGCGGGTGCCGTCGCCGGCCATCGCCCACTCGCGGTGCTGCTCGTACTCATCGGGGCTGAACGGCCGGCCAGCGGGGGAGGGGAGCACCGGCCGCCGCCTGAGCAGGGTGAGCTCCCCGGTCGCGACGTCGCAGTCGTACACGGACTCGGGCGTGGCCAGGGATTCGTACCCCAGCCGGAACCGGTCCGACTCGTACTCCGGGTTCATCCCCGGCGACACCGAGTAGATCGGCTCGGGAAGCGGAATCTCGCGGGCCGAGCCGTCGCGGTAGACGGTCAGGCCGGTCAGCCCGTCGCGGCGGTACCACACCACCATGTGCCCGGCGAAGGCGTCCACGCCCAGCAGCCGGGTGTCCTCGCGGTGGCCGATCAGCGGCTCCCAGTCCTGCGGGCGGGCGGTCGGGGCGGCGGCCAGCTCGAAATTCTCCGCCTGGTCGTTGTGCAGGATGAGCAGCCGGTCGCCGAATTCGCGGCCGGGCTGGTGGTCGACGTCGTACTCGACGCCCTGCCGGCGCGGCGCCACCACCCGCAGCTCCCCGCCCGGGTCCGCCGCGTCGAGCAGCCACGCCTCGCTGGTCAGCCTGCTTTCCGTCTTGATCACCAGGTAGCGCTCGCTGCGAGTCAGGCTCACCCCGACCCAGAACCGCTCGTCCGGCTCCTCGAACACGATCACGTCGTCGGCCGCCGGGGTGCCGACCGTGTGCCGCCAGACCCGGTACGGCCGCCAGGCATCGTCCACGGTGACGTAGAAAACGGCCGACGCGCCCAGCGACCAGGCACAGCCGTAGAACGTGTCCGGTATCTCGTCGTCGAGCACGGCCCCGGTGCCCAGGTCCTTGATCCGCAGCGTGAAGCGCTCGTCGCCGCGGAAGTCCGTGGAGTAGCCAAGCCGCTTGCCGTCCGGGCTGACGCTGAACGCGCCGAGCTCGAAGAAGCTGGACTCGCCGGCCAGTTCGTTGCCGTCGAGCAGGATCTGCTCGCCGTCCAGCGGCCGGCCGTGGTCGGCCACGGGCGGCGTCACCTCGTCGGGCCGGGGGGGCCGGCGGCAATAGATCGGGTACTGCTGCCCCTCCACCGTCCTGGTGTAGTACCACCAGCCGCCCTTGCGGGCGGGCACCGTCAGGTCGGTCTCCTGGGTGCGGGCCTTGATCTCGGCGAAGACCGTGTCGCGCAGCGCGGCCAGGTGCGCGGTGGCCTCGTCGGTGTAGGCGTTCTCGGCGGTGAGGTAGGCGATCACCTCCGGGTTGTCCTTAGCGGCGAGCCATGCGTAGTCGTCGGTGACCACGTCGCCGTGCTGGCGGCGCTCGGCGGGAATCGGGTGGGCGAGCGGGGGCGGGGTCGTCATGGCGCGGAGTCTACTGGCGGCGGGGGAAAACCCCCCGGGGAAGACGGCCGCTAGCCGGATACCGCCACCGCGGTGGCGTTCCTAGCGTGATGCGAGTGAGCACGCGACGCGTACCGCCAGGAGGTGGCGATGATTGAGGCCAGGGCGCTGACCAAGCGATACGGCAGCACGGTGGCCGTAGACGGCCTGAGTTTCGACGTCCAGCCGGGGAGCGTGACGGGCTTTCTCGGCCCGAACGGCTCCGGCAAATCGACCACCATGCGCATGATCATGGGCCTGGATTTCCCCCACGCCGGCCAGGCCCGCATCGGCGGCCGGCGCTACCGCGAGCTGCGCTGGCCGCTGCGCGAGGTCGGCGCGCTGCTGGAGGCCAGGGCGTTTCACCCGGGCCGCAGCGCGCGGGCACACCTGGCCGCGCTGGCCGCCAGTAACGGCATCCCGGCGTCCCGGGTCGATGTGGTGCTCGGCACGGTCGGCCTGCACGGTGCTGGCAGAAACAGCGCGGCCGGCCGGCGCGCGGGCAAGTTCTCCCTCGGCATGGCCCAGCGGCTCGGCATCGCCGCCGCGCTGCTGGGCGACCCGGGCGTGCTGGTGTTCGACGAGCCCGCCAACGGCCTGGACCCCGAGGGCATCCGGTGGATCCGGCAGCTGATGAAGTCACTGGCCGCCGAGGGCCGGGTCGTGTTCGTGTCCAGCCACCTGATCAGCGAGATGGCCAATACCGCCGACCGGCTGATCGTCATCGGCGCCGGGAAGCTGCTCGCCGATACGACCGTCGCGGAGCTGTCCGCGGGATCGGCGTCCCTGGAGGACGCGTTCCTGGACCTGACCATGGGCAGCGCCGAGTTCCGGGCCACGGCCGCCGGCCGCCCGGATGACGGCCCGCCGGGCGCCCCGCAGGCCGGCGGTTATCCCAGCTACCCCGGCGCGAGGAGGTCATCGTGACCGCGATCGCCGTCCCGTCCGGGCACTACCGGCTGCGGCACGTGACCCGGATGGAATGGATCAAGCTGCGCAGCCTGCGCTCCACCTGGTGGACGCTGGCGCTGTCGGCCGCGGCCGCCGTCGGGATCGCGGTCGCGGTCGGGCTCAACACGCCGGCCACGAGCCGGCACGAAGACCTGACCAGCAACCTGCTGGGCGGCGTGTCGGCCGGGCTGCTGCTGACCGGGGTGCTGGGCGTGCTGATGATGACCAGCGAATACGCCTCCGGCATGATCCGGGCCACGCTCGCCGCGGTGCCGAACCGCCGGTTGATGCTGGCCGCGAAGGCGGCGGTGTTCGGCGCCGTGGCCCTCGCGCTCGGCGAGGCCACGTCGTTCATCGCGTTCCTCACTGGCGGCGCGGCGCTGCGGCACGGCATCACCGCGCCGACGCTGAGCCAGCCCGGGGCGCTGCGCGCGGTGCTGCTGACCGGGGTGAGCTTCTGCCTGATCGGGCTGCTCGGCATGGGCCTGGGCGCGATCATCCGGCACACCGCGGCCGCGGTCGCGGTCATGGTCGGCGGGGTCTACGTGGCCGCCCAGGCGGTCGCCGCGTTCGCGCACCCGCTGCTGCCCTACCTGCCGATCCCGATCGTGGCCAACTCGCTGAGCGCGTCCAGGCCGATGACGCACGACGTGCCCGCGCCGCTGTCCCCGTGGGCGGGTCTCGGCCTGCTCTGCCTGTACGCGGTGGTGCTGCTCGCCGCGGGCGGATGGCTGCTGTGCCGCAGGGACGCGTGAGGCCGCGAGACAATGGCCTTATGAGCGCGACCGCCGAGGAACTGGGGCGCGCGGCCGTGCGCGCCCCGTTCGCCCGGCCGGCCCGGCGTGAGCTCGGTTACGCGCTGGCCGGGGCGGTGCCCGCCGCGGTGGGGTTCGCGCTCATCCTGTCCTTGCTCGTGGCCGGGGCCGGGCTCACGGTCACCCTGCTCGGCACGGTTCCCGGGCTGCTGGTGCTGGTCCTCACGCTGCGCCTGGCACGCAGGCTGGGGGTGTGGCAACGGTGGCTGGCACGGCGCACGCTCGGCGGCCAGTTCGCCGCGCCGGAACCGTTCCGCCCGGGCCGCGGCGTGCTCGGCCGGCTCGACGCCAGGCTGCGCGACGGCCCGGCCTGGCGGTCGGTGGCCTACGCGCTGCTCAAGCTCCCGGTCGCGCTGCTCCAGGCGTACGCGGTCAGCTTCTGGGTCGTCGGGATTCTCGACATCATCCGCCCGCTGTGGTGGCTGCTGGGCCAGCATCCCGCGTTCCCCGGCGGGCAGTCGCCCGGATCCCGGGTCATCATCCTGCTGCCGCCCACCGCCTTCACCGTGCACAGCTGGCCGCAGATGCTGCTCGCCGCCGTGGCGGGTGCGGTCACCTTGCTGGCCGCCCCGTGGGTGCTGCGCGCAGTGACGTCCGGCGACCGGTGGCTGGTCCGGGGGCTGCTCGGTCCCGGCCGGCTGGACCAGCGGGTCCGCGAGCTGGAGGAAAGCCGGGCGCACGCGGTGGACGACGCGACCGCCGCGCTGCGCCGGGTGGAGCGGAACCTGCACGACGGCGCGCAGGTCCGGCTGGCCGCCCTGGCCATGGGGCTGGGCATGGCGAAGGAGAAGCTCGGCCATGACGGCAAGCCGCTGGACGAGATCGAGGCGGCCAGGATCCGCGATCTGGTGGGCACCGCGCACCGCAGCGCCAAGGAGGCCCTGATCGAGCTGCGCGACCTGGCCCGGGGCATCCACCCTCCGGTACTCGACTCCGGCCTGGCCGAGGCGCTGGCCACACTGGCCGCACAGAGCATCATCCCGGTCGAGCTGACCGCCGACATCGGCGAGCGTCCCACCGCGGCCATCGAGACCATCGCCTACTTCTGCGCCGCGGAGCTGCTGGCCAACGCGGCCAAGCACAGCGGCGCCAACCGCGTGCTCATGGACGTGACGCAGCGCGCGGACACGCTCCGGCTGCTGGTCAGCGACGACGGCGTGGGCGGGGCCGACCCGACGCGGGGCAGCGGCCTGCCCGGGCTGGTGCAGCGGGTGCGCACCGTGGACGGCCGGCTCGACCTGACCAGCCCGCCCGGCGGGCCGACCGTGGTCACCGTGGAGCTGCCGCTGCGGGCATGAGAACATCACGGCCGGCTCGACCTGACCAGCGCGCCCGGCGGGCCGACCGTGGTCACCGTGGAGCTGCCGCTGCGGGCGTGAGAACATCGCCGCATGCGGGTAGTGATCGCCGAGGACGCCGGGCTGCTGCGGGAAGGACTGACGGCGATGCTCGCCGACCGCGGGCATCAGGTGTGCGCCGCGGTCGGCGACGCCGCGGCGCTGCTGGCCGCGGTCCACGAGCACGGTCCCGACGTGGCGGTGGTGGACATCAGGATGCCGCCGACGCACACCGACGAGGGGCTGCGGGCCGCCCTGCAGCTGCGGGCGGAGCACCCGCGCACCGGGGTCCTCGTCTTCTCCCAGTACATCGAGACCAGGTACGCGACCCGGCTGCTCGAAGGCAACGCGTCGGGTATCGGCTACCTGCTCAAGGACCGGGTGGCGGACGTGGCCGAGTTCGCCGACGCGCTCGAGCGGGTGGGCTCCGGCGGCACCGCGCTCGACCCCGAGGTGGTCAGCCAGCTGCTCGGCGCCAGCCGGCGCTCCACCGGGCTCGCCTCGCTCACGATCCGGGAACGCGACGTGCTGTCGCTGATGGCCGAGGGCCGGTCCAACGCCGGGATCGCGGCCGGGCTCGTCGTCACCGGCGGCGCGGTCGAGAAGCACGTGGCCAGCATCTTCGGCAAGCTCGGCCTGCCGCCCTCGGAGGGTGACAACCGCCGGGTGCTGGCCGTGCTGCGGTACCTCGGCGGCTGAACCCGGGCCGCGTCTGCGAGGATCGCAGCATGCCCGAAGAGATCAGCTTTCCGCGCCAGTACGCCCGTACGCAGCGGTTCACGCTCGGCGTCCCGCACGACTTCTCGATCGCCCCGGACGGCTCCCGCGTCGCGTTCCTGCGGTCCCGGTCCGGGACGGACGGCAACACCTGCCTGTGGGTGCGCGACGTGGCCAGCGACGACGAGCACGTCGTCGCGGACCCGGAGCTCATCCTGGCCGGCACGCGGGAGGAACTGCCGCCGGAGGAGCGGGCCCGGCGCGAGCGGGCCAGGCAGCCGGGATCAGGGATCGTCGGCTACGCCACCGACAAGGAGACGCGCATCGCCGCCTTCGCGCTGTCCGGGCGGCTGTTCGTCGCCGACCTCACCGGCGGCGACGTCAGGGAACTGCCCGCCGCTGGGCCGGTGATCGACCCGCGGCCGGACCCGGCCGGGTCCGCCGTCGGCTACGTGAGCGGGGGAGCGCTGCGCGTCATCGCGGCCGACGGCAGCGGGGACCGCGCGCTGGCCGAGCCCGACGGCCCGGACGTGACCTACGGGCTGGCCGAATTCGTCGCCGCCGAGGAAATGGGCCGCACGCGCGGCTTCTGGTGGTCTCCCGACGGGAGGAGCCTGCTCGCGGCCCGGGTGGACAACAGCCCGGTGACCCGCTGGTACCTGTCCGACCCGGCCCACCCGGACCGGCCCGCGACCGAGATCCGGTACCCCGTCGCCGGTACCGCGAACGCCGACGTCACCGTGATCTGGGCCGGGCTCGACGGCAGCAGGCGCCCGGTGCCGTGGGACACCGCAGCGTTCCCTTACCTGACCTCGGTGCACTGGTCCTCGCGCGGGCCGGCGCTGCTGCAGGTCCAGACGCGCGACCAGCGGACGATACGGGTGCTCACGGTGGCCGACGACGGGACCACCGCCACGGTGGCCACCGACACCGACCCGGACTGGGTGCACATCGTCGCGGGCACGCCGGCCTGGACGGCCGACGGCCGGCTGGTGCGGGTGGTGGCCAGGGACGGCGCCTACCGCCTGATGCTCGATGACCACCCGGCCACCCCGGCCGGGGCCGGGGCCGTGCACGTGCGCGCGGTGCTCGACGTGGATGACGACGTGCTGTTCACCGCGACCGGACCCGACCCCACCCAGGTGCACGTGTACACCGCGGGCCAGGACGGGATGACCCAGATCAGCACCGAGCCCGGCCTGCACACCGCGGTGCGGTCGACCGGCGCCATGGTGATCTCGTCCGCGTCGCTGGATCGGTCCGGTCCCACGGTGCGCATCCGGCGGCGCGGCGAGGACGCGGGCGAGATCGGCTCCTGCGCCGAGACCCCGGTGCTGACGCCGCAGGTCACGCTGCTGACCGCGGGCCAGCACGAACTGCGCTGCGCCCTCCTGCTGCCGCGGTGGCACCGTCCCGGCTCCGGCCCGGCGCTGCCGGTGCTGCTCGACCCCTACGGCGGCCCCGCCACGCAGCGCGTGGTCGCGTCCCGGAACGCCTACCTGGTCTCGCAGTGGTTCGCTGACCAGGGCTTCGCGGTGGTAGTCATCGACGGGCGGGGCACCCCGGGGCGGGGGCCGGACTGGGACCGGCTGATCCATTACGACCAGTCCACGCCGAACATCGAGGACCAGGTGGACGGGCTGGCGGCGGTGGCCGCCGCGCATCCGGACCTCGATACCTCGCGGGTGGCCATCCGCGGGTGGTCGCACGGCGGCTACCTGGCCGCGCTGGCCGTGCTGCGCAGGCCGGATGTCTTCCACGTCGCGGTCGCGGGTGCCCCGGTCACCGACGAGCGGCTGTACGACACCCACTACACCGAGCGCTACGAGGGTCATCCGGACGAGCACCCGGAGGTCTACGAGCACGACTCGCTGATCGCCGACGCGCCGAAGCTGCGCCGGCCACTGATGCTGATCCACGGCCTGGCCGACGACAACGTGACCGTGGCGCATACGCTGCGGCTGTCGTCGGCGCTGCTCGCGGCCGGACGCCCGCACACCGTGCTGCCGCTGTCCGGCGTCACCCACGCTGCGCGGCAGGAGGAGGTGGCCGAGAACCTGCTGCTGCTGCAGGCGGACTTCATCAAGCGTGCCCTCGGCCTGCCCGCCGACTGATCGCCGGCCCCTCGCGGCCGCCGGGGTTGCGGGGCAGCGCCTCGAACACGTATTTGAGCTAGGCTCGGTTTCATGACGCTCGCGTTTCAGGGGTCGCTGCTCGACGGCGCGGACGGGACCGGCCCGGGACCGCTCGGGTCATCGGTACGGCGGACCGCGCTCGGCGAGGGGGCGTGGATCGACGTCCGCCCGGGCTGGATCGGGGAAGCGGACGCGCTGTTCGGCCGGCTGGCGGCCGCGGTCCCGTGGCGTGCCGATCGACGGCGGATGTATGACCAGGTGGTCGACGTCCCGCGGCTGGTCTGCTTCTACGGCGAGGGAGCGCCGCTTCCCGATCCGGTGCTGGACCAGGCCAGGCACGAGCTCAGCGCGCACTACGCCGCCGAGCTCGGCGAGCCGTTCCTGACCGCCGGCATGTGCCTGTACCGGGACGGCCGGGACAGCGTCGCGTGGCACGGCGACACGATCGGGCGCGGCAGCACGGAGGACACCATGGTCGCGATCGTCTCGCTAGGCGCCCCCCGCGCGCTGCTGCTGCGCCCGCGGGGCGGCGGGACTGCGCTGCGGCGCAACCTAGGCCACGGCGATCTGCTCGTGATGGGCGGGAACTGCCAGCGCACCTGGGAGCATGCGGTGCCCAAGGCCGCCGCGGCCGCGGGGCCGCGGATCAGCGTACAGTTCCGCCCGCGCGGGGTGCGCTAGGCTCCGCCTGAGCGCGGAGCGGCTAGCCCGCCTCGATGGCCCGGATGATCCGGTCCCGGGTGAGCGGCAGATCCCGCACCCGCACGCCGACCGCGGCGGCCACCGCGTTGCCGATCGCGCCGGCCACCGGCCCCTGCGCCACCTCGCCCGCCCCGGATTCCTGCTCGCCGGGCGCGGCGACGACCCGCACGGTCACGTCGGGGACCTCGGTGAACCGCAGGATGGGGTAGCTGTCCCAGCTCACCGACGTGATCGCGGCCCGGTCGAAGCGGACCCGCTCGCGCAGCGCCCAGCTCGCGCTCTGCACCGCGCCGCCCTCGGCCTGGTTGATGACCCCGTCCGGGTTGATGACCCGGCCCACGTCCACAGCCAGCCACAGCCGGCGCAGCCGGACCTCGGTGCCCGCCTCGACCTCGGCGACCGCGGCGCAGTAGCCGGACGTGCCTTTGTACCGCGCGTACCCGATACCGAGCCCGGCGTCCTGACCCCGCTGGACGGGCCACTCCGCCATCTGCGCTGCCTGCTCGATCACCCGCCGGGCGCGCGGGTCGGCCAGGTGCGCGAGCCGGAAGGCGACCGGATCCGCGCCCGCCTCGGCCGCCAGCTCGTCCATGAACGACTCGATCGCGAACACGTTGAGGAAGGCGCCCAGCGAGCGCAGCGAGGAGGTCCTGATCGGCATCGTCAGCAGCCGGTGCCGGGTCACTTCGACGTCGGGGATGTCGTAGCCGGGCAACGAGTTGCGGACCGAGCCGATGATGGGCACCGGCGGGCCGTCCGGGGCCGCGGACATCGGCTGCCCGCTGGCCAGGTGCGCGAGCGCGAGCAGCCGAGGCTCGCCCCCGGTGCCGGGGCGGCCCAGGAAGCCGTTGCTCCACACGTCCTGCCGCCAGGACTGGATCCGGCCGTCGGGACCCAGCCCGGCCGACAGCCGGGCCAGCATCGCCGAGCCGAGCGGCGCCCAGGCCATCTCGTCTTCCCGCGACCACATCACCCGCACCGGCCGGCCGCGACAGGCCGGGGCCCGGGCGAGCAGCACGGCGTCGAGCGCCGCGTCGTCGGCGCCGTTGTGACCGTAGGCGCCGGCCCCCTCGGCGTGCCGGACGACCAGGCGCCGGGGCTCGATGTCCAGGCCTGCGGCCAGCGCCCGGCGCAGGGCGAAGATGCCCTGGCTGTGCGTCCATACCGTGACCGCCGCGTCCTGCACCTGCGCGATCGCGCAGCTGGGGGCCATCGACGCGTGGGCCAGGAACGGCCGGCTGAATTCCGCGGTCAGGGTGCGGGCCGCGCGGGCGGCGGCGGCCGGGTCACGCCGCCGCGCGATCACCGAGATCTCGGCGGGCTCGCCGAGCAGGAAGCTCCGCAGGTCATTCTCGTCGGGCAGCGAATCGCGTACCTTCCACCGGGCCGCGTGGCCGAGCCGCCGGGCGGCCGCCCGCGCGGCCGCGTCGGTCTCGGCGACCACGCCGAGGAATGACCCGTCGGTGACGACGTCGATCACACCCGCGGGCAGGTCAGCCTGGCCGACGGCCTGCAGCTCGGCCGCGACGGCGGGCGGCCGGACCACCCGGCCGAACAGCATGCCGGGCAGCAGCAGGTCGTGCAGGAACCGGGGCCGGCCGGTCACCTTGTCCGGGATGTCGATGCGCGGGGCGCTGCGTCCGGCGACCGACCACTGGGCGCAGGGCTTGGCCGCCACCGGCGGGCCGGCCGCGTCGCGCAGGCCGGGGCCGCCCAGCGACCAGTAACTGAGCCCGGTGCCGCCGGACGACGTGACGACCTCGCCGTCGCGCATGCCCAGCGCGGCCGGGTCAGCGCCGAGCCGGCCCGCGGCGGCGGCCAGCACCGCGCGCCGGGCCTGCGCGCACGCCTGACGCAGCGCCGCGCCGGAGTCCTCGATCGACTTGCTGCCCGAGGTCGTGCCCTCGTCCGGGCTGGTGGCCGTGGACACCGGGGCGACCCGGACCCGGGCCAGCCGCACGTCGAGTTCCTCGGCCGCGATCTGCGCCAGCGCCGTCCACACCCCCTGCCCGTACTCGACCTTGCCGGTGGCGATGGTGACGACGCCGTCCACGCCGAAATCGAGCCAGCGTCCCAGCACCGGGGTGGCCGCGAGATCTCCCGGCAGGCCCGGCTCCGGCGCAGGCGGCGGTGGCATGACCGTCAGTCCCGCTCCGCCGCGGCGGCCTTGAGCACGGCCCGCACCACCCGGCCGTGCGAACCGCACCGGCACAGGTTGGGCTCCAGGGCCTCGCGCACCTGCTCGGAGGTCGGCGCGGGACAGGCCCGCAGCAGGGCCACCGCGCTGATCACCAGGCCGGTCGTGCAGTAGCCGCACTGGGCCGCCTGCTCGTCGATGAACGCCTGCTGCACCGGGTGCAGGTCATCGCCGGCGGCCAGGCCCTCCACCGTGACCACGTCCCGGCCGGCCGCGGCCGCCGCGGGCAGGTCGCAGGCGGGCCGCGGCTGCCCGTCCAGCAGCACGAAGCAGGCGCCGCAGAGGCCGGCGCCGCAGCCGAACCGCGGCCCGGCCAGCCCGAGCTCGCCGCGCAGCACGTCGAGCAGCGTCAGCTCCGGGTCAGCGCGGACCTCGTGCACCCGTCCGTTCACCGTCAGCCGGACGGTCAGGTCCGCGGGCTCAGTCACGGCGGCGGCGACGAGTCGGCATGTCAGCGACCGTTCCCGGCGGCGCGCCGGTCGACTCGCGCACCGCCAGCTCCACGGGCATCAGCACGGCTCGTTCCTCGCGGCGGAAGTTGGTCATCTGGTCGAGCAGCAGCCGGGCCGCCTCGGCCCCCAGATCATGCTGCGGGATGTGCACCGTGGTCAGCGCGGGACGCAGCTTGTCCATGAACGGCATGTCGTTGAAGCCGACCACGCTGAGGTCGTCCGGGCAGGCGATCCCGCGCTCGGCCAGCACGTCGTAGCAGCCCAGGGCCAGCATGTCGTTGCCCGCGAGGACGGCGGTGAACCGCTGGCCGCCGGTAAGCAGCCCGCGCAGAGCGCGCGCGCCCTGGGCCTCCGACCACGACTCGCTGACTGCGACGAGCGCCTGGTCCCGGGCCAGGCCGTGTTCGCGTACCGCAGCCCGGAAGGCCTGCAGCCGGGCGGTCCCGGTCGAGGTGTCCTGCGGCCCGGCGATGTGCGCGATGCGCCGGTGGCCGAGCTGGGCCAGGTGTGCGACCGCGAGCCGGATGCCGGCCGCGTCGTCGGGCACCACGCAGGGCAGCGTCAGCCCCTCGCGGCGCCGGTTCACCAGCACGACCGGCAGGTCACCGGCCGCGAGCGTCTCGATCAGCGGGTGGTCGAGCCGGGCCGTGGCGAGGATGAGGCCGTCGATGCTACGCGCTTGCAGCGAGGCGATCAGCTGCGCCTCCTGCGTCAGGTTGTTGTCGGTGTTGACGATGAGCAGCACGTAACCGTGCGGTGCGAACGCGGCCTCGATGCCCCGCACGATGGGCGGGAAGAGCGGGTTGGTCAGGTCCGGGACCACCACGCCGATGCTGGTCGAGCGGGCGGTGCGCAGGCTCCTGGCCACCGCGTTCGGCCGGTAGCCGAGCTGCTCGGCCGCCCGCAGCACCCGCTGCGCGGTGTCCGAGCTGGTCATCCCCTTGGTCGCCGGATTCAGCGCCCGGGACGCGGTCGCCGGGTGCACTCCGGCCAGGGCTGCCACATCGCGCAGCGTTGGCACGCTCACGCTGAGCACGGTACCGCTCCGGCGCCTGGCGTGCGCGCCGCGGCTCTGGTTGACCAGCCCGGGAGCGCCGGGCCCGGCCAGCGGGCCGCTTTTGCCAAGATGGAGCCCATGAGCATGCCAGGCCAGGCACCGGGCGCCGGCCCGCAGGGGCCGCCGCACATCCTCGTCCGCGGCGGGACCGTGATCACCGGCGATCCCGGGCTCGGCGTGCTGCCCGGCGCCGACGTGCTCATCACCGGCGGGCGGATCGCATCGCTGGGCGGCCCGGCCCGGCCGCCGGCCGGCAGCACCGTGATCGACGCGGCCGGCGCGATCGTGCTGCCCGGCCTGATCGACACGCACCGGCACACCTGGCAGTCGCTGATCCGCGGTATCGCGGCCGACTGGACCCTGGCCCAGTACATGCAGGGCATGCGCGAGGTGTTCGGCCCGCTCTACCGCCCGCAGGACGTGTACGCGGCCACCCTGGCCGGCGCGTACGAGGCACTGGACGCCGGGATCACCACGCTGGTGGACTTCGCGCACATCATGAACACGCCCGAGCACGCGGACGCGGCGCTCGACGCGCTGGCCGAGACCGGGATCCGGGCCGTGTTCGGCCACGGCACGCCGATGGACGCGCGCAGCCGGGACTGGTACGTGGCCAGCGCGCTGCCGCACGACGAGGACATACGGCGGCTGGCCGGGCGCCGCGGCACGGGCCACGGCCTGGTCACGCTGGCCATGGCGGCCCGGGGACCGCAGCACTGCGACATCGCCGTCACCCGCCGCGACTGGCGGCTGGCCCGGGAGCTTGGCCTGCGGCTCACCCTGCACGCCGGCAGCGGCCGCTGGGGGCTGACCAAGCCGGTGCATCAGCTGCGCGCGGCCGGCCTGCTCGGCCCGGATCTCACGTTCGTGCACTGCACCTCGCTGCCGGACGAGGAACTGGCGATGATCGCGGACTCGGGCGGGGCGGTGTCGATCGCGCCCGAGGTCGAACTGCACATGGGTCACGGCTACCCGGCCACCGGGCGCCTCCTGGCCGCCGGGATCCGGCCCGGGCTGGGCGTGGACGTGGTCACCGGGGTGGGCGGCGACCTGTTCGGCTGCATGCGGGTCGCCCTGGCCGCCGAGCGCGGCAGGCTGCACGCTGCGGCGCTCGAGGCGGGCCGCCAGCTCGACCGGTTCGAGCTCACGACCACGGACGTGCTGGACTTTGCCACCCTGGCCGGCGCGCGTGCGTTCGGAATGGAATCGATCACCGGCTCGCTCAGCCCGGGCAAGGACGCCGACCTGATCCTGCTGCGGCCCGGTCTCAACCTGCTGCCGCTGAACAACCCGGTCGCCGCGGCCGTGCTCGCGGCCACCCCCGCGAACGTGGATACCGTGCTGGTGCGCGGGCGGGTGCTGAAGTCCGGGGGAGAGCTGGCCGGCGTCGATCGCGAGCGGCTGCGGCGGCTGGCGGACGAGGCCAGGGACCGGCTGTTCGGCCAGGCCGGCGTGCGCCCGGGCGAGCCGTGGTATCCCGAGGTCGCCGCCGCCTGGCGCCCCTGACCCGCGTCCGGGATACGGTGCTGGGCATGCATTCCTTCCGCCACCCAGGCACCGTGCTGACCGACCACGTGTTCACCGTTCCGCTCGATCACGGCGACCCGGCCGGGCCGCAGATCGAGGTGTTCGCCCGTGCGGTGGTCGGGGCGGCCAAGACCGATGCGCGCCAGCCCTGGCTGGTGTTCCTGCAGGGCGGCCCCGGCGGCGCGTCGCCGCGCCCGATCGGCCGGGAGAGCTGGCTGGACCGCGCGCTGAACGACTACCGGGTGCTGCTGCTGGACCAGCGCGGCACCGGCCGGTCCACCCCGGCGACGAGGCAGGCGCTGGCCGGGCTGGGCAGTGCCCGCGCGCAGGCCGACTACCTGGCGAACTTCCGGGCCGACTCGATCGTCAGGGACGCCGAGATCATCCGCCGCGCGCTGATCGGCGACGAGCCGTGGACCGTGCTCGGCCAGAGCTACGGCGGCTTCTGCGCGGTCACCTACCTGTCGCTCGCACCCGAAGGGCTGCGCGAGGCGCTGATCACCGGCGGGGTGCCCGGGCTGGAGACCACGGCCGAAGATGTCTACCGCGCCACCTACCCCCGGTGCGCCGCCAAGACGGCCGCGCACTACGTGCGTTATCCCGAGGATGCCGACCGCGCCAGGCAGGTAGCCAGGCACCTGCGCAGCCACGACGTCGCGCTGCCCGACGGCACCCCGTTCACCGTGGAGGCGTTCCAGTCGCTCGGCCACATGCTGGGCATGAGCACCGGCACCCACACGCTGCACTACCTGCTCGAAGATCCGTTCGCGGGAGACGACCTGGCGGAGGAGTTCCTGTATGAGGTCCAGCCGCACATCGTCATGCACAACCCGATCTACGCGCTGCTGCATGAGGCCTGCTACGCGCAGGGCAAGGGCGCGACCCGGTGGGCCGCGCAGCGAGTGCGCGCGGAGTTCGCCGGGTTCGACCCGGCGGCCGCCCTGGACGGCGATGTCCCGCTGCTGTTCACGGGGGAGATGATCTACCCGTGGATGGTAGACGGTGAGCCGCGGCTGCGGTCGCTGCGGGCGGCCGCGGACCTGCTCGCCGAGCGCGACGACTGGCCGCGGCTGTACGACCCGGACCGGCTGGCGGCCAACGACGTGCCCGCCGCGGCGGCGGTCTACTTCGATGACATGTACGTGGACGCGTCCTTCTCGCTGGCCACGGCGCAGGCGACCGGTGGCCTGCGGCCCTGGGTCACCAACGAGTACGAGCACGACGGGCTGCGGGTCAGCAGCGGCGCGGTCCTCGGCAGGCTGATCGACATGGTCAGGGGGGAAGCATGACGGGGGCGGCCGGGGGGCTGGCCGGCGGGCTGACGGGTGGGTAGCGCCTGGTTCGAGACGGTGGCCGAGGCGCAGCGGCGAGCGCGCAAGCGGCTGCCCGCGCCGGTGTACGGCGCGCTGGTCGCTGGCTCGGAGCAGGGCGTGACCATCACCGACAACGTCAGCGCGTTCAGCGAGCTGGGCTTCGCGCCGCACGTGGCCGGGCTGGCCGCCCGGCGCGACCTGGCCACCACGGTCATGGGCCAGGGCATCGCGCTACCGGTACTGATCTCGCCGACCGGCGTACAGGCCGTGCACCCGGACGGCGAGCTGGCCGTGGCCCGGGCCGCCGCGGCGCGCGGGACCGTGATGGGCCTGAGCTCGTTCGCCAGCCAGCCGGTTGAGGAGGTCGTGGCGGCCAACCCGCGGACGTTCTTCCAGACCTACTGGATCGGCGGCCGCGAACAGATGCTGCCGCACATCGAGCGGGCCCGCGCGGCCGGCGTGCTGGGGCTGATCCTTACGCTGGACTGGACGTTCTCGCACGCTCGGGACTGGGGGAGCCCGGCCATTCCGGAGCGCCTGGACCTCGCGACGATGCTGCGGTTCGCGCCCGAGGTGCTGCGCCGCCCGCGGTGGCTGGCCGACTTCGCCATGACCGGCCGGCTGCCGGACCTCACCGTGCCGAACATGGCGGCCCCCGGCGAGCCCGCGCCGACGTTCTTCGGTGCCTACGGGCAGTGGCTCGGCTCGCCGCTGCCGACCTGGGAGGACGTGAGCTGGCTGCGGGAGCGGTGGGGCGGGGCGTTCATGCTCAAGGGCGTGACCCGGGTCGATGACGCCCGACGGGCGGTCGATGCCGGGGTCACGGCGATCTCGGTGTCCAACCACGGCGGCAACAACCTGGACAGCACGCCGGGCACGATCAGGGCGCTGCCGGCCGTCGCCGACGCCGTGGGCGACCAGATCGAGGTGCTGCTCGACGGCGGCGTCCGGCGGGGCGGCGACGTGGTCAAGGCGCTAGCACTAGGCGCACGCGCGGTGATGATCGGCCGGGCCTACCTGTGGGGCCTGGCCGCCCGCGGCCAGGCCGGGGTGGAGAACGTGCTGGACATCCTGCGCAGCGGCATCGACTCGGCCCTGCTCGGGCTGGGCCGTTCCTCGGTCCGCGAGCTGACCGCGGCCGATGTCGTGATCCCGCCCGGCTTCACCCGGACACTCGGCGCCGGCCCCGGGCCCGCCGGGTGGCCAGCGTGACCGGG